>JAURLT010000096.1 GCA_030831085.1 Gammaproteobacteria bacterium
GTTTGCCCAGCCCCCGTTGGCGGCGCCGCTGACCGACCCCGTCCCGATCGTGCCCGATGAGCAGCTGGAACTGCCCGGGCTGTCGGTGCGGCTGACCCTCCGCGAGGGCGAGGGCATTGCCCTGCAGGCACCCGGCGAGACGCTGGAGCTGCGCTTTGGCGAACTGGAAAGCAGGTTGGCATGGGCCCCTGGGCGGCGCCCCAGCCGAGTGCGCGACCTGCTGCGTGAGCTGGGCGTGCCGCCCTGGCTGCGCAACCGCTACCCGCTGGTCTATCGGGGGGCAAGCCTGCTGGCGGTGGGCTCCAGGGTGGCACTGACGGCGAAGGCGGAGGCCGGGCGGCCCGGCGTGCTGCCGGAAATCCGCTGGGGAGCTGAGATATTATGACAAATCATGAGCTTGCAGGGACCGCTCAACCCGGTTTCTGATCCGCTCGTCGGAAGCGGATACGTTCCGGTGCTTCCCGAATCTAGGATAAAGCCATGGAAATTGGCAGATTTCGTGGCCGCCCCGCGCGCGGCTTCACCCTGATCGAGTTGATGATCACTATTGCGGTGGTGGCCATACTGACCACCATCGCGGTCAGTACCTACCAATCCTCGATCCGCAAGGGCAACCGGCGTGCCGCGCAGGCGATCATGATGGACATCAATACGGTTGAGCAGCAGTACTTCATGGCCAATCGTGGGTATGGGAGCTGGGCTGCCCTGGGCTACACCCTTCCCAGCGAGGTGTCGGTGAACTATGAAACCCCGGTGATCGACCTCGGCAAGGCGCTGGATGCGGCGTGCACGGTGATCACCACCACCGTGCCGGCCTATGTGGTGATCTTTACGCCCAAGGGGCGCATGGTCGAGGACGGGACGCTTTACCTGGGCAGCGATGGTCGGCGCTGCCCCGAGGACAAGTGGTAATGAGTCCGTCAGCCGTCGGTGGGCGCGGCAACGAGCAGGGCGCCACTCTGGTCGAGGTGCTGATCACCATGGTGATCCTGATCACGGGCTTGCTCGGCCTGGTTGCCCTGCAGGCCCGTCTGCAGATCGCCCAGATCGAGGCCTACCAACGAGCTCAGGCGGCGGTGCTGTTGGCCGACATCAGCGAGCGCATGCTCGCCAACCGCATTGGTGTCGGAGAGTACGTCACCAACGGCCCGATCGGGACCGGTTCAAACTGCGCCACGCTGACGGCGGCGGGCACCCGAACGCAGTCGGACGTGCGCGAATGGTGTGACCTGCTGCAGGGAGCCTCGACCACCCTCAGTGGCGCACAGGTGGGTACCCTGACCAATGGCAGGGGGTGTGTCGAGGCCATAGTCGCTGGATCCCTATACCGCGTGGCGGTTGTCTGGCAGGGCCTGGCGCCCATTGGTGGTCCTGACGACGGGGCCGCCATTACGTCAACCACCTGTGGTAACGGGCTGTACGACGGGGCGGCCGGAACGCCCTGCACGGCCGACCTCTGTCGCCGTGAGCTGGTATCAACCGTGCGCATTGCGAGGCTGCTGTGAGGTCGTACGTGCGGACGGACAAGGAGGACATGACCGGGTTCTCGCTGGTCGAGTTGATGATCTCCCTGGCCATCGGCTCCATCATCGTCATCGCGCTGGTCAGCCTGTTCGTTAATGCCAGCCGTAGCAATCGGGACATCGCCCGAAACAACTCCATGATAGAGAACGGGCGCTTCGCCATGCAGGCGCTGCGCGAGGACGCGTGGCACTCGGGATACTGGATCAACCACGTGCCCCGCTTCAGCGACCTGTCTCATAAGGATCCTCCGGATGATTTGCCGATCCTGACCGAAGCCGCCCCCAACCCGTGCCTGGCCTTTGGCTCATGGACGACCAGTTATCGCAACGCACTCATCGCCGTACCGCTGCAAACCTACGAATCAGGCACTTTTTGCCCTTCCATCGTCCAGGATAAGGTGGCGGGAACAGACGTGCTGGTCGTGCGTCATGCCGCCACCTGCGAGCCCTACACACTCGGGGTGGGGGACTGCGCTCCCGTCAGCGCCGGCTCTGCTGAACTGCGCTTCCAGAATTCGCTCTGCGAGGACGAACTGGATCCGGCCGAGGATCCCGCGACCGGCATCACACCACCCGCGACGCTTTTCCGGCTCTCCAACGTCACTGGTGAACTCAACCTGAAAAAACGCGACTGCACGACGCTAGCAGGCGTCCGCCGTTTCGTGTCGAACATCTATTACGTGCGGTCCTACGCGACCAGTCCGGGAGACGGCATTCCCACGCTGGTCCGCTCGCGTTTTGGCCTGAGCGGCGGGGTGCCGGGACAACTGCCTGCCGAGCCGGTGGTGGAGGGAATCGAAGGCTTCAGGGTGGAGTTGGGCATCGACAACATCAGCAAGACTGGTGAACCGGTGAACCCCTCTGCAGCGGTGATATTCACTGACCCTTACGATCTTTCGACGCCCAGGAACCGCGGCGACGGCAGTCCGGACGGGTTGTTCATCCGTTGCCAGGACCTCCTGCCCTGTACCAATGCCCAGCTGATGAACGCCGTAGTCGCGCGTATTCACATCCTGGCTCGGGGCCAGGAGCCGGTGGCCGGCTTTACTGATCCGCGGCTCTATGAATTTGGGGCCGCACCCTCCATGTGTGCGATTGGTAGCTCAATAGCCGGTTGCGATCTCAAGACTCTTGTGCCCGGCTACCGCAGGCAAATGTTTACTTCAGCCCTGAGGCTCATCAACGTGACAGCCCGTCGGGAGATTCCGCCATGACCCTGATCCGGAGCCGCCGGGCAATCGGCGCGCGCAAACAGAGGGGCGTTACCCTGGCGATCAGCCTTATCCTGCTGACGCTGGTCACGCTGGTCATCGTGTCCGCGATGTTTCTCAGCACCGCTAACATCAGAAGCGTGAGTAATCTTCAGTTCCGCGACCAGGCCGTCGTTGCAGCTAATTCCGCCATCGACGAGCGGATCGAGGCCAGCTTCAACAATGAGAGCAGTGCCACCTCCTACTCTATCGACGTCGACGCAGATGGCGTCACTGACATCGATGTAGCGGTCACCACCGAGTGCCTCAGGGCCGTGAAGTCTGACTTTGCACCGCCCAGCAGCGTTACGCTGCCCAAGAGGCTGTCCCAGACGCCAACCTGGCAGGTCACCTACGACATTGACGCGGTGGCCACTGATTCGGCGACCGGAGCGAACGTTGAGGTTCGTTCAGGTGTACGTGTGTTGATGAGTGATTCCCGGCGCAAGGTCGCCTGTCCCGATAGCCCGTGACCCACAGAGTGCGCTCCCCGAGGTGAACATGAGCAAGTTGTACCGGATTTTTATTTTGGCCTCGAGCTTGGCGCTGGCGCAGCCCTCACTGGCGGAGGACATTGACCTCTTTCAGGGCGTCAACCCGGATAGCCTGGGCATTACCGATATCCTGTTGGTCATGGATAACGCCGCGAATTTCAGTTCCTCGTCTGTGGACTGTCCTGCGGAGTTTGCAGTGGCGGGCAGCCTGATCACTGGCACCGTGGCGGGCATCCAGCAGTGCGCCTTGTCGACCGTCATTGATGCGCTCCCCAACGATCGCATCCGTCTCGGCATCATGATGTTCGCGTCCAACGGGCTCCAGCAGTGGGTGGGCGCGGACGCCAGCGGAAATCCCATCTATGGGGATTGCCCGCGCAGGAGCACGGGCGGTGGCTCCAGTACCTTTGTCGGTGGCTGCGTCGTCTTTCCCATGACGCTGGTGACCGACGATGACGGCGCTGGCGCCAGTACCAAGCAATGGCTGCTCAACTGGATTGCGAGTTGGCGGACCAGTGGCAACACCGGCAATAACGTCAAGGCTGCCGATGCGGCGGTCGGTTCTGTCATGCAGGAGGCATGGGCCTACCTGAATGGGAGCCGGACCGGTCTCTCTGGCGCAGTCTACGATGACAGCGCGTTGTACAACGTTGCCGAGGGTGAGTGCCAGGGCAATGCCTACGTGATCTACGTGGGTAATGCATGGGATACGAACGGCAATCCCAATGACCCGCCAGGCTATGCCGGCGACTCGCTCAACAGTGAAGACGGTGGCTCCAATAATGCGGTGTCGGCAGCAATGCGGACTAACCCCAAGGATGAGCGCCCACGGATCACGGGTGCTATACAGACGTCCTGTCTTGGTAATTCTGGAGGGCAGCAAACCGGAAATCCGCCGCCTGCGCCCAGCATTTTCTGGGCGACCTATGCAAATGGTGAGGAGACCGCAAGGCTTTTCTGGAGTAATGTCATTGGCGAGACGGAATGGCTTTTGGAGCGGCAGAAAGCATCTTCGTCGACTGGAAACACCAGCGGTCCCACGCAGTCTTTCCGGATCCTGCCTGATCGAACGGATTGCCAGGATACGCCCCCTCAGATCCTGTCCAGTGGCAAAAACCCGGCTCCTGCGTACCAGTGGTACGAGTATCGGCTTTACTCGGTCAATGCTTCAGGTAACTCCGCACCGGTGAGAACCCAAAGGATTCGGTTGAAAAACCTAAGCGGTAATGTGTCGACTACGTGTAGTGATGACATCCCAGAAAGCCGCCTTGTTCCCCAAACCTTTACGCTGGAAAGTAATTCTCACAACACCAACAATGAACTCTATGCCGACGAATGGGCTCGGTTTCTGGAGCAGGAACTCAATGTCCGGACCTACACGATCGGGCTGATCCAGCCGGACCGTTGCGTGCCCAAGTATCCGGCGTTGATGTCCAGCATGGCCACCAGCGGCAAGGGCAAATATTACGAGACCAACAACTTCAATGAGCTGCTCGGTTCACTGACCGAAGTGTTCAGCCTGATCCTCGCAACCAATAGCGTGTTTGCCTCGGTCAGTCTACCGATCAGCGTCAACACTCAGGATACCTACCTTAACCAGGTATATATCGGCATGTTCCGGCCGGACGGAGGCGCACGCCCCCGTTGGATGGGCAACCTGAAGCAGTACAAGCTGGGGTTCGACGGGCAAAACAACCTCCGGCTGGAGGATGCGGATAGCGGGCAAGCGCTGGCCGACAGCAGCACCGGCTTCCTGAATGCTTGCGCGCGCAGTTTCTGGACGCCCGGACTCGACGAAAACCCTCAGCCCTACTGGCCGGACAGCGAGGCCTACGAGAACTGTTTGCGGACCGGTGTGTCCGCTGCCTGGGATACACCTGACGGGCAGATTGTCGAGAAGGGTGGGGCCGGTTACAAGTTGCGCACCTTTGCCGTGACGGATCGAAACCTGTGGACATGTGGGAACGATAATTGTTCGAGCATGCAGGTTTTCAACGAAGCAAATGGGTTTATTTCGACAGCTCGACTCGGCGCTGCCGATACGACCGAGAGACAGGAGTTGATTGACTGGGCCCGCGGCATGAACAACGCCGTGGATGTGGGCACGATCCCTGCTGGAAGCATGAGGCCCTCTTCCCATGGTGACGTGGTGCATTCACGGCCCAAGGCGCTCAACTACCAGTCGCCCTCTGACACTGAACCTGAGATCGTGATTTTCTACGGCGCCAACGACGGCACTTTGCGGGCGATCAACGGCAACCGGCCAGACGGGGTGACCGTGGGCGGAGCGGAGCCTGGTGAAGAAATCTGGGCCTTCCTGCCGCCGGAGTTTTATCCGGAAATCAAGCGGCTGCGCGACAATGACGTGTTGGTGGACTTCAAGGACTTTGATCCGTGCAGCAATTCAGAGGGAACCACACTCTGCGAAGCCAAGCCCTATGGCTTTGATGGGCCGGTCACGACCTGGGTGCAGGGTCAACCGGGAGATGCGGGCTTTGAGGCCTACATCTACGCCACCATGCGGCGTGGTGGGCGCATGGTCTACGGGTTCGATGTGTCGGGGATTGCCGCAGGCACCACCCCGACGCTTGCGTGGCGATTCGGCTGCAATGACGCTGGTTTGGCGGGTGAGACGGTAACCTGCGAGGACAATTACTCAGGTTCGGGCCCGGATCTTGCAAATGAAATGGGGCAAAGCTGGTCGGCTCCGCAGCCGGCACTGTTGCGGCGAAGCGCTGGTGACATCCCGCTGGTCGTTTTCGGTGGCGGGTATGACACCTGCGAGGATGAAGACACGGCAGCCACGGCATGCGGTGCTGGCGGCGCGAACTTCCGTGGCAACAACATCTACGTGCTGAACGCCGTTACCGGTGAGCTTCTCGCGTGGTTTCCCACCGAGCGCTCTGTGGTGTCTGACCCCATCGTAGTGCCGGACGCCAATGGTTACCTGGAGTACATTTATGTTTCGGATTTGGGTGGCAACGTCTATCGCCTGTCCGCCCCGGCTGGTGCTGCCATCGACACCAGTTTGCCCGGAAACTGGGTATCTACGCGGATCGCGCGATTGGGGTGCACTACCACGGGGGGCTGTAACCGCAAGTTCTTCTATGCACCCGATGTCATCCGCAATACCAACAACAGCCAGGAATTCACCTTGCTGCTGGGGTCGGGGGACCGTGAAAAGCCGCTTCCGAGCGCCAAATACCCCTACGCGACCGCCGTCCAGAATTATTTCTTCTCCATCAGGGACATACCTACCAGCCAGACCTGGCTCAACCGGATGGACGTGGATTTCGAGTGCTTCGGCGACTATATGTGCATGGATGCCCTGGCGCTGGTGGGGATGAACGACACGGCAGCTGCACCGTCGGTGGATGCCCTGACCGGGGTTGAGTACGGTGGATGGGCGCTGGAGTTGAGGAATACCGAGCAGACGGTGACCTCGGCGATCACTGTGTTCGGAACGGTTATCTTCAGCACCCACACCCCGGAAAGTCAGCGCGATACCTGCACGCCTAATCTCGGTATTGCCCGTGCATACCAGTTGAACTATCGGACCGGCGAGGGCGTCGGTGAGAACAATAACCGTTCCGTCGAGATTGAGGGCGGTGGGTTACCTCCGTCCCCGGTGGCAGGCCTTGTTGAGATCGACGGTGAGGTCTATCCGTTCGTGATCGGCGCCAGCGCTCGCTCGGCCCTGGAAGCCGCGCTGCCGGGCGAGGGTGCTTTTCCTGCACAGCCCAAAGGCCGAAGATATTGGTACATCCAGCGATGATCAGGCGCCCAGTCCGGGGCTTTACGCTGTTGGAAGCGATGATTGCCCTGGCGATCGTCGCCATGTTGCTGCTCATCGCGGTGCCGTCCTTTAACTCTATCCGCGTGAGCGCCACCCTCACCGAGCTTTCGAACGAGCTGGTGGCATCAGTGCAGCTCGCGCGGAGTGAGGCCATCAAACGTAATCGCGTGGCCCGCCTGTGTGCCTCTGACGATGGCGCGACCTGCTCGCCCACCTGGGGTGGATTCTCCACTGGCTGGGTCGTTCTGGATGCAGAAAATAATCTTCTGCTTTCCCGACCCGCAGTCGAGTCGGGTTACCGCATCAAGACCTCGGGAGGGTTGCGGATTCTGACCTTTTACCCGAGCGGGATGGATGCCACGACCGTAAGTTTTACGGTCTGCAGGTACGATCCGTTGGAGAGGCAGCAAAGGGTGATTGCGGTCGGCCCGACCGGCGGCACCCGAGTGACCCGAACCGAGGTTTCCAGCTGCTGACCGACCCGGCGGGGTGCCCCCACTCTGGCTGCCACCGCCCGCATCCCCTACAATTCCGGGTTTCCGAGCCCAGGGGATCGGCCAATGACTCGTTTCGTGTTCGTGACCGGTGGCGTGGTGTCCTCGCTGGGCAAGGGCATTGCTGCGGCCTCCCTGGGGGCCATCCTCGAGGCGAGGGGACTCAAGGTCTCCATGGTCAAGCTGGACCCCTACATCAACGTCGATCCCGGCACCATGAGCCCCTTCCAGCACGGGGAGGTGTTCGTCACGGCGGATGGCACCGAGACTGACCTGGACCTTGGGCACTACGAGCGCTTCATCCGCACCACCACCGGCCGGCACAGCAACTACACCACGGGCCGTATCTATGAGCGGGTCATCGCCAAGGAGCGGCGGGGCGATTACCTGGGCGCCACCGTGCAGGTCATTCCCCACATTACCGACGAGATCCGCCGCTCCATCAAGCTGGGTGCGGGGGACGCCGACGTCTGCATGGTGGAGATTGGCGGTACCGTCGGCGACATTGAGTCGCTGCCCTTCCTGGAGGCCATCCGCCAGATGGGAGTGGAACTGGGCCGTAGCCACTGCGCTTATCTGCACCTGACCCTGGTGCCGGTGGTCGGCGGCTCCGGCGAGATCAAGACCAAGCCCACCCAGCACTCGGTCAAGGAGTTGCGGGGCATTGGTATCCAGCCGGACGTGCTGCTGTGCCGCAGCAAGGATCCGCTGCCGGACGAGCAGCGCCGCAAGATTGCCCTCTTTACCAACGTGGAGGAGCGGGCGGTGATTTCCGCGGTGGACGCCGACGACATCTACCGCATCCCCCTGCTGCTGCACGCCGAGGGCCTGGACGACATCATCTGCGACCGCCTGCGCATCGAGGCGAAGCCCGCCGACCTCTCGGAGTGGCAGCAGGTGGTCGATGCCCGCCACGCCTACGAGGGCACGGTGGACATCGCCATGGTCGGCAAGTACGTGCAGATCCGCGATTCCTACATTTCGCTCAACGAGGCGCTGCAGCATGCCGGCCTCAAGACCCATACCCGGGTGCGCATCCACCACATCGAATCGGCCGACATTGAGAAAACCGGCACCGGCTGCCTGGCCCAGATGGACGCCATCCTGGTGCCCGGTGGATTCGGCGAGCGCGGCATCGAGGGCAAGGTCAAGGCGGTCCGCTATGCACGCGAGCGGGGTATCCCGTACCTGGGTATCTGCCTGGGCATGCAGGTGGCCGTCATCGAGTTTGCCCGCGACGTCATGGGCCTCGAGGGCGCCCACTCCACCGAGTTCAGCCCCAAGACTCCGGACCCGGTCATCGCCCTGATCACCGAGTGGCAGGACCGTTCTGGGCAACATGAACTCCGCAGCGAAGGCTCGGACCTGGGTGGCAGCATGCGCCTGGGCGCCCAGGAAGCCCGCCTGAAGGACGGGTCGAAGCTCGCCTCCATCTACGGCGCAGGGCAGGTCTCCGAGCGCCATCGTCATCGCTACGAATTCAACAATCAGTACATGCAGCGCATGGAGGCCGCCGGGCTGGTGTTCTCGGGAATGTCCCCGGACGAACTGGTGGAGGCCATCGAGTTGCCCTCGCATCCCTGGTTCGTCGCCGTGCAGTTCCACCCGGAGTTCACCTCCAATCCCCGCGACGGCCACCCACTGTTCGCCAGTTTCGTGGCCGCCGCTCGCCAGCACGCGGCGGGCAAGCTGCCCAAGGCCGCGAGCGCATGA
>JAURLT010000097.1 GCA_030831085.1 Gammaproteobacteria bacterium
ACCTTGCCGGTCTTCTCGCCCTCCACCCGCAGCTTTTTCAGCAGCGGCTCCACTTCCACGGTCAGTTCCAGGGCCTCCTGCACCAGGCCGAGATGGTTACCGGGATCGCGGGTCAGGTAAGCACCCGCGCAGAGCCGCTCGCGTACGGGGGTCGGCGCGGTCAGGAGGCGGGCCAGTTGCCGTCCGAGGCGATCGTCCGGTGCCGAGTAGGTGAGGCCGCGCGGGAAGATCACCAGGCGCATCAAGCCTGCCAGCCAGCGCACCGGGAAGTTGCGCAGGAAGCTGTGTAGTTGTTCCTGGGCGCGATAGAGCAGCGTACGACAGGCGTACTCGACAATGGGCAGGTCCTCTTCCTGCCGCCCCTGGTCCTCGTAATGCTTGAGCACCATGGAGGCGAGGTACATGGCCGACAGCACGTCGCCCAGCCGCGCCGACAGGCTTTCCTTCTTCTTGAGGTATCCGCCGAGCGAGAGCATGGCGATGTCGGTGGCGAAGGCGAAGGAGGCACTGAAGCGCTCGATGTGCTCGTAAAAGCGTGCGGTCGGCCCCGACACCGGCGCCGAGGCGCTGCGTGACAGGGTGAGCGCGCCGAGCAGCGAGCGCACGGCATTGCTCAGCGTGTACCCCACGTGGCCCATCAGGGCCTCGTCGAAGGCCCGCAGCCCGCGTCGGCGGTCGGCATCCTGAGCGGCCTGCATTTCCTTCAGCACCCAGGGATGGCAGCGCACGGCACCCTGCCCGAAGATGATCAGGTTGCGGGTGAGGATATTGGCGCCCTCCACCGTGATGCCCACCGGCGTCAGCTGGTAGCCGCGGCCGAGATAGTTGCGTGGACCGAGGCAGATGCCCTTGCCGCCCTGCACGTCCATGGCATCGTTCACCAGCTGACGGCCGAGTTCGGTGCAGTGATACTTGAGGATGCCAGACGGTACGGCCGGCTTCTCGCCGCCGTCGATGGCCGCGGCCGTCACCGAGCGCGCCGCATCCATCACGTAAGTGGTGGCGGTCATGCGGGCCAGCACCGAGGAAATGCCCTCGAACTCGCCGATCGGCAGGTTGAACTGCCGGCGGATCCGCGCGTAGCCAGCGGTGGAGTACAGCGCGCCCTTGGCGCCGCCCACCGAGTTCGAGGGCAGCGAGATGCAGCGGCCCACCGAAAGCTGCTCGACCAGCATGCGCCAGCCCTGGCCGGCCATGGACGGACCGCCGATGATCGAATCAATCGGGATGAACACGTCCTTGCCCTCGATGGGACCATTCTGGAACGGGATGTTCAGCGGGAAGTGGCGGCGCCCGATCCTGAGCCCCGGCGTGTCGCGGGGCACCAGGGCCACGGTGATCCCGCGGTCGGTCCGCTCGTCTCCCAGCAGGCGGTCCGGATCGAACAGCCGGAAGGCCAGGCCGATCACCGTCGCTACAGGCGCCAGGGTGATGTAGCGCTTGGCAAAATTCAGGCGGATGCCCAGCACCTGTTTGCCCTGCCAGTTACCCCGGCAGACCACGCCCGTGTCGGGAATGGAGGCGGCGTCTGAGCCCGCCCGCGGTGCGGTGAGTCCAAAGCAGGGAATGTCCTGACCCGAGGCCAGCCTGGGCAAGTAGTGCTTGCGCTGCTGCTCGGTGCCGTAATGCAGCAGCAGCTCGGCCGGGCCCAGCGAGTTCGGCACGGCCACGGTGGAACAGGCCACGCTGGAGCGGCTGGCAAGTTTCGCGAGCACGCAGGAGTGCGCGTAGGCGGAAAATTCCCTGCCGCCGTAGCGCCTGGGAATGATCATGGCGAAGAAGCCCTGCGTTTTCATGAACTCCCACACTGCCGGTGGCAGGTCCGCGCGGCGATGGGTGATGTCCCACTCGTCCAGCATCCGGCAGAGCTCTTCGCAGGGCCCGTCGAGGAAGGCCCGTTCTTCCGTCGACAGCCGGGGCGCAGCGCTGTCCAGCAGTTTTTTCCAGTTGGGCCGGCCCGTGAACAGCTCGCCGTCCCACCAGACGGTGCCGGCCTCCAGCGCCTCCCGCTCGGTGTCGGACATCCGTGGCAGCATGCGCTTGTACAGGCGGAAGAACGGCCGCGTGAGCAGCCGCAGGCGGATCGGGTCGGTACCGACCAGGGCCATCGACAGCAGTGCGATCCACAGCAGCCCCTGGCCCCAGACGGCCTCCGGCACCAGCAGGATCCAGGCCACCAGTGCCACCGCAACCGCCAGCGTGGCCGGCCCAAGACCGGCCTGGCGGGCGACGATCCAGCCCAGTACCCCCAGCAGTGCGACGATGATCGTGAAACTCAGCATGGTTTTTCCCCGCTTTCGGGTCCGACTACGCCTAATGTGACGTGGTTCCCGTCCCGGCGACCAGTTTTCCATAACATCGCCGCCATGGGTACGCATGACCTCATCCATACCGAAACCCTGCAGATCGCCGAGATGCAGGTGCGGGACCTCATCCAGACCCCACTGGAGTCCCGCTTCAATCGGCTGGCTCGCATGACCCAGCGTGCCCTCGGCACCCGCGTTGCGGCGATCAGCTTCCTGAACAAGGAGGGTGAGTGGTTCAAGGCCGTCACCGGCTGGAATGTGGCAGAACTCCCGGCCGCGCGCAGCCTGGCCTCGACGCTGCTGGCCGATCGGCGGGCGGTGGCCATCCCCGACCTCACCCGTGACGAGCGCACCCGCAATCATCCGCTGGTGCAGGCGAGTCCCAAGTTCCGTTTCGCCGCGGTCAGCCCCATCAACGACCGCTTCGGTCACATGATCGGGGCGATCGCCGTCTACGACACCGAACCCCACGAAGTGACTGTGGACCTCGCCGAGGCCATGACCGATGCCGGCGAGCTGGCCCAGCGCGAGCTGCTGCTGTCGGACGTGGGCGGCCTGCAGCAGAAACTGCTGGCCAAGCTGGACGCCAGCCGCCGCCAGGCGCTGCTCGACGAGCTGACCCGGCTCTGGAACCGACGTGGTGGCCTGCTGCTGCTGGAGCAGGCGCTCGAATCCGCCCGTCGCTACAACCAGTCGGTTGGCGTGTGCATCATCGACGTGGACGACTTCAAGCTGGTCAACGATCGCTACGGGCACAAGATGGGCGACGTGGTGCTGCGCAAGCTCGCCGCGGCACTGGTCGACAGCATTCGCCCCGACGACTTTGCCTGCCGCCTTGGCGGCGATGAATTCATGCTGCTGATGTCCGATATCACCACGGAGCAGTTCGAGAGCGCGATGGAACGGGTACGTCAGCGCGTGCGTTCACTGACCATCCGCACCCGCAGCGGTGACGTCCGGATGAGTGTCAGCGTGGGCGGTATCCTCCCGGACCTGCGCACGGCCAGCAAGGCCGAGGACGTCCTGCACCAGGCCGACCTCGCCATGTACCAGGTCAAGGGCGAGAAGCCCAAGCGCGCCGTCGGCATGTCGCTGGATTTCTAGCGCAGCATCACCAACTCCGGCACTGCATCAGCGCCCATCCAGAGGATGGCGTTCTGGCCATGGCAGGCGCCCAGCGCTCGAGCGTCTTCCAGCGGAATGCCGAGCACCAGGGCGCTCGGCTCAGCCGGCCAGCCGTTGCTTGGGTGTAGGCCGATACCGGGCATGACGGGGTAGCCGAGTTGCTGGAGGTCTTTCATCAGCGCCGCCTGACGCTGCCGGTTTACCTTGGGCGCCAGCATGACGCTGCCGGGATTGCAGGCAGTGAGATAGGCACCGCAGTGCGCTCCGCAACGCTGGTACACATCCATCAGCGGCGAGGATCTCTCGCCGACCCGCAGGACAAAGCCGTCTTCGCCGCTGACCCGGTATTCGGTCTCCCGATAGGCCTCGATCGTGGCCGGGTCGACGGTGCTGTCCGTCAAGCCGATTAGCTGCGTGGCTTCAGCTTGCCGCAGTCCGCCCCCAGCCAGCGACCTTCCTGCTGGATGGTCATCGTCTCCTGCTCGCCGTCGTCCTCGGTATGCAGCGTGACCGTGCCGGAAAACGACGAGCCGTCACTGAAGGTGATGTCCGCTTCACCTCGGCTCCTGGATTCGCCTCCGCAGGAAAAGCGGATCTTGATACGGTTACCGCTGCGATCCACGGTCTGTTGCCGGCAATCTGGATCGGACTGGATGTCGAAGTTTGCGGCTTCCTTGGCCGAGACGCACATGCGCATGACCTGGGTGTTGTCCGCGCCCATGGACATCTCCATGCCCCGGGCGGCCATCATCTGCTCCATCATCCGCCGCTGTTCCGGCGGCAGCGAGGCCATGGCCTCTCGAGCCTCGGCCATCGCGGCTTCCATCTCGCCGCTGGCGCTGGATACCTTGCCCTTGTACTCCCAAAGGCCGGGCTTCATACCCTCGGCGTGAGCCGACGAATTGACAGCCAGCAACACGCAGGACACCGCCGAGAAAAAGGCAAGACGCTTGTTCATGGCCACCCCTGTGAAAAAAACTTGCCGATTATTTTGCCGCAGGCCCTGGGCTGGAACCAGTCCGTCGATATCTAGCGGCGTACGGCCTGCCCCGGAAACCTTTCTGGCATCACCCGGCCCTCATCCACCACTACCGTGCCTCCAACGAGCACGTAGCGCATCCCGACGCTCGGCAGGGCGGGTTCCGAGAAGCTGGCCCGGTCGCTGACGGTCGCCAGGTCAAAAACCGCAAGGTCGGCGTCCGCACCCTCCTGCACGCGGCCCTTCAATCGCGCCGACGGCACGGCCGGCTCCAGTCGCTGGGCGGGCATCAGGGTCATCTTGGTCATCGCATCCATCAGCGTGAGCTGGCCGGTATCCCGGACGTAGTGCGCCAGGATCCTGGCGAAGCTGCCCGCGTTACGGGGATGACCGTCCTCGCCATCGCTGGCGATCATCACCAGCGGATGCCTGATGACGGCATCCACCGTTTCTTGCCGGTTCATGAAGACCAGGACCCCGACCGGCTCGGTCGACGCCCGCAGTGCCTCGAAGCGCTGCCGGGTCAGTCGCTCGCCCGTGCCTGGCAGGCGAATGGCGTCGTAATCCACCCCGAGTTTTTCGCGCCAGCCAGGATTGAACAATGCGGAACGTAAGTCGGTCATCCCGGCGACGTACGGATAGGCTTCGGTCGTCACGTCGAGGCCGCGCGCCCTCGCGCCCGCCACCATGTCCAGGCACTCCAGCGCATCGGCGACACAGCTGGAGTTGATATGTACGATCTGCAGCGAGGCCCCGGTCACCGCCGCGGCGGCAATCACCTCCCCGACTGATTCGATGCTTGAGCCGGGTTCCAGCCTGCCAAAGCTGCGAACGTGGGTGAACACCGGAACACCGGTCTCGGCGGCCAGCCGAAAAGTCTTGATGACCTCGCTTCGCAAGGCGCCAGGTGTGTACTGGATGCCCATGCCGATGCCCAGGGCGCCGGCCGCGAGCTCGCTGCGCAGGGTTGCCTCGATCCGGAGAAGCTGCTCATCAGTGGCCGGCTCGTTGGTCGAGGGACCGGTGGGAGCGATTAGCTCGTCTTCGTTCAGTGGGGTATCGAAGGCGGCTGCGCGGGCCGCGGCATGACTGGCCGTGGTCCCGTAATGAATGAGAGAGCGACCGTGCTTGCTCTCGAGGAAGGCAGCGACATTCGGTTGCCCGATCTCCATCTCGAGCGCAGTAGTCACGCCGTCCAGGGCCTTCAGGGCGCCGTCTTCCAGTGCCTGTCCGTGCTGGTGAAGGTCGATGAAACCCGGCGCGACCACCAGTCCGCTGGCATCGATGACCCTTTTCCCCGCGAGTTCGTCGGTGGTCACCCGCGCAATTCGCCCCTCGCGGATCGCGACGTTCCTGACGGCATCCAGACCCGTTTCAGGGTCGATGACGCGGCCGCCAGCGAGCACCAGGTCATAGTCCTGCAAGCCGGAGTCGGCAGGACCAGCCAATGCCGCGGTTGCGAACACGAGTGCAGCCGTCAAGCTGAGTGTTGCCTTGTTCATGACTGCGTTTCTCCGGTTTTCATTTGTGGGGCGGATGGGCGCAGGAGCCGCCAGACACCCAGGGTCAGCAACGGTGCCACGAAGACAATAAAGATCAGCCAGGCGAGGAAGCGGTAGCCACTGGCGATCAGGGCGACCAGGCCGAGTTTGCTGGCGACGAATACGGAGAGCACCAGCGCCAGCGTCGCCACGGTGGCGCGGGACAGGCGGCCCAGTTCACGGCCGTGTCGGGCCAGTACGCCGGCCATGCGCTGGTTCAGGCTGTGGATGCACCCCGTGCCGGTTTCCAGCATGGCCACGAAGATCATGACCTGGAAGGCCACGTGAAAAACCGGTGCTCCGATGCTGGTCAGCACATAACTGGAGGGCAAGGTTGCGTCGGTGATATCCGGATACCAGGCCACCATGCAAATAAAAAACAGCAGGGCAGGCAGCATGCCCAGCGGGCCGCACAGCAAGCCGGCAACGATCGCGTCACGTTGGCTGGTCAGGTGCCGCAGAACCGGCAAGATGGCCACCGCACTGAACACGTTGTAGGCGGCGTAGGTGAACCCGCCTGGTGCCCAGCCCGACGGGATGGATGCCGCCGAGAAGATCTCGGCGATTCGCGGGCCTACCTTGGAAAACACCAGCAGGAAAAACACCAGGTAGACGAGATACAGGAAGTAGGTGGCCCACTTGAACAGGCCCTCGACTGAGCGGTTGCCGAAAGTCGTAAACAGCGCAATGCCCAGGATCAACCCAAGGGTCCCCACCAGGGGTGGCCAGCCAAAGGTGGCCTGGCCGATCTCGCCCGCCGCGGCGCCGAACACCGACATCACGATGATCAGCAGGGCCATGAAGGCCAAGTCGAATAAGAAAGCGGCAGGGCCCAGGAGCGCAGAAAAAAAGGCGCCGTAGTCGTAGGCAGAAACAGCCCGCGCGAACAGGAAGGTGAGCGCTGCAATGCCGCTCCAGAGCCCCATCGCCAGCAACATCCCGAGCAGCCCACCCAGTGGCCCACTCGGCATGAAGAACTCGACCAGTTCCCGGCCGGTGGCGTAGCCACCACCGATCACGACTGCCTTGAAGGCAAAACCCGGCAGCAGCCAGCGCTGGAACCGGGTCGGTGTGTTCACGGGTTCCAGGTCCAGTCGCCGCTGGCCTCGCGGCAACCCCCGTCAGGATGCCCGGTCCAGGAACGTCCGCGCACCACCCGGCCGCTCCACTGCCGGGTGGCTTCGCCCTCTTGCAGGGCGCGAACACCGTTGACCCAGACGTCGTCCACGCCGGTAGCCAGCTGGTGAGGTTCGGCAAAAGTGGAGTGATCCTGGATCGTCTCAGGATCGAACACCACGACGTCGGCGTGGTAGCCAGGTTTCAGCAGGCCCCGGTCGGTCAGGGAGAGCACTGAGGCAGGCAGCCCGGTCAACCGGCGCACGGCTTCCTGGACCGTGATCACCTTCTCCTCCCGCACGTATTTCGCCAGCAACCGGGCAAAGTTGCCGTAAGCTCGCGGGTGGGTCGAGGACTTGAGGAAGTCGCCCTCTGGCGCCGCGGCCTCCGCGTCGGAGCCGAAGCTCACCCAGGGTAATGCCACCTGCTTGCGGATGTTTTCCTCGGACATCAGGAAATAGGCCACCCCGACCCGGGTGCCGTCCTCCACCACCAGCGACATCATGGTCTCTTCCGGCGTCTGGTTACGTAGCCTGGCGACTTCGGCGAGGGTCATGCCGGTGTAGGGCTTGAGGTCCGGGTTGCGAAAGGCCAGGAATTGCATGCCTTCGGGGCCTGCATGCAGCCCGAGGTTCTCCCAGGTCGAGGCGGGTTGGCGCATTTCTGCCGCCACCTTTTCACGGATGGCGGGGTCCTTCAGCCGTTCGATCCATTTTTCGAGGCCGCCCTCCTGCACCCAGGGTGGCATGGCGGCATCAAGCCCCGTGGCGCCGGCAGAATAGAGATACATGTCGGCGGTGATGCGGATGCCGGCCTTGCGAGCGACCTCGATCCGGTCGACGGCGGCATCCAGCTTGCCCCAGTTGTCCCGGCCGCCGACCTTCAGGTGATAGATCTGTGCCGGAGCCCCGGAGCGCCGTGCGATCTCGACGGTTTCGTCGATGGCCTCCAGCAGCCTATCCGCTTCGCTGCGCATGTGGGCCGTATAGATGCCGCCGCAGCGTGCCGACTCGCCGGCCAGGCTGGCCAGTTCATCGGTGCCTGCAAAGGTCAGCGGCGCATAGATCAGCGCAGTGGTGACCCCCATCGCACCCTCTTCCATGGCCTGCCTGACGAGGGACTTCATGACCTCAAGCTGTCCAGCGTCGGGCGCCACATTGTCGTTGCCCAGCACGTACTGGCGTACGGTTCCGGCGCCCACGAAGGAAGCGACGTTGGGTGCGATACCTTTCTTTTCCAGCTTGGCCAGGTACTCTCCCAGGGTCGTCCAGTCGACCTCGTAGCTGTAGTCGACCTGCCAGTTGCGGATCTCTTTCTTCATCCGCTCGTTGAGCGGTCCCATGGACAGTTCACCCATGACTTCCAGCGTGACGCCCTGGCGAAGGTCCGAGAGTGCACGCCCGTCCACCAGCAGTGATTCCTCCGGGTGGGCCAGCATGTTTATGAAACCCGGCGCGACGGCGCGCCCGGCAGCGTCGAACTCCTCCCGGCCTCGACCCGGTGCGCCGGGACCGACGTAGGTGATCCGGTCGCCGTTCATGCCCACGTCACCGGTAAACGGAGTGTTGCCCGTACCGTCGAGAATCAAGCCATTGCGGATGACGACGTCGTAGTCGGGCTCTGCGTGGGCAAGCATCGACAACATCAGCATGGCTGCGCCAATACCTAAGCTTGATGGGTATTTCATGACATGGCCTCGCTGGTCGTTTGCTTGACAGTTCCGCTTACGCAACTATACTGCTTTTAAGCAACTCGACAACAATTTGAGAATACCGCGCATCATGACGCCGCCGTCGGTTGTGATTGAGTTTTCCACCCCGTTTGCCGTCTTCCTAGGCGACATCACCTCGGAGACCTTTGCCAAGACTGGCCTGGGTCTTATTCGCTGGCGCCCCGGTGAATGCGTGGGCCAGGTTCGCCTGTCTGCGGCCACTTATGACGCTGGGGTTCCCGACCTCACCGCGGCCAATGCACGGTCCCAGGGAGCTCGTTCGCTGATTGTCGGCTCTGCCGCCGTCGGCGGCGGGGTGCCCGATGCATGGGTTCCCGCCCTGTGTGATGCGGCGCGCGCGGGTCTCGATATCGTCGCGGGGCTCCACGTGCGGCTTGCGTCGTTGCCTGGTTTGGCGGCAGCGGCAGAACAGGGCGGAGCCCGGCTCATTGACGTCAGGGTACCCCCGGCCGGCATTCCGGTGGGAACAGGCATCAAGCGCCCCGGCCGTCGCATCCTGACGGTGGGTACCGACTGTGCCTGCGGCAAGAAATATACGGCACTGCAGTTGACCGAAGACCTGCGCAGGCGTGGGTATGCCGCAACCTTCCGCGCCACAGGACAGACCGGCATCATGATCGCCGGCCGGGGCATCCCCATTGATGCCGTCGTGGCCGACTTCGTGACCGGGGCCGCCGAGCAGCTGTCGCCGGCTGCCGATCCTTCACATTGGGATGTCATAGAAGGCCAGGGCGGTCTGTTCCATCCGGGCTATCTGCAGGTTTCCGTGGGCCTGTTGGTGGGTTCACAGCCCGATGCTTTCGTCGTCTGCCACGATCCGCTGCGCACGCACGTCGCCGGCTGGCCGACTTTTCCGCTGCCCACCATCCCGCAGTTGGTCGAAAGGACAATGCAGCTGGGTCGCCTTACCAATCCCGGCATTCGATGCGTGGGGGTCGCGCTGAATACTTCGAGGATTCCTGCCCATGAGCGCGCCGCGTTGCTTGCACACCATGCGGAGCAAACCGGACTGCCCTGTGTTGATCCCCTGATCGACGGGACCGACGCCATCGTCGAACACCTTGAGGGACTGTTTTCATGAATGGAATGCCACACCGTCACGCTGGCTGGCAGCCGCTGCTGAGCCGGCGGACTGCCCTTCAATTGGTCCTTGGGTTTGCCGCAGGGTCCGCCACGCCGCGATGGGCATCAGCCGCCATGTCCAGCGCCACGCCCGACTTTGCCGGGGCGGATGCGCTCGCAAACGCCCTGGTTGAAGAAGGGCTATTGCCCGGACTCTCGCTGGCGGTGATGCGTCGTGGCGAAATGCTGCATGCAAAAGGCTTCGGCTCGGCCAACCTCGAGACTGGCACCCCCGTGACCGCCGAGACAGTCTTTCGCGTGGGTTCGGTCAGCAAGCAGTTCATTGCCGTATCGCTGGCCCTGCTCGCCGAGGACGGCAGGCTCTCGCTGGACGACCCGCTGTCCCGCTTCCTGCCGCTATTCCCCCGCGCCGGCGACATCACGCTGCGGCAAATGATCCACCATACCTCCGGGCTGGGAAACTACACAGAGACAGAACCTCGCGAGGAATTTTTCAGGCATGCCCGGCTGGACTACGGCGATGCGGAGCTGCTCGCCGCCATGGCCAACACCTC
>JAURLT010000098.1 GCA_030831085.1 Gammaproteobacteria bacterium
CCGTTCGCCGCTCGCCGCCAGGGTTGCCCCCGCGCTGCCGCTCGACTTGCATGTGTTAAGCACGCCGCCAGCGTTCAATCTGAGCCAGGATCAAACTCTTCAGTTCAAAGTGTTGAGCTGAAAACGAGATCCAAGCTTCCGACTTCGCCCGTTTCCGGGCATTGCTGGACACTTGGTTACTCGCAGTTATGGCGCCAATGACGCCCGACGCGAGTCCCCACACAAATTACCTGCTGCTTGTTAAAGAGCGCCCCGACGTCCAAGCGGCGGGGAGACCGACCATTTTACGTCAAGGAGGGTTGCTGTCAACACCTCGCGAGGCGCAAAACACCCCCTGCGGCCCGTTGCCGGGTCGCTCGGTGGGGGGGCCGCGCAGTATAGCCGCGGCGGCGCCCCTGTCAACGCTCAATTACCGAGACCGAGGGGCAGGCCGAGCGCCCAGTAGGCGAGCAGGAACAGGCTCCAGCCACCGAGCAGCGCCAGCGAGTAGGGCAACATCAGCGCGACCACCGTGCCGATGCCGGTGCCGGTAACGTAACGCCGACAGAACATCACCACCAGCGGGAAGTAAGGCATCAGCGGAGTAATGATGTTGGTGCTGGAATCGCCGACCCGATAGGCGGCCTGCGTAAGGTCGGGCGAGACGCCGATCTGCATCAGCATCGGCACGAAAATCGGCGCAATCAGCGCCCATTTCGCCGAGGCCGAACCCACCAGCAGGTTAATCAGCGCAGTCAGCATGATGATCCCGACCAGCGTCGCGGCCAGCGGTAATCCAGAGGCGCGTAGCCAGTCCGCGCCCTCGAGCGCGAGCAGGATTCCCAGATTGGACTGACCAAAGGCAGCGATGAACTGAGCGGCAAAGAAAGCCATGACCATGTAGTAACCCATGCCGCTCATTGATTTGGTCATGCCCTCCACCACGTCACGGTGGCTCTTGAAGCGCCCGGAAACATAGCCGTAGACCACGCCGGGAACGAGGAACAACGCGAAGATCAGCGGCACGATGGCCTTCATCATGGGGGCGGCAGCGGAAGTGAGCGCGCCATCGCCGGCCCGCCAGGCGGAGCCGGCCGGCCAGGCGGTCAAGACCAGCAGCAGCACACCCCCCAGCAGCGCCGCCAGCGACCAGCGCAGCGCGCAGCGCTCCGCTGGCTGCAACTCGCCGTCGACCCCCGCCTCGCCCAGCTCGCCATCCAGCCTGGTGCCCGTCAGGCGCGGTTCGACGACCCGATCAGTGAGGTACCAGCCGATCAGGATCACCAGCAATGACGAAGCAACGGTAAAAAACCAGTTGTTCAACGGATTGATCACGGCAGCCGGATCGACCAGTTGCGCGGCCGACTGGGTCAGCCCGGCCAGCAGCGGGTCAAGGCTCGACGGCACGAAATTCGCGCTGAAGCCGCCAGACACGCCGGCGAAGGCCGCGGCGATCCCGGCCAGCGGATGACGACCGGCTGCGAGAAAGATCACGCCGCCGAGCGGGATGACCAGCACGTACCCGGCATCGGCGGCCGTGTGACTGACGATGGCCACGGTGATAAGCATCGGCGTCAACAGTCCGCGGGCGGTGACAGCCAGCAAAGCGCGCAGGCTGCCGCTGATGAACCCCGCATGGTCTGCCACCCCGATGCCCAGCATGGCAACCAGCACCACGCCCAGCGGATGAAAATTCACGAAAGTGGGCACCAGCCCGGCAAAAAACTCGAGCAGATTGGCAGGCGCCAACAGGTTCTTGACCGCCAGCGGCTCACCGCTGCGCGGGTCCAGCTGGTCGAAGGAAACATCGGCCAGCAGGCCACTGACCAGAAACACCACCATCAGCAGTGTCAGGAACAGCATGGCCGGATCCGGCAAGCGGTTGCCTGCCCTCTCGATTGCGTCGAGCCAACTACTCATTCTGGGGCCTCCTGGTCCGCTCATGAAGTCACCGTCACGCGCACGAATGCGCGCTTGCCGGCCTGCAGGACGTAACTGCCGCCTGGGCGCAATGCTGCATCGCGGTCCACCACCCGCTCCCCGTCGATGCGAACCGCACCCTGCTCGATGAGCCGATAAGCAGCGGAAGCGCTCGACGCTACCTGTGCCTCGCGCAGGGCCGTGGCCAGCTTGAGCGCGCCGCCTGCAGCCGGCAGGGTGATCTCGGGCATCTGCTCGGGAACCTGCCCATCGCGGAAGCGAGCGAGAAACTCGGCCTTCTGGCGCTCACCGCTGCCCGGTCCGTGGAAGCGGTCGACGATCTCGGCCGCCAACTCGAACTTCACGTCGCGCGGATTGCGACCGGCACCCACCGCCTCCCGCAAGGCCGAGATGTCGGTCGCAGGCCTGAACGACAGCAGCTCGAAGTAGCGCCACATCAGCGTGTCGGAAATGGACATCAGCTTGCCGAACATCTCGCCGGCCGCCTCGGTAATGCCCACGTAGTTGCCGAGCGACTTGGACATCTTGTTGACCCCGTCCAGGCCCTCCAGCAACGGCATGGTCAGCACCACCTGCGACTCCTGCCCATAGTCGGCCTGCAGTTGCCGGCCCACCAGCAGGTTGAAGGTCTGGTCCGTGCCACCCAGCTCCACATCAGCCTCAAGGGCGACGGAGTCGTAGCCCTGAACCAGGGGGTACAGGAATTCGTGAATGGCGATTGGCTGCCCGGAGCGATACCGCTTGGAAAAATCGTCCCGCTCCAGCATGCGCGCCACCGTGTGTCGCGCCGCCAGTTCGATCATGCCAGCGGCGCCGAGCGCACCCATCCAGCGCGAATTGAAGTCGATCAAGGTCCGCTCCGGATCCAGGATCTTGAAGATCTGTTCCTGATAGGTCCGGGCGTTGTCCTCGACGTCGGCCGGGGTCAGCCTGGGCCGGGTCGCGCTCTTGCCGGTGGGGTCACCGATCATCCCGGTGAAGTCACCGATCAGGAAGATCACCTGATGACCGAACTCCTGGAACTGCCGCATCTTGTTGATCAGCACCGTGTGGCCGAGGTGCAGGTCGGGCGCCGTCGGATCGAAGCCAGCCTTGATTTTCAAGGGCCGGCCGCGCGCCAGCTTCCGTTCGAACTCGGCCTCGACCAGGATCTCATGAACCCCGCGGCGCAACTCCGGCATCTGTTCAGCAGCAGTGAGCATCGTCTTCCCCAACCAGCCTGAGGGCGAAGATACGCGCTGCCAGAGTCAGCCACAAGCCCGGAAGAACTGGAGAAAACAGAGACAACTCATTGAATTAAGTGACAGAATACCTTGACGATCCGTGTTCCGTTGGGTAGTTTCCTGCCAGTGGAATCGGTCTGGGGTCGCGGTGCTGCAGCAAGCCTCAATGAATCTGGGTGAAGCGGAGTCATCCCGTCCGCGGGTATATCGGCTGGGCGTGCTGGCTGCTGCCGTAGTCGCCTGCGTGGCCATGGCGTACGGCCGGTCCGCTGCCCAGCCAGGCGGGGAAGCATCCGCCACTGCCCCTGAGGCCAACCCGGCAGGGCCCTTGAGCGGCCTGGCAACCTTCGAATTCGAGGAAGTGGTCATCCGGGCCAATGACACGCTCGACGGCGTGTTCAGGCGGCTCGAACTGTCGCTCGCCGACCTCGCAGAACTGCGTGCACTGCCCGACGTGCGGCGCAGCCTCGACCGGCTACGCCCTGGTGACATCATCCTGCTCACGCACCTCGACGGCGAGCTCAAGACGCTGACTCGCCGGTTGTCGGACACAGCCACTCTGACAGTGCGGCGCGCGGCAGGAGGATTCTCCGCGGACATCATCGAGAACCCGCTGGAGCAGTCGCCGGCGTCCATGAACGGCAGCATCGAAAGCTCGCTGTTCTCGTCGGTTTCGGAGGCCGGGGGGACGGACGGCCTGGCCATCGCGCTCGCTGACGTCTTCAAGTACGACATCGACTTCGTCAACGAGGTGCGGAGGGGTGATCGCTTCGTGGTGACGTGGCAGCAGGAATTCCAGGACGGTGAATTCGTCCGTGACGGCGAGATACTGGCTGCGCAGTTCGTCAACCAGGGCAAGGTTTTCCGGGCCGTGCGCTACGTCATGCCGGATGGCTCGGTCGAATACTTCACCCCGGAAGGGGACAGCGTCCGCAAGGCCTTCCTGCGCTTCCCGGTGGCTTTTGGTCGGGTGTCCTCCGGGTTCAATCTCGCCCGCCGGCACCCGGTGCTGAACCGTGTCCGGGCCCACAAGGGGATCGACTTCGCAGCGCCGGTAGGCACGCCGATCAAGGCCGCCGGCAGCGGTCGGGTCAGCTTCCGCGGCAACAACGGCGGCTACGGCCGGGCGGTCATCCTCTCCCATCCCGGCAGCGTCACCACCCTGTACGCACATATGTCGCGTTTCGCCAAGGGCCTCAAGGTGGGAGACAAGGTCAAGCAGGGTGAGGTCATCGGCTATGTAGGCATGACCGGCCTCGCTACCGGCCCGCACCTGCACTACGAATACCGGGTGGGCGGCGTGCACCGCAACCCGGCGACCGTCCCCGTCCCCAAGGCCAAATCCATACCCGAGGAACTGAGGGCGGATTTCGAGGCGAGCAGCGCTCCGTTGCTTGCCGAACTCGACCGGCTGGACCAGCCGGCCGAAAGGCTGGTTGCCACCGCCGGCAGCTGAGCGTTTGGAGCCGGCCAGTCAGCTGCCCGGGTGAACCCTCACGCCTTCAGGTGGAGAACGAGGAGCCGCAACCGCAGGTGGTCTTGGCGTTCGGGTTACGGATGACGAATTGCGCCCCCTCGAGGTCCTCCCGATAATCGATTTCAGCGCCTGTCAGGTACTGGAAACTGAGGGGATCGACCAGCAGGGTCACGCCCTGATTGGAAAAACGGGAGTCACCTTCCTCGATGCTTTCATCGAAGGTGAAGCCATATTGAAAACCGGAGCAACCGCCGCCCGAGACGAACACCCGCAGCATGAGGTTGGGATTGCCCTCCTCACGGATCAGTTCGCTCACCTTCAGCGCGGCCGCGTCGGTGAAGACCAATTCCGGATCGGCGATTTGCGAAGTGTCCATTGGCACAGTCTAGCCCCCGCGTCCGCTGCTGGTCAAAGCACGGGAGGCGCCGGGGCTAGCCCCCCGTGACCAGGGAAAGGACTGCCGCAGGGGCTCGCCGCTGCCGCCGATGAGGCGAAAATCGACCTCGATCATCTCGGGCGTAAAGCGCTCGGGAAGATCGATAGGCACCTGCAGGGTGGTGAAATTGCGCAGCGCGAAATCGATCCGCTCCTCGCCTCCGGCGGATAGTTCCTGGAGCTTGAACCGGCGGGGCCGACCTCCCTCGGTCCCAGACAACGCGATCGTGAGCCAGCCGGTGACGGAGCGATTGGTGACGCCGCCGTGGACCAGGGTCAGGATGAGGGTATGGCGCAGGTCGTTGACCGGACGCACCTCGAGTTCCTGGATCCGCAGGGTGTCCGAACCGAACTTGTCGGCAACCAACTCCCGGTAGAAATCCAGTTCCTGCTGCTGACGGGCGATCTCCGCCTGCAGTTCGGCCAATGCCGCCTGGGCATCACGCTGGGCCTGAGCGTCGACCTTGTGGATGACCTCGCTGGCGGCCAGCTGCCGACGGACCTGGTCGAGCTCGTCGGCAAGGTCGTCGATACGCGCCGCCATGCGCTGACGCTGCAGCAAGGAATCGGTGATCGAGAAACCCGCCGAAGCCCTGCCGAATTCATACCCTGCGTAGATGACGGCCATGAGGGTGACCAGCTGTAGCGCCCGGCGCCAGTCGCTACTCGAGGGAGGCCACGGCATGGCTCAGTCCCGTCCCCGACGGCGCGGGACAGTCGCCCGCCACCACTCCGGAAAATCGGGCAGACCCCCCGGGAAGGCATAACCACCCAACTCCTGCAGGGCCTTGGCGTAAACGTGCCGCTTGAAGTAAATCACTTCGCGCACCGGTTCCCAGTAGTCCGCCCAGCGCCAGCGATCGAACTCGGCAGGATGCTGGGTGGCGTCGAAGCGCAGGCTGCTCTCAGGTCCCCGCAGGCGCAGCAGGAACCATTTCTGCTTCTGGCCAACGCAGGGGCGCAAGGACCCCTGACGCCGGAACCGGGCCGGCAATCGATAGCGCAACCAGCCTCGAGTAGCCCCCAGGCACTCCACGTCCTCCTCGCGCAAGCCGATTTCCTCGTGCAACTCTCGGTACAGGGCCGTCTCGGGACGCTCGCCGTGCAGGATGCCCCCCTGCGGGAACTGCCAACCGCGCGCACCGGCCCTGCCCCCAAGGAACACCTTGCCATCCTCGTGAATCAGCACGATGCCGACATTGGCACGATAGCCCTGCTCATCGATGTAGTCCTGGTCGGTCAAGGTCTAGGGCCTCCGTGGATCGATTGTTCCACAGGCAGGGGCTCCACAGCCACCGACCGCCCTTGCCGGGCGGCCCGCTTGAGCCTAGCCTCGCCGACTATGATCAGAGTCGCTTCGTGGACCGCATGGACCACCCTTGGCTGCGCTTCGCTGCTCGCCCTGCTGCTGGCGGTATCCCTCGGCAGTGCGACCGAGGGTCCGTTCGAGGTCTGGCGCGGGCTGCTGGTTGAGCAGGACCCGCTGGCGCAGGTGCTGATCATGGAATTGAGGCTGCCTCGGGCCCTCGCTGCCTTTTGCACGGGGGCTGCACTCGCCCTCGCCGGCCTGCTGATGCAGGTACTGCTGCGCAATCCGCTTGCCGATCCCTACGTGCTGGGCGTCTCCGGAGGCGCGGCGGTCGCGGCTCTGGGCGGTCTCTTGCTCGGCGTGAGTGGACTTTGGCTGCACCTGGCGGCGGCCGGCGGGGCCATCGCGGTCACCTGGCTGGTGTTCGTTCTCGCCGGCTCACGGGCCAGCAGTGAACGCTTGCTGCTCACCGGCGTGGTGGTGGCCTCGGCATGTGGAGCCGGCATCGGCATGATGCTGGCCGTGGCCGATGCGCAACCGGCGCGGGGGATGCTGTTCTGGCTCATGGGCGAGGTCGGAGACCCCGCCCTGCCCTGGCTGCTGGGCGCCCTGCTGCTGGTGGTAGCGCCAGTACTGGTCGCCGCTGGTCGCGGCCTGGACGTTCTCGCTCGCGGGACCTTGCAAGCGGCTGCACTCGGTCTCAGTGTGCGCGCGGCGCGCAACTCGACTTTCCTGCTGGCTTCATTGCTGACCGCAGCGGCGGTCACACAGTCCGGCACCATCGGCTTCATCGGGCTGGTGACGCCACACCTGATGCGCCAGTGGGTGGGCAACGCCCACCGCAGTCTGGTACTGGCTTCTTTGCTGGCCGGAGGTACCTTGCTGACGCTCGCCGACCTGCTCGCCCGTACGCTGTTCGCTCCCAGGCAACTTCCGGTCGGCGCGGTGACGGCCCTGCTGGGCGTGCCAGCCTTCCTCTACCTGCTGGCCCGGCGCACGCCCCGCTAGGAAGGCTGCTTTCGGCGCGAAAGCAGTGCAGCCTCGACCACCGGGTGGACGAATTCGGAAACCCTGCCGCCCAGCAGCGCAATCTCCCTGACCAGGCTTGATGAAATGAAGGTGAACTGCTCCTGCGGAGTCAGGAACAGGTAGTCCACTTCCCGGTCGAGATGGCGGCTCATGTTGGCAAGCTGGAACTCGAACTCGAAATCCGAGACCGCCCTCAATCCCCGGACCACCACGCCGCACCCACGCTCGCGGGCAAACTCGACGGTCAGTCCGGAATAGCCGCAGACCTCCACGTTCGGGAGATCGGCCAGCACCTCACTCGCCAGCTGCACCCGCTGATCGAGCGAGAATAGCGGAGCCTTGTTCGGGTTGGCGGCGATGGCGATGACCACCCGGTCAAAGATTCCAGCGGCCCGCCTCACCAGGTCATGGTGACCATTGGTGATCGGATCGAAGGTACCGGGATAGACCGCATGCCGCTTGGAATCGACTCGCATCGTGACAGCCCCCTACTGCGCCTCGCCTGTCCGGAGCAGATAATAACCGACTGCGCCCGCTCGACCCTGCCGATGAATCCACCACCCCTCGGGGGCGATGGGTGCCGGCTGACCTGCGGCCTGCTCCACGTACACCCAGCTGTCAGGCTCCAGCACACCGGCCCCAGCCAGAGCTGCCAGCGTGCCCGCAGCGAGGCCGGCCGCAAAAGGGGGATCGAGGAAGGCAAGCCGATATGGACCCTTGGCTGAGTCCAGCCAATGCGCGGCCTCGGCATGCACGACTTCCCCGCGCTCCGCCGCCTGCAACAGCTGCAGGCTGTCGCGCAACTGCCGGACCACCTCGGGCTGGTTGTCAATGAAGGTGACGCCCGCAGCGCCCCTCGACAGTGCCTCCAGTCCCAACGCACCGCTGCCAGCAAAAAGGTCAAGGCAGCGAGCCCCCTGCACCACCGGGGACAGCCAGTTGAACAGGGTCTCGCGGACCCGGTCCGGCGTGGGCCGCAGTCCTGGCAACGCGGGGAATGAGAGCCGGCGGCCTCGCCATTCGCCGCCGATGATGCGCAACTCGTTGGGCCTGCGCCGCGACGGGGGCATGCTGCTTTTCCGTTACAATTGGCAGTCGTCTGAGAGTAACCATGTTCCCTCCCCGCGCCAACATCCCTGCACCGACCACCGCGAGCCGATCGGGCTTCCTTGGGCGGTTACGCGAGAGCATCAGCCGCGGCGCCAACTGGCTGGGCGAGTGGCTGCCTGGCGGCAAGGTCGATGGGGAGCTCCTGGAGTCCCTGGAAGAGCGGCTGATCCAGGGCGATCTTGGGGTGGAGCTGGCCGCTGAGCTGGTCGCAGGGCTGAGGAAGCGCATCGACCGCCAGGAAGTAGCAGACGTTGCGGCTCTCGAGGTCGCCCTGCGTACAGCCTTGCTCGAAATCATCCGGCCGGTTGCCGCACCGCTGCAACTCGACGCGGGGCATCGGCCCTTCGTGGTGATGGTGGTGGGCATCAACGGTTCGGGCAAGACCACCACCGTGGGCAAGCTGGCAGCGCGGCTGACTCTGGAGGGACACCGGGTCATGCTGGCCGCGTGCGACACCTTTCGCGCCGCCGCCGTGGAGCAGCTGGCGACCTGGGCGGGGCGCTCGGACCTGCCACTGGTCGCGCAAGGCACCGGCGCCGATCCGGCTGCGGTTGCCCACGATGCGCTCGCATCAGCGCGGGCCCGGGCAATGGACGTGCTGCTGGTCGACACGGCGGGCAGGCTGCACACCCAGTCCCACCTGATGGACGAACTGGGCAAGGTGGTGCGGGTCATGCGCAAGCTGGACGCTACCGCCCCGCATGAAGTCCTGCTGGTGCTGGACGCCAGCCAGGGCCAGAACGCCTTGCGCCAGGCCGAGCAGTTCCGTGACGCCGTCGGTGTGACCGGACTGGTGCTTACCAAGCTGGATGGAACGGCGAGGGGTGGCATCGTGGTGGCCATCGCGAAACGTCTGGGCATTCCCATCCGCTACGTGGGTATCGGGGAACAAGCCGAGGATTTCGGCGTTTTTGACCCCGAAGCTTTCGTCGACGGCCTGCTCGGCCACCGCAGGGGCCCACCGGCATGATCCTGTTCGATGCCGTGCACAAGCGTTACCCCGGTGGCCGCGAGGCCCTGGTAGACGTCAGTTTCGAGCTCGCGCGCGGCGAGATGTCCTTCCTGACCGGCCACTCCGGTGCCGGCAAGAGCACCATCCTCAAGCTGGTGGCGCTGCTGGAGCGTCCCTCTCGCGGTCGTGTGGTCGTCAACGGCACCGACGTCAGCACGGTCAGGCGACGGGGCGTACCCGCCTTTCGGCGCCAGGTCGGCATGGTCTTCCAGGACCACAAGCTGTTGTCGGATCGGCCCGTGTTCGACAACGTTGCGCTGCCGCTGGCTATCTCCGGCACCCCGCGACGCGACCTCGACAAGCGGGTTCGCGCGGCGCTCGACCAGGTCGGGCTGCTGGGGCGCGAGCAGGGATTCCCCCAGGAGCTGTCGGCCGGTGAGCAGCAGCGGGTGGGCATCGCGCGCGCCATCATCGCCCGCCCGCCCGTCCTGATTGCCGACGAGCCCACCGGCAACCTCGACCCGGACCTGGCCATGGAAGTGATGTCGCTGTTCCGTCGCCTCAACGAGGTGGGGGTGACCGTGCTGGTGGCGACCCACGACATTCACCTCATTGACCGCCTCGGTACCCGACGGATCCACATCGAGGGCGGTCGTATGGCCGATGGGAGTGACGATGGCGCGTCCTGACCAGGCCAGCTCCAGGGGCTCCCGCCGCACCTTCGGCCAGTGGCTGGAAACCTGGGTGGAATGGCACGCCCAGGCGCTTCTGTCTTCACTCGGCAAGCTGCTGCGTCAGCCCATGGGCTCGGCACTTACCATCATCGTGATCGGCCTCGGCCTCGCCTTGCCCGGAGCCCTGCACCTGGTCCTCGTCAATGCCGAACAGGTCACCGAGAACATCGGCCGCAGCGTACAGCTCTCGGTGTTTCTCGCACCCGGCACCGAAGCGTCGCAGGCGAAGGCGCTGCAACAACGACTGGAAGACCGCAACGACGTGCTGGAGGCGAAGTTGGTCAGCCCCGAGGAAGGTCTCGAGGACTTCCGGTCGGTGGAGGGTTTTGCGGAGGCGTTGTCAGCCCTCGAGGACAATCCCCTGCCGTGGGCCATTACGCTGCGCCCGACCCATGGCCTCGATGCGCCGGAGCTGACCGAGGCGCTGGCTGCCGAGTTGCGTGAAATTGAACAGGTGGACCTCGTGCAGGTCGACACCGATTGGGTGCGCAGACTTGCCTCGATTCTTGACCTGCTGCGCCGCGCCATAGAGGGCGCGGCCCTGGCGCTGGGCATAGGGGTAGTCGCCGTAGCCGGCAACACCATCAGACTGGACATCAACGCCCGGCGCGACGAAATCGAGGTGGTCAAACTCGTCGGGGGCAGTGACGCCTACGTGCGGCGTCCGTTTCTCTATGGGGGCTTCTGGTACGGGCTCGGTGGGGGACTGCTGGCCTGGCTGCTGCTGTGGGGTGCAAGCTGGACCCTGGCCGGGCCGGTGGAGATCCTGGCAACCGATTATGGCTCGGCCTTCCGCCTGCTTGGACCGGACGCACTCGCCGCCACCGCCACCCTGCTGGGTGGCCCGTTGCTGGGCTGGCTGGGAGCTTGGTGGTCATCCAGCTATCACCTGCGCCAGATCGAGCCAAAACCCTAACCTACTGTATTTTTGGAATTTTTTTAGGGAACCCGGGCAGATATTGGCACTCTAAAGTCTGGAGTGCCAAAACTGTGGTACATTGCCGGCAGGGAGCGAACACCATGACCACGACCGCCTTGACCCTCAAACAAAGCGAGCTTCTGCTGGGCGCGCCGATCGGCAGCCTTGATGCCTACGTCGAACGTGTGTCCCGCCTCCCCGTGCTGTCGCGGGAGGAAGAGATGGAACTCGCGTCCCGGTTCCGGGACCAGGACGACCTGGAAGCCGCTCGCCTGCTGGTGCTTTCCCACCTCCGATTCGTCGTGCACGTGGCTCGCGGCTACCTGGGTTACGGCCTGCCGGTCGGTGACCTCATTCAGGAAGGCAACGTGGGTCTGATGAAAGCCGTCAAGCGCTTCGACCCCACGGTCGGCGTGCGCCTGGTGAGCTTTGCGGTGCACTGGATCCGTGCCGAAATCCATGAGTACGTCCTGCGCAACTGGCGCCTGGTGCGCGTGGCTACCACCAAGGCCCAGCGCAAGCTGTTCTTCAACCTGCGCAAGATGAAGAAGAACCTCGCCTGGCTCTCGGAAGACGAGACCCGGGCCGTGGCCAGCGACCTTGGCGTAGACCCCTCGGAAGTCCGAGAAATGGAGCAGCGCCTCTCGGCCCGCGATCTTTCTTTCGACCCGACGCCCGCCGACGACGAGGAGCGGGATTATTCCCCGGCCGCCTACCTGCAGGCCGACGACGCCGATCCTGCCGTTGCCGTGGAGCGCGCGGAGTCAGAAGACGTTTCGACGCTCGCGCTCGGCCGTGCGTTGCAGCAGCTCGACCCGCGCAGCCGGCGCATTGTGGAAACGCGCTGGCTGGCCGAGGACAAGCTGACCCTGCATGAGCTGGCCGACGAACTGGGCGTTTCCGCCGAGCGCGTCCGCCAGGTCGAAGCCCAGGCACTGCGCAAGCTGAAGGCCCTGATGGCCGACGCCTGATCGGTCAGGCCAGGTCCTCGTCGGCCAGCGCCGCCCGGCGCACCGCCTCCGCCACCGCGGCGTGTACCCGTGGGTCCAGTGGATCTGGCACCAGTTCGCCATGCGTTGCCTGCGCGGCGATCGAGCCTGCGGCAGCCAACAGCATCGAGTCGGTAAATATCCCGGCCCGGGCTTCCAGAGCGCCCTTGAACAGTCCGGGAAATCCCAGCACGTTGTTGATGCCCTTCCCGTCAGCGGCAAAGGCAGCCCCGGCTTCGAGGGCCTGGACCGGGTCTATCTCAGCATCCGGGTTGGACAGCGCAAGGATCACCTGGCCCGGCCTGACCCATCGGGGATCGATGAGTGCGCGCACGCCCGTGGTGGCGACGATCACGTCGCACTCCTGCATCAGCTCGCGCAGTGAAGCCCCGCGGCCGCCCATCGACTCGAAGCGCTGCACCGCAAGCGGATCGAGGTCGCTGCCCCGCAGCTGGGTCACTCCCGCCCGGCCCAGCAGGCGGGTGATGCCGATGCCGGCCGCGCCAAGGCCGACCTGCCCGATCGAGCAAGCGGAGAGATCCCGCCCAACCCGCGCGGTCGCATTCATGAGGGCGGCCAGCACCACCACGGCCGTGCCATGCTGGTCGTCATGCAAAACAGGTTTACGCAGGCGCTCACGTAGCCCGGCCTCGATCTCGAAGCAGGCCGGTGCCGCGATGTCCTCCAGCTGGATAGCTCCGAATGACGCAGCAATGGCGCTAATGATCTCCACGCAACGCGCCGGATCGGTCTCGTCCAGTAAAATAGGCACTGCGTTGAGTCCGGCCAGCGCGGCGAACAGCGCCGCCTTACCCTCCATCACCGGCAGCCCGGCCAAGGCTCCGATGTTGCCGAGGCCCAGCACCGCCGTGCCGTTGGTGACCACGGCCACCGTCCGATCCAGGCTGGTGTACTCGCGGGCGAGCGCAGGGTCGTCGCGGATGGCTAGACAGACCCGCGCCACGCCAGGGGTGTAGATGTCCCTGAGCACCTGCTGGGTGTTGATCGCCATAGATGCACTGAAGCGCAGCTTGCCGCCGCGGTGGCGCTCGAACACCCGGTCCGACTTGCCCATGAAGCGCGCGTTTGGCAGGTCGTCGATGCGCTGGTACAGGCTGCGGTCGGTGGCCTCGTCCATCTCCAGAGTGATTTCCCACAACGTGCGGCCACGCTCGCGGCGGACGGCGTTGAGGTGGTCGATGATCAGACCGGCTTCTGCGATCACCTGCAGCACCCTGGCCAGGCTGCCCGGCTGGTGCACCGTTTCCACCATGAGTATCTCGGGTATCTTCATCCTGCCCTCGCGGCTTCGCGGAAAGTGTTGGCGTGCAGTTGAGCAGTGCGCTCGGGGCTCGCAGCGTAGCCGCCGGCCAGCACGATCACCAGTGGAATCCTCGCCGAACGGGCCGCCTCAATCACCAGACGATCCCTCAAGCGCAGGCCGGACTCAGTCAGGGCCAGCCTGCCATAACGGTCGCCCGCGGCAGGATCCACGCCGGCAAGCAAGAAGGCCAATTCGGCGCCCTGCAGGACCCTGGGCAGGTGCTGGGCCAATGCGGCAAGGTAACCTTCGTCGCCGGTGCCATCAAGCAGACCGACATCCAGCGTCGAGCGCATCTTCTGCGTCGGATAGTTGCGCTCGCCGTGCACGGAGAAGGTGAACACGTTGGCGTCGGCGGCAAAGATCGACGCGGTGCCATTGCCCTGGTGCACGTCGAGGTCGATGATGGAGGCCCGACGGACCAGCCCCTCCCCCTGCAGGACGCGAATCGCCACGGCGACGTCGTTCAACACGCAAAAACCCTCGCCGCGGTCGGCGAAGGCGTGATGGGTGCCGCCAGCCAGGTTACCGGCCAGACCCTCCTCCAGCGCTGCCCGGGCGGCCAGCAGGGTGCCCTGGGCGGCCAGGCGCGAGCGTCTCCACAGGCCGGCCGACCACGGCATTCCCAGTCGACGGACCTCCTGGGCGGACAATTCCCCGCGCTCCAGTCGCTCCAGATATCGACCACAGTGCGCCAGGCGCAGGTCTTCGAGGCTGGCCTCGACGGGCACCAGCGTGTTGGCCTCACCCAGCAGGCCCTCGGCCACCAGCATGTCGTACAGCGCACGATACTTGCCCATGGGAAATGGATGGCCGGGCGGCAGATCGACCTGGTAGTCGGGGTGATAACTGAGGCGCATAAGCTGGTTTAAGATGCCGTTCGCAGCGACAGGGGGCAATAGATGCAGGCAACTCCATCAAGGTCGGCACAAGAGGACCTCGACCCTCCCCTGGACCGTCGGTCGGCCCTGCGGGCCTGGCGGGCAGTCGTCCTGCTGACCCTCGCCTACATCTGCTCATTCATCGATCGCCAGGTCATTACCCTGCTCATCGGGCCCATCAAGCAGGACCTCGGGCTCAGCGACACCCAGATCAGCTACCTGATCGGCCTGTCCTTCGCGCTCTTCTACACCGTATTCGGCTTCCTGATCGCCATCGCAGCAGACCGGCTCAATCGACGCAACATCATTGCCGCCGGCATCTTTCTGTGGACCATCATGACCGCGGCCTGCGGACTTGCCCGAGGCTACGGCCAGTTGTTTCTCGCCCGCATGGGCGTCGGCTTTGGCGAGGGGGCGCTGTCACCGGCCGCCCTGTCACTCCTGACGGACCTCTTTCCCCGCCGGCAACTGGCACGGGCCATTAGCGTCTATTCAACGGGCATCACCGTCGGCAGCGGCGTCGCCCTGCTGGTAGGGGGCAGCGTCATCCAGACAGTCAGCGGAGCAGAGACCGTTACCCTTCCGCTCCTCGGGACCCTGCGTCCATGGCAGGCGGCATTCATCATCGTCTCACTGCCCGGCATCCCCATCGGCCTGCTCATGCTGACGCTGCGGGAGCCAGCTCGCAAGGGCATCACCCAGGGTAGGGGTTGGTCGCTGCAGCCAACCCTTGCTCACCTGCGCGAGCACTGGCGCAGCTATTTCGGCATCGCCTTCGGCATGTCGGTGCTGACCATCATGGCTTACGGCATCATCGGCTGGATCCCCGAGCATTTCAGGCGCAGCTACGGCTGGAGCATCGGTCAGCTCAGCCTGTGGTACGGATTGGTGCTGGTCTGCTTCGGCCCCCCCGGCGCCTTCCTGGGCGGCTGGCTGGCGGACCGCTGGCGTGAGCGCCATGCCGATGGTTACCTGCGGGCGGCACTCGTGGGACTCGCGCTGCTGGTGCCAGCTTACGCCCTCTTCGCCCTCATGCAGGACCCCTGGATGTCGCTGCTGTGGCTGATCCCGGCCACGGTGGGCGGGGCGATCCCGACCAGCGTGGCAAGTGCCGCGTTGATGCAGCTCGCCCCCTCCGACATGCGGGCCCGGATCTCGGCACTCTATTACTTCGTGATCAGCATCGTCGGGCTCGGCATCGGCCCCACCTCGATCGCGCTGCTGACCGATTACTGGTTTGCGGACGAGGCAATGCTGAGGTATTCGATCGCGACTGTGGCAGGGGTGGCCGGCCTGGTTGCAACCGCCCTGCTGGTCTGGGTTCGACCCCATTTCACGCGCAGTGTCCTCGCCGCCAGGGCCTGGAACGGGTAATCTCTGTCCACAACATCAACAAGGGGAGTCACTCGCATGCACGCTGGAACAAGGATTTCCATTGCCCTTTGCGCCCTCGCCTGCCTCGGCCTCGTCGGTTGCGCCAGTCAGGAAGAGCCCGCCCGTCAGGCCGTGGCGGACCTTGAAGCCTCCTTCGCACAGGTCGGGGAGACGAGCGCCAAGTACCTGCCGGACGCCCATCAGGCCCTGCAGGGGGAACTGGACGGCCTGAAGGCGGACCTCGCAGCTGGCGAGTTCGAGAGCGTGCTCGGCAAGGCCCCGGGCCTGTCGGCAGGGCTGCGTAAGCTGCAGGCCGACGCCATCGTGGCCCGCGCCGGTTTCCGTGAAGCCATGACCCGCGAGTGGGAAACCATGAGCCAGTCGGTGCCGGCGCTGCTCTCCCGCGTGGATCGCGAGCTCGGGCGCTATACCAGTAGCGGACGCATCCCGCGCGGCATGGACCGCGAGGGTTTCAAGACCTTGGTGACCTCCCTCGACGAAGCGAGGTCGCGGTGGACGAACGCAGTCGAAACAGGCAACGCAGGCGACTACGAGACCGCGGTGATGGCCGGCCGGGAGGCGCAGGCGTCGATGCAGTCGGCAGCCGACGCCCTCGGCCTGCAGAACCGCTGAAGGCTCCGCGGCCGGATCAGTCCCCCTGCTCCAGGGGGATCTGTTCGAGGGCATTGATGCACTGGCGGAGGCTGGCGCGGAACCGTGCCCGCTCCTCCAGAGGCAGCGCCTCGAGCATGCGCTCAATGACTTGGTCTGCAATCGGCCTCGCCCGACGCACGCAATCGAGACCGCCCTCGCTGACGTAGCACTGCATCACCCGGGCGTTTTCCGGGTGCAGACGACGCTCGATGATGCCCTGCTGCTCGAGCGCAGCGATCACACCGCTCATGCTCTGGGCGGTGGTGCCAGAACGGCGAGCCAGTTGGGCGCTGGATAGCCCGGGCTCGTGCAGCAACTCGTGCAACACCTGCGCCTGCGGGAAACCGATAGCGATCTCCGCGGCCCTCATCCGGGTTTCGATGCGAGCCTTGAGCAGGTGGTAGAGCTCCCGGATCAGGTAACCCTCATGCTCGTGTGGCTCCTCGGAGATCTGGACCTTGGGTCGACGCATGTTCCGATGTTGTCAGGTTCCTTATACCCTATCAAGTTCCTGATATAATTTGCGCCTGGTCCAAGGAGTCGCCCGTGAGCCTGTGTTATCCCCGCCTTGCCTTCCCGCTGCTGGCAGCCACCCTGTTGACGGCTGGCTGCTCGAGCGAAACAGAAGGTGAGGGCACCCGCCCGGCGCTCACTGCCGCGGTCGCCCAACCGGAGTTTCGCGACCTTCCCCTACGTATCGTGGCCTCGGGTCCAGTCGAGCCCTGGCAGGAGGCGATCGTGGGAGCGGAGCTGAGCGGCCTCAGGATAGAGCGGGTGCACGCAGAGGTGGGGGAGGTTGTGAAGAAGGGCGCACTGCTGGCCGAACTCGATGCCGCCACGCTCAGGGCCCAGGCGCTGGAGGCCGAGGCCAGCGTTGCAGAAACGAAGGCCCTGCGAGTCGAGGCAGCCTCCAGCGCTGCGCGCGGCGAGGCGTTGGCCCAATCCGGCGCCATCAGCCAGCGCGACCTGGATCAGCTCCGGGCAGCCGCCGGTTCGGCAGATGCCAGGGTGCAGCGCGCGGAAGCCCAGCTGGCCATCGCGCGGGAGCGCTTGTCCTATGCGAGGGTGCTCGCGCCCGATGACGGCGTGATCGCCAGCCGCACTGCGGTACCCGGCAGCGTCGTAACCAATGGCATGGAACTTTACCGGCTGGTTCGGCAGGGCCGGGTTGAGTGGCGGGCAGAGGTGCCGGAGCGCGATTTCCCGCAGCTCAGCATCGATCAGGCCGCCTTCGTGGAGTCGCGCGCAGGTGACCGGGTTGAGGGCCGGGTGCGGGTGATCTCGCCGGGACTCGATCCCACGACCCGTAGCGGGATCGCCTATGTCGACCTGCCGGTAGGCGGCCCGCTCCGCGCAGGCATGTATGCCACAGGCTGGATCGAGGTGGGCAGGTCAGAGGTCATGCTGATTCCACTCTCCGCCGTCGCCAACCGTGATGGCTCGCACTACGTATTCATCCTGACGGATGGTGACGAGGTGCGGGAAACCAAGGTGCAAGTGGGCGCCACCGTTGACCGTTTGGTTGAGGTCACCAGCGGGTTGCCCAGGGACGCGCATGTGGTGACCAGCGGCGCAGGATTCCTGCGCGATGGTGATCGGGTCAAGGTGGTCGACCGGCAATGATCAACGTATCGGCCGCTTCCATTCGGCGGCCCCTTCCGGCCATTCTGGCTTTTGCGCTGGCGACCATCGGCGGGCTGCTCGCCTTTCGTGACATGGGCATCGCCGACTTTCCGGACATCGACGTCCCCATCGTTCGGGTACAGGTGACCTATGCCGGAGCCAGCCCGGGACAACTGGAAACCGAGGTAACCCGCAAGGTCGAGGACGCCGTCGCCAACCTGCAGGGGATCGACAAGCTGACCTCGAAAGTGACCGATGGCGCCTCGACCACGATCATTGAATTTGAACTGGAGCGCGACATCGACGCGGCCTTGGCCGAGGTGCGCGACGCCATCAGCCGGATCCGCAGCGACCTGCCGCAGGACATCAACGAACCGAACATCAGCCAGGTCAACATCGCCGGCGGCAACCTGATTACCTTCGCCGTCTTCTCGGCCTCGCTGGATGTGGCCGACCTGAGCTGGTTTGTCGACGACCAGGTCAACAAGGCCCTGCTATCAGTACCCGGTGTCGGTAGCGTCTCCAGGATAGGTGGCGTTAACCGCGAGGTTCGGGTCGACCTCGATCCTCGCGCCCTGTCGGCATGGGGGCTGTCAGCGGGCGAGGTCTCCCGCCAATTGCGGCGGGTGCAGGCAGAGTTGCCGGGCGGACGAGCCAACTGGTCAGGCGGCGAGCAATCGGTGAGGCTACTGGGCACGGTAGCAAGCTTCGAATCGCTGAAGGCCTTCCCGATCGCCCTGCAGGACGGGCGCAGGCTGCGACTCGATCAGCTGGCAACGGTCACCGACGGGGCAGCCGAGCGAAGGCAACTTGCGCTGCTCGGCGACGAGGAAGTGGTAGCGTTCTCGATCCAGAGGGCCCGAGGCGCAACGGAAGTCGAGGTCGCGGACGGCGTCAGCAAGGCGCTCGATGTGCTCCGGGCCACCTATCCCACCATCGAGATCCGCCAGGTCTCCTCCATCGTCGAGCGGGTGGAGCAGAAATTCGCTGTCTCCATGCACATGCTGCTGGAGGGCGCGTTGCTGGCGGTGGTGGTTGTCTGGTTCTTTCTGCGCGACTGGCGGGCCACCTGGATCACGGCGGCAGCCCTGCCCCTGTCGATCATCCCAACTTTCCTGCTCCTGAAGTGGATGGGTTTCACCCTGAATACGGTGACCCTGCTTGCCATGTCGCTGGTGGTCGGCATCCTGGTTGACGATGCCATCGTCGAGATCGAGAACATCGTACGCCACCAGCGCGAGGGTAAGGAACCGCGCCGGGCTGCCATGGAGGCTGCCGACGAGATCGGGGTGGCGGTCATTGCCACCAGCCTCACCATCGCCGCCGTTTTCCTGCCGGTGGCCTTCATGCCTGGCATCCCGGGACGTTTTTTTCGGCATTTTGGCTTCACCGCCGTCGCCGCCGTGCTGATTTCTCTGGCCGTGGCCCGCATGCTGACGCCCATGATGGCGGCGTACCTCATCAAGCCGTCTGACCGACCGGAGATCAGGCCCAAATGGCTGGATTCCTACGTAATCATGGCGGGCTGGACGCTGCATCACCGCGTCCGCACCCTGCTGGCCGCAACCGCGGTGTTCTTTATCTCGATGTCTTTGCTCGTTTTCCTGCCCACCGGCTTCATCCCCAAGGACGACCTCGACGAGAGCACGGTCCGGGTCGAACTGGCACCCGGGGCGTCACTGGAAGACACCCGCGCAGTCGCGGAGCAGGCAGTCGACCTGCTCCGGGCGGAGCCCGACGTGGTCAGTATCTTCACCGCTATCGGTGCACCGCAGGCCAGCAGTGCACCAGGCGGGCGCACCACGGCGGGCGAGGTTCGCACGGCCTCCCTGACGGTCAATCGCCTGACTGGCGGTGACCGCATGCGTTCCCAGGCCGAATTCGAGGAGGCCGCACGCGGCCTGCTCGACACCCTGCCTGGAGTGCGGACCTCGTTTGGCACGGGGGATAGTGGGGAGACGGTCACGGTCGTGTTGGCCGGCAACGACGCGGGACTGCTCAACCAGACCGCCGCCCAGGTCGAGCGCGAGCTTCGCGGCATTGCCGGACTCGGGCAGGTGAGCTCCAGCGCCGCGCTGCTTCGCCCCGAGGTGCTGGTCCGCCCGGACTTCGAGCGGGCGGCAGACCTGGGTGTCACCACCGAAAGCCTGGCGGACACCATCCGCATTGCCACCAGCGGCGACGTCAGCTTTCGCCTGCCCAAGCTGAACCTGCCGACCCGTCAGGTGCCCATCCGTGTGCAGTTGCTCGATGCCGCACGGCAGGATCCATCGACTCTGGCCTTGCTCAGGATCCCTGCGACCGGTGGATCGATCCCCTTGTCCAGCGTGGCCAGCATCGAGCTGGGCAGCGGTCCGGCAAACATCGACCGCTTCCAGCGGATGCGCAACGTCAACATCGACGTCGAGCTGAACGGACGGCCGCTCGGCGAGGTCGAGAAGCTGGTGGAGCAGGCCCCGACCCTGCGGGCGCTGCCGGAGGGAATAGTTCGTGGCATGACCGGAGACGCAGAGCGACAGAGCGAACTGTTCGGCAGTTTCATCATTGCCATGTTCACCGGCGTGTTCTGCGTCTATGCCATCCTGGCGATCCTGTTCAACCACGCCGTCATCCCGATCTCCCTGCTGATCGCCCTGCCGATGTCGATCGGTGGCGCGTTCGGCGGTCTGCTGCTCACCGGGAACGCGCTGACCATGCCCGCACTCATCGGCATGCTCATGCTCATGGGCATCGCGGTCAAGAACTCCATCTTGCTGGTGGACTACGCGATCATCGCCGAGGAGCGTGGGTTGCCGCGCCACGAGGCGATCATAGACGCCTGCCGCAAGCGCGCGCGGCCCATCGTGATGACCTCAATCGCGATGGGTGCGGGAATGTTGCCGGTGGCCCTCGGCCTCAGCGGGGATTCGACCTTCCGCGCCCCCATGGGCATCGCCGTCATCGGCGGCCTGGTCTCTTCTACCGTCCTGAGCCTGCTGGTAGTGCCCGCGGCCTATTCCTTCGTCGCGGAACTGGTCGAGCGACTCGGATGGCGGGTCCGCAACAGCTGAGCAAGCCCGGGGCACGCAGCAACCCGGCCTGGCCGCGCAACGCCGACGTACTCGGCATGGCGGCGCCGATGATTGCCGCCAACCTGTCGGTGCCACTGGTGGGGGTGGCTGACTCGACAGTCATGGGGCACCTCGAAGATCCCGCCGGGCTGGCGGCCGTGGCCATCGGGTCGACACTGTTCAGCGTAGCTTTCACCGCACTGAACTTCCTCCGCATGGGCACGACCGGCCTCACCTCCCAGGCCGTCGGAGCCGGGCTCCAGGACGAGGTCGCCGACTGTCTCCGCCGTGGCCTGCTCCTGGCCTTGCTGCTCGCGGTGGTGCTGATGGCGCTGCTGGGCACGACCGCGGGGCCCCTTGCCGGCCTGCTGGCGAGCGAGTCGGCACTGGCCGGGGACGCCGCGGGTTATGTCTACGTGCGGCTCTGGGGCGCGCCAGCCACCCTCTGCCTGTTCGTTTTTACCGGCTGGTTCATCGGTCGCGGCCGCGGTCGGGATGCCCTGCTGGTTGTCCTCACGGTAAACCTCACCAACATCCTGCTCGACTTCCTGTTGGTCTGGGGACTGGATGCCGGGGTGGGCGGCGTGGCCTCCGCCAGCGTGATCGCCGAGATCATCGGCCTCGCCGTGGCAGCGGGCCTGTCCCGCGGGGAAGGCCTTAATCGACAGGTGATGTCCGGGGACCGTTGGCAGCACTTTCTGCCCCTCCTCCGGCTCAACCTGCCACTGTTCCTGCGCACCATCGTGCTGATGCTGTGCTTCGCCTTCATCACCGCAGCCGGGGCCCGCCTCGGCAGCGAAGTGCTGGCCGCCAATGCGCTACTGATGAATTTCCTGTTTCTGTCGTCCTATACCCTGGACGGCTTCGCGAACGCCGCGGAGTCGCTGGTCGGGCGCAGCATCGGCGCCGGCGACGAAGTGGCCCTGAGGCGCAGCGTGGCCCTGACGACGCGCTGGACACTGGCGGCGTCAGCTGCGCTCTCACTGCTGTTCTTCACCCTGGGACCGGCCGCCATCGCGTTGATGACTTCCCAGGACGGGCTGCGCACCGTTGCCGTGGGCCATCTGGCCTGGGTGGCCGTCCTGCCCCTGGTGGGTAGCTGGGCTTTTCTGTTCGACGGCTACATGGTGGGGGCCATGCGTAGCGGCGAAATGCGCGACAGCATGGCCTGGGCAGCCATGGCCGCCTTCCTCCCCGCTTGGTGGCTGCTACGGGATTTTGGCAACCACGGCCTGTGGGCCGCCTTCCTGGTGTTTTTTGCTGCTCGCGGGGCCATCCAGGCCGGGATGCTCCGGCGTCGTCCCCTGCAGGTCGTCGCCGGTGGCCACTTCGGCTAAGCTTCGGCCATGACAGAGCCGATCATCCAGCGCGATCACCGTACCCTGCGGGGAACCATCCTCTACACCAGCCGCAAACCAGAGCGACTGGGCCATGAACGCGGGCGTGAACGCTTCGAGATCAACGTTCATGCAGACGGTGCGCGCACCCTGAGCGCTCACTGCGAAATCGATGACCGCCCCTCGGTAACGCGCGACATCGTCTACGCCCTGGGCCCGGACTGGATGCCGCGGGACTGTTTCGTGCGCCTGACCGTCGGCGATCGATTCATGGGCAGCGGGTGGTTCCGTTTTCACCGCGACTTTGCGGAATGCGAGGCCTATACCTCACTGGAGGGACGCATCTCGCAACGCATGGACCTGGACCGTCCACTGCTCAGCTTCCAGAACCACGCCATCTCGGGCGACGCCTGGCACTTGCGACTGGTCGACCGCAGCCGACCCGGCGAGGTGCAGGCCATCGAGCAACTGCTGCTGTCCTCTCCCGACCACCGCGGGGCGACCGGACCGATGCTATTTTCCGTCGGGCTGCACGTCCGCTATGTAGGCGAGGAAGCCATCGAGGTCGCGGCAGGGCGATTCGATGCCCTGCACTTCCAGTTCGTCTCGGCCCCAGGGCTACCGGTCGAACATCCCCATTACGACGTCTGGTGTACCGCCGACGGTGACTTTCTGTTCCTGCGCGGCAGCGTCGCTGGCTACATGCAGACCCACTATGAGTTGGTAGAGCTCTGCTGACTGAGGCCGAGATAATTCACGATCCCTCGCGCGGCCTCACGGCCCTCGAATACGGCGGTCACCACCAGGTCTGAGCCTCGCACCATGTCCCCGCCTGCAAACACCTTCCCGACGCTGGTCTGGAATGGACGGCGGGGATCCGCGGTGACCCGGATACGACCATCGTCATGGGTGGCGACCCCTGCCTGGAGCAGCCAGTCGGGTGGATCAGGCCGGAAACCGAAAGCCACGATCACCGCATCCGCCTCGACGACCTGCTCACTGCCCGGCACGACCTCTGCCTGACGACGTCCCCGGGGGCCGGGCGGACCCAGCCGGGTCTCCACCAGCTTGACGCCATGCACGCCGTCCTCACCGATGATCTCGATCGGTTGCCGGTTGAACAGGAAGCGACAGCCCTCTTCGCGGGCGCTCTTGTAGTCTCGGCGAGAGCCCGGCATGTTGTCCTCGTCGCGCCGATAGGTGCAGGTGACGCTGGCCGCGCCCTGTCGCAGTGCCGTCCTGATGCAATCCATGCCGGTATCGCCGCCGCCGAGCACGACCACCCGCTTGCCCTCGAGGTTGATCCAGTTCTGTTGGTCAGCGAGTCCGAGTTCCCGATTGATGTTGGAGATCAGAAACGGCAAGGCCTGATGGACACCAGGCAGGTCTTCGCCGGCGAACCCCCCGCGGACCGAACGATAGGTGCCCATGCCAAGGAACACGGCGTCGTGCGACTCCAGCAGGTCGGTAAAGGACACGTCCCGGCCAACCTCGACGCCGAGGCGGAACTCGACACCCATGCCCTCCATGATCTCCCTACGTGTCTCCACGACCTCCTTCTCGAGCTTGAACGGCGGGATACCGAAGGTCAGCAGACCCCCCACACGGGGATAGCGGTCGAACACCACGGGTGTCACCCCGGAACGCGCGAGAATATCGGCACAGCCGAGGCCGGCAGGGCCGGCACCGATGATGGCCACCTTGCGCCCGGTCGGACGGACGCCCGACAGGTCCGGGCGCCAACCCTGCTTGAGCGCCTCATCGGTGATGTACTTCTCGATGGAACCGATGGTCACGGCACCGAGGCCATCATTCAGCGTACAGGCGCCTTCACACAGGCGATCCTGCGGGCAGATGCGCCCGCAAACCTCGGGCAGGGAGTTGGTCTTGTGGGACAGCTCTGCGGCCTCGAACAGCTTGCCGTCGTTGATCAGCTGCAGCCAGTTGGGGATGTAGTTATGCACCGGGCAGCGCCACTCACAGAACGGATTGCCGCAGGCGAGGCAGCGGCCTGCCTGCTCGGCCACTGACGGAGCCTCGTAGGACGCGTAGATCTCGCGATAGTTCGCCAGGCGCTGTTCCACCGGATATTTCTCCGGTTCACGCCGCGGGATCTCCAGGAATTGCAGGTGTCGGTTGGCCATGTTGGATCCTAGGCGGCGCGCCGCAGGTTTTCGATCAGGCTGTCGACGTCCGCAGCCTTCGGCTTGACCAGCCAGAACTTGGGCGCGTAGCTCCGGTAGTCGTTGAGGATTTCCCGACCCCAGCTGCTCTGGGTCGCCCTGTGGTGAGCCTGTACCAGCGACAGCAAGTGCTGATAGTGAGCCTCCATGCCCTCCGATTGGATGCGGTGGATGTCTACCAGTTCATGGTTGTAGCGGTCGACGAAATCCCGGTCGAGGTCCAGCACGTAGGCAAAGCCACCGGTGAACCCGGCACCAAAGTTGAGTCCGGTCTTGCCGAGAACAACCACCACCCCGCCAGTCATGTACTCGCAGCAGTGATCCCCGGCGCCCTCAATCACCGCGATGGTGCCGGAGTTGCGCACGGCAAACCGCTCGCCAGCCGTGCCAGCCGCAAACAGCTCACCGCCGGTCGCCCCGTAAAGGCAGGTATTACCCATGATGGGCGTTTCCCTGGCGATGAACCCGGAATCGGCGGGTGGGCGCAGCACGATACGGCCCGCCGCCATCCCCTTGCCTACGTAATCATTGGCGTCGCCCTCGAGTTCCAGGATCAGGCCACCGGCGTTCCAGACTCCCAGGCTTTGTCCCGCGTTGCCCCGCAGCCGGACCGTGAGCGGGGCGTCCGTCATGCCGTAGTTGCCGTAGCGCCGCGCAATTTCTCCCGACACCCGCGCACCTATGGAGCGGTTGCGGTTGGTCAACTCGTACTCGAACTGCCCGCCGCTGCGTGCCTCGATGGCCGGCAGCATGTCGCTGACCATTTGCTCCGCAAGGTCGCCACGGTCGAAGGGGCGGTTGCGATCCTCAAGGCAGAAACGCGGGTTGTGGTCAGCCAGCCCCGCGGTCGACAGGATCGGCGCAAGGTCCAGCTTCTTCTGCCTGACGGTCTCGCCCTCGGCGATCGCCAGCAGTTCGGTGCGGCCAATCAGCTCTGACAGGCTCCGGACGCCGAGGGCGGCCATCCACTCGCGGCATTCCATGGCCACGAAACGGAAGTAATTCTCGACCATCTCGGGCAGCCCAACGAAATACTTGGAACGCAGCACCTTGTGTTGGGTGGCCACCCCGGTCGCGCAATTGTTCAGGTGGCAGATCCGCAGGTACTTGCAGCCCAAGGCGACCATCGGAGCCGTGCCGAAGCCAAAACTTTCGGCCCCAATGGCCGCGGCCTTGATGACGTCGAGCCCGGTCTTCAGGCCGCCGTCGGCCTGCAATCTAACCCGGTGCCGCATGTCGTTGATACGCAGCGTCTGGTGGGCCTCGGCCAGCCCCAGCTCCCATGGCGTTCCCGCGTATTTGATCGAACTGATGGGCGAGGCGCCGGTACCGCCATCGTGACCAGAAATGGTGATGAGGTCCGCGTAGGCTTTGGTTACGCCGGCTGCCACCGTGCCCACGCCCGGCTCGGCCACCAGCTTCACCGAGACCAGCGCCTGCGGATTGACCTGCTTCAGGTCGAAGATCAGCTGAGCCAGGTCCTCGATCGAGTAGATGTCGTGATGGGGCGGCGGCGAGATCAGGCCCACGCCCGGCCGCGCATAACGCAGCGTGGCAATCATCTCGTTGACCTTGTGACCGGGCAGCTGCCCCCCCTCGCCCGGCTTGGCGCCCTGGGCCACCTTGATCTGCAGCACATCTGCGCTGACCAGGTATTCGGGCGTGACCCCGAAGCGTCCCGAGGCCACCTGCTTGATCCGGGAGTTTCGCTCCGTGCCGTAACGTGCCGGGTCCTCGCCACCCTCGCCGGAATTGGACCGCGCGCCCAGACGGTTCATGGCGATGGCCAGTGCCTCATGTGCCTCCGGGGACAGCGCGCCCAGCGACATGCCTGCACTGTCGAAGCGGGTCAGGATCGCCTCGATCGGTTCGACCTCGTCGAGTGGTACGGGCTCGCGACCGGCCACGGGCCGGAACAGGTCACGCAAGCAGGAGGGCGGACGGTCGTTGACCAGCGAGGCGAACAGGCGGTATCGCTCGTAGTCGCCGGTGATGACCGCGGACTGCAGTGTGGCCACCACATCCGGGTTGTACATGTGGTACTCCCCACCATGCACGTACTTGTGCAGGCCCCCGCGATCAAGGTCCTCGTTGGGGTCGAAGGCGCGGCGTGCCAGTTCCACCTGGTCATGCTGGAGGTCTTCGAAGTCCGCACCCTGCACCCGGCTCACAGTGCCGCGAAAGCAGGTCTGGACCACGCGATCGGCGAGGCCGACGATCTCGAACAACTGCGCGCCGCGATAGCTCATGATGGTAGAGATGCCCATCTTGGACATCACCTTGAACAGGCCCTTGCGGATGCCGCGCCGATAACTGCGCCCCAGTTCGAGGCGGGTCTTCGCATCCATCTTTACCGAGCCCTTCTGCATCATGTCGAAGAGCGTCTGATAAGCCATGTAGGGATAGACCGCCGTAGCGCCATAGCCGATCAGGCAGGCGAAATGGTGGGAGTCGCGGGCAGTGCCGGTTTCGACCACAAGATTGCAGCGGCAGCGCAAACCGGTCTCGACGAGCCGGTGATGCACGGCTCCGGTAGCCAGCAAGGCGTGGAGCGGAATCCGGCCAGGCACCAGGTAGCGATCCGACAACATGATCAGGTTCTTGCCGCCGCGCACAGCCGCCTCGGCCTGGTCGCAGACCTTGTCCAGCGCGGCCTGCAGGCCTTCGGCCGGGTCGTATTGCAGATCGACGAATTCATGGTCAATGCCGATATCCCGCATGCCCAGCAGTTGGCGGAGCTTGCGCTGCGAGAGCACCGGCGAGTTGAGCACCACATGGCGGGCATGTTCCCGGGTGGGCATGAACACATTACTTTCCGGGGCAATCATCGTCTGCAGCGACATCACGATGGACTCGCGCAGGGGATCGATGGGCGGGTTGGTGACCTGAGCGAACTGCTGCCGGAAGTAGTCGTACAGTGAGCGGATGCGGCTGGACATCACCGCAACGGGCGTATCGTCTCCCATCGAGCCTACCGCCTCGCTCTCGTCCTCAGCCAGCACCCTGATGATTTCGTCACGCTCCTCGGCGGTGATGTTGAACATCTTCTGGTAACGCGAGAGCGTCTCGCGATCGAAGGGCTCGGCCGCGAGGCGCGGATCGATCAGGTCGGTGTCAAGGTAGCGGACCTCCTTCTTGAGCCAACTCTTGTAGGGATGGCGCACCTTCAGCAGGTCGTCGATGCGGCGGGTGTCCTGCAGTTCGCCTGTCTGCAGGTCGAGGGCCAGCATCTCTCCGGGACCGAGGCGACCCTTGGCCAGCACATCAGCGGCCGGGTAATCCCACACACCCACCTCGGAAGCGATGGTCAGGTGACGGTCACGGGTGATGATCCAGCGGGCCGGGCGCAAGCCGTTGCGATCCAGCGCACAGGCCGCGTAGCGCCCGTCGCACAACACGACGCCGGCGGGCCCGTCCCAGGACTCGAAATGCGCGGCGTAGAACTCGTAGAAGGCCCGGACGTCTGGCTCCATGCTGTCAACGTTCTGCCACGCCGGCGGAATGAGCAGGCGCATCGCCTGCAGGACGTCGAGCCCCCCCAGCAACAGCACCTCGAGCATGTTGTCGAGGCTCTGCGAATCTGAACCCGACAGCGACACCAGCGGCTGGATATCGGCAAGGTCGGGCAGCAGCGGGGAGCGGAACAGCGGGCCACGCGCTACCGCCCAGCTGCGGTTGCCCTGGATGGTGTTGATCTCGCCGTTGTGTGCCAGCAGCCGGTACGGGTGCGCCAGCTTCCACTGTGGAAGCGTATTGGTGGAGAACCGCTGGTGGAAGACAGCCACCGACGACTCCATCCTGGGGTCGGCGAGGTCCGGAAAGAATTCGGCGAGGTGGTCCGGCATCACCATGCCCTTGTAAACCAGGGTCGAGGCACTCAGGGAGGGCATGTAGAACTCGGGATCGCGACCCTCGAGCGACTTCTCGGCACGCCGCCGAGCCAGGAACAGTCGCCGGTTCAGGGCCGCTTCGTCGAGGTCGTCCCGGCAGTTCACGAACAGCATCTCCATGCGCGGGAGGGTCTTGAGAGCCTCCTCCCCACAGGCCGCCGGGTTGGTAGGCAGCAGACGCCAGCCGGCGACCTCCAGGCCTTCCCGGGCCAGCTGCTGCTCCAGGACCTGCCTGGCCCGGGCCGCCTGCTCGTCGAAGCGCGAGAGGAAAGCGATGCCGGCAGCGAAGCGGCTGCACAGGGCGATCCCGCTTTCCTCCGCGACCGCGCGCAGAAAACGATCCGGCTTCTTCAGCAGCAGCCCGCAGCCATCGCCCGTCTTGCCGTCTTCCGCGACCGCGCCGCGATGGGTCAGGCGCGAGAGGGCGACAATGGCAGTCTCGACCAGCCAGTGGCTCGCCTGGTCGTCCATGTTGGCGATCAGGCCGAACCCGCAGCTGTCCTTCTCGAAGGCCTCCTGATAAAGACCAAGGTCACGCCCGGGTGGGCTTGGCTCGCGCATATGCTGACTCCCTGCAGGGGAGGGGCAGCATAGCCGTCTGCCGCCCGGAGTCAATGCTGCATCACAGCATTATTGCTGCATAGCAGCATTCGAATGCTCAGGAACGGCTGACCAGCCTTACACCGCCAACGGCGAACAAGCCCCCGACGAGCAAGGGCCAGGTCACGGGCTCGCCCAACCACAGCACGGCGAAGGTCGCACCGAATACCGGGACCAGGTTGTTGAACACCACGGTTCTCGACGGCCCCAGGCGCTGGACGGCCTGGTAGTACCAGACGAAGGCAACGCCGGTGCCAAGGACGCCCAGGTAGGCACCAGCGAGCAGCACTTCCAGAGTCAGCATGCCGGGCTGGAATTCCGCCAGGTCGGGGATTGCGGTGACGGCCAGCATGACCGTACCGGCAAGACTGGCGTAGGTGGAGGCCGCCAGCGGCGACAGACCGGACAGCGCTGCGCGACCCAGCAGGGTGTAGGCGGCCCAGGCCAGGACCGCCCCGAACATCATCAGCTCTCCCTGACCCAGCGCGCCGGGCAGCGGATCCAGCAAGCGCCCCGCGGAGACCACGATCCAGACCCCGCCCAATGCCAAGCACACCCCGAACCAGCGTAGTGGAGCGAGGCGCTCCCCAAACAGCCAGCCGGCCATGGCGATAGTCACCACCGGATTCAAGGCTACGATCAGCGAGGCCCGACTGGCCGGCATCAGCGCCAGCGCGGAGATGAACAGCAGGTTGTAGGCCAGGATGCCGCTGCAGCCGAGTCCCAGCACTACCCACCACTGCCTGCGCTCCAGTCGCGGCAAGGGACCCTCCAACAATCGGCTGGCTACCAGCAGGGCAAGGCTGGCAATGACAAACCTCAGCAGGGACGCCAGCGCGGGGGGCAAGGCCTCGGCAAGGATCTTCCCAGCGGTAAAGGTACCGCCCCAAATGGCAGGGACCGCCCCGAGGCGCAGATACAGGGACCAGGAGATATCGTTGTGCCCCACTCGCGCCGACCTCAACGCATGGACTGGCGCGAATTGTGGCTTTCCGTAGCGCCAACCGCCACGGGGACGAGGGTCCTAGCTGGCGCGGTCGATGGGTTCCAGCTCGTAGCCGACGATCTCCCGGGTCAGCGGATCGATGATTGGCTTGCCACGACGAAAGCGCTCGGTATTGTCGGTGCACTCGCGCATGGCCTCGCGCTCCTCGAGGTCACGGACGGTCACGTTGCCCTCTGAATCGCGAACGATGACGGTGGCGGTCCCTGCACCACAATCCTCGTCATAGCCAGGGACCAGCACCGCGATGACCTCGGAATCGGGGATGACCTTCTCTTCGTCGTTACTCATGTTCCCTTGCTGCCTGATCCGGGCGGGGTTGGCCGGCGCCAACCCGGACCGGTTCATCCTGTAACTTTTGTACTTGTACGCCCGTACCCATCGCCTTGCAGCATCAGGCTCGAGGAATGTGACGGGCGTCTACTTATTGGGGAAGTGGTTCGTGAAGGGCGTCACGATGTCGGAGGAGCGAGCAGCCAGCCCAAGGCGGCTCCATCCAGCCAGGACGGACCGGAGAGATTCTCCAGGAACCCGCAATGTCCACCGAAGCGTGTCAGGCAGACCTCCAGTGCGGCACTGTCGGACAGCTCGGCCAGTTCGGCATCCGGGATAATTGGATCATCGCTGGCGGTCAGCAGCAGGCTCTCCACCCGCAGGTCGGCCAGCCGTGCGCCCGTCAGAGCGTAGCCGGCCAAGTAAGACTGCAGGCTGCCGAAGTCGGTGTAGGTCTCAACCATCGTGGCAGTCATCTCGGTCAGGGAGCGGCCGGCCAACAGCGCACGAAAATCGTAGTCGCCGGGCCAGGCCTGTTGCTTGGCTCGCAGTGAGCGCCGCCACTTGCGCAGGAAGTAATGTCGATAGATCCCCGGGCCCTCCTCGAGCCGACGCAGGGTCACGGCGGGATCCAGCACCGGACACACTGCCAGGATACGCGACAGGCCCACCGCTCCAGCGTGCGGATGGGCGCCAATCCTCAGGGCGAAATTGCCGCCAAGGGAAAAGCCGGCGAGTGCCATGCGTCGAGTAGCTGAGGAAGCCCGTACTGCCAACAGTGCGCCCATCACCTCATCGAGTCGGCAGGAATGAAATATTCCCTGGTTGAGATGATGGGAAGGCCCATGGTCACGAAAGTTCAGCCTCAGTACGTCCCATCCGACGCTGAAGGCAGCAGAACCGAGGGAGAGCACGTAAAGGGAATCCGCACTGCCCTCCCAGCCGTGCAGCAGGACCAGCAGCGGGCGATCGGCATCTTCGGAGCAGTCAGCGGGCCCGATCCGGGAACGATGGGCAAGCAGCCTGACGCCATCACCGCAGTCGATCACCTCGGAAACGGCGGCAGCGCGCAGCGAGGCAGACCTTGCCAGCACACGACCACGCCGCGGCGGCAGGCTCGAGAGGGTGGACTGGAGATGCCCACCGCGCAGCCATGCAGGCGGACTAAAACGATGCGAGTTCAGGGCGGATGACACCACGCTGGCACTCAGTCCGGGTCGATGCTGATCTCCAGCCGATTATTGGCCAGCGCCACCGCGTTCCACTGCCCGGCCGTGACGCCTTCCCCCGCTGGATAGGGTTGAGTCGCCAGGTCGTCCGATCTATTGGCGATGACTACACGCAGCCTGTTCTCAGTACGCTGACGGCTCGAGGCCGCCAGATTCGCCAGCGCCAGTGGAACCCTTGCGACCGGCCCGAAGGCATCCTGCAGAGGGTTGCCGCGCAGATCGCAACGATTAGCCTCCAATTCGGCCGGCGCCTGCGAGTACCCTCCCTCCGCACTGCCGACCAGGCAGAATTCGCCTGCGACGCTACTGATGGTCAGGGTGCCCGCGAAGGCAGAGGCCTCGAGCGCCGCCACCAGTTCACGCAGGGCGTCGAGCCGCGCACCCGCCATGGGAGCCTCACCGTACGGCACCTGCAGCACTTCGACCCGCCCGGGGTCCGCCGGCGACGGGCCGGAACCCGTAGACGCCGAGGACTGAAGCGCCTGCCCCAGCCGATCGACGTCCGCCTGCAAGGTGGCCACCTGCCGCTCCAGAGCCGCACGGGCCCGCACGGCTTGCGCGGACTCCTGAACCGCGCGCCAATGCAGGGCCGACAGGCCGACCAGCGCCGCGAGACAGATCGCAAGGGCGATCTTCCAGGGTCTTGCTGATGGTGCGGGCTCCTCTTCCGGCAGGTCAATGAGGGGCAGCGCCGGTTCAGGTTCACGCGGCTTCAACTCATCCAGCAGCCGCTTGCCGTGCACCTCCAGGGCGGAGACGAAGAACCGACGAAGCTCCGCACTGTTCTCGGTCAGCCTCGCCTCGACCCAACCGCGCTCCAACGATCCCGTACCCTGGGGGATTTCCGCCGGCTGGGCTGCTTCGGCAGCGGCAGGCGTCACCGAGGGCTGGCTTTCCTCCTCACCCGGAACCGGCTGCAAGACCGGCGGGCGCGTGTCGCGCCGGTTGGGAAGCAGTTCCAGCTGGTACAGAACCCGAGTCACGTCGATGGGCCTGACCGTCTTGGGCAGCACCCCCGCGGCACCAAGCGCCTTGGCGGTACCCGCGTAGAGCTCGCCCTCCTGCGAGGTATACATGACCACCGGGATGGAGGCAGTTTCGGGATTGGCCTTGAGCGTCCTGACCGCCTGCAAGCCGTCCATCCCTGGCATCAAGTGATCCATGAAGATGACGTCAGGACGACTGGTCTTGATCTGTTCGAGCGCGGCCTCGGCGGACCCCGCGGTGTCCACCGTGATGGAGTACTTCTCGAGCATGCGGCTGAGTACCACCCTCGCCGACTTGGAGTCGTCCACCACCAGCGCGCGCCTAGTGCTCATGTGCCAAGTGTAGCCCAGCCCGTGACTACCGGGAGACAGCACCTCACTGGTCAGCCGCGATCGCCTCGAGGTCGGCCGCCCAGCGCCCCAGCCGCTGCCGCAGGTGCTGCCGCTGGCGCGGGGTCAGGCTACGGTCTATCTCGGCCATGAGTTCGAGTACCCGGCTGCGATCCTCCTCAAAGCTTTTTCGATATGCCGCGGGCCAGGTGCTCTCCCCATTGACCAGCAGCACCTGCAATCGAGCGGGAAACACTCGCGGATTCCTTCTGTCCTCCAGCGCTCGCTCGAAAGCGTCCGTCCAGGCCGCCCGGCTACTCAGCCAGCCCGTGGAATCGCTACCCAACCGCCGCGACACCTCGTCGATCATCGCCAGCTGGCTCGATTCCAGACGCCCCAACCAGCGTTTGAACTGCTTCTCAAGGGATTTGCGTCGCCGCTCCAGGCGCTCGGTCGGGCTGCGCCCGGCGATCTCCGCGGCCAGCTCGGCCTGATCCTCCCGCAGACCGGAGATCAGTTCCCGGACCTGGGAATCAGAGAGGGAAGCGAGCAACGCGCCGGCCTCCGGAACCGCCTTGAGGGCCAGATCCTGCCAGTAGGACTCGGCCTCACGGCGCCAGGCCTCGAAGCGTCCGGGCTCGATGGGTTGCGCGGCCGCAGCCTCCAGCTGACGAAAAAACACTGCGTAGCGGCTGATCTCCGAGCGGCGATGCCAGGCGAGGAGGACACCGACCCTGCGTTCGAGATCGCTGCGCTGGGACGGCTCCAGCTCCACGTAGCCGCCCAGATACCAGGGCAAGAGCATGTCCAGGCGGTCATAGAAAAAACGCACTCCGCCGCAGGCGGTCAGAAGCGTCGCCGCTGCCACCAGCAGGACCCAGCGCGGAGCCCAGAGCTGTTGCCTCGTCATGGTCCCTCGAGCAGTTCCGGGCCATCATGGCGCGGATGATTGACCCTTGGACCCACCCTGCGGGCAATAAATTCCCGCCCGGAAGACCCCTCCAGCATGGCCTCGAGGGACCCGAGCCCGCCCGGAACCTCCCCCAGCCACATCGACCAGTGCCCGGGGGCGAGCACGACCGGCATTCGCCCGTGGATATGCGCCAGTTCGGGCGACGCAGGCCGGGTCAGGATTGCGCAGCTGCCATGCGCTGCCGACCCGACCGGGGGCTCCCACAGACCGGCCAGGCCGAGCACGTTCCCCCCGGCAGAGCACAGGTACCAGGGTTGCTTGGCACCATCGGTCTGCTGCCACTCATACCACCCATCCGCCGGGATCAGGCAGCGGCGCTGGCGCCAGGCCGCGCGGAAATAGGGTTTGTCCGCCGCGGACTCCGCTCGGGCATTGATCACGGGCCGGTAGGTGCCTTGGCGCGAGGCCGCCCAGGCGGGCAACAGACCCCAGTCCAGGTGGGCGATTTCCCGGCCACCCCGCTCGTTCAGCTTGACGGTGATCAAGGGCTGCGAGGGAGCAATGTTGTAACGGGGCTGCAACTCGCCCGGACTTATGCCGAAAGCCCTCTGGATCTCGGTCGCCGGCGAATACAGCGCGAAGCGCCCGCACACGGAACGGTCACCTAGTCCCGGATGCCGGTTCCACGGTTGAGCAGGCCGACCACCAGCGCGTACATGAAAACCGCCGCCACCACGGTGACCAGCAGGGCGCTGGTCACGCTGACATCGCTGATGCCGAGAAATCCGTAGCGGAAGGCGTTGACCATATAGAGGATCGGGTTTACGTGGGAGAGCCCCTCGGCCCAGGCAGGGAGCAGGGACATCGAATAGAAGACGCCGCCGAGGTAGGTCAGCGGGGTCAGCACGAAGGTGGGGAACCAGGAAATGTGATCGAAGTTACGCGCAAAGATCGCGTTCAGCAGCCCGCCGAGAGAGAAGACCATCGAGGTCAGGATGACGGACACCACGATCACGCCCGGATGACGGATGGGCAGGTGCGTGAATAGCAGGGCTACCACCGTGACCAGCAGGCCGACCAGCAATCCCCTCATCAGGCCACCGGCCACGTAGCCGAGCACGATCAGCCAGTTGGGCAGTGGCGAGACCAGCAGTTCCTCGAGATGCTTGCCGAACTTTGCCCCAAAGAAACTGGACACCACGTTACCGAATGAATTGGTGATGACGGCCATCATGATCAGGCCGGGCGCGATGAACTGCAGGTAACTGACCCCGTCCATTTCGCCCACCCTGCGGCCGATCAGGCTGCCGAAAATCACGAAATAGAGCGTCGCGGTGATGGCCGGCGGCACGATGGTCTGGCCCCAGATCCGCACGATGCGACCGTATTCCCGCCGGACAATGGTCTGGAAGCCCACCCAGCGGACCCGTGCGCCGGCGCCTGGATGAGTGAATTCGCTCACTTTGGCATCCCTTCGCGGCCACCCGCTTCCACCAGCCGGATGAACAACTCCTCGAGGCGGTTAACCTTGTTACGCATGCTGACAACCTCGATCCCGGACGCTGAGAGCGCAGCGAAAATACTGTTGAGGCTCTGCTCCTTGGACACCTCCACCTCGGCGGTGTGGGCGTCGATCAGCCGCGCCACCATGCCCGGGAGTTCCGGCAGCGCTGGCACCTCGTCTCGGAAGTTGAGAACGAAGGTTTCCTGATTGAGCTTGCGGATGATGCGGCTGACGCGATCGTGCTCGATGATGCGGCCGCGATCGATGATGGCCACGTTGCGGCACAGGTTCTCGACCTCCTCGAGGTAATGGGAGGTCAGGATGATGGTGGTACCACGCTGGTTGATCTCGCGGAGGAAGTCCCACATCGAGCGTCGGATCTCGATGTCTACGCCGGCGGTTGGCTCATCCAGGATCAGCAGGCGCGGCTCGTGGACCAGTGCCCTGGCGATCATCAACCTGCGCTTCATGCCGCCGGAGAGCGAACGAGCGATGGCATCCCGTTTTTCCCATAGCTGCAGCTGGCGCAGGTAGCGCTCTGCCTGCGCCCTGGCGATGTCGAGCGGCAGTCCGTAAAAACCTGCCTGGTTCACCACGATGGTGAACACCTTCTCAAACATATTGAAATTGATTTCCTGCGGCACCAGGCCAATGCAGGACTTTGCCAGCTCCAGGTCGCGGTCGAGGTCATGAGCGAAGACCTCGACCCGGCCGGCGCTCTTGGTCACCAGCGAGGAAAGAATGCCGATGGTGGTGGTCTTGCCTGCCCCATTGGGCCCCAGCAGCGCAAAGAAGTCTCCCTCCTCGACATCGAGGTCGATGCCGCGCAGCGCCTGCACGCCGTTACGGTAGGTCTTGGTGAGACCCTGAATGGACAAGGCTTTCATCGGGGTGACCGGCTGGTTGCTCAAGGCTGGCTGACGCCAACCCCTTTAAAGGTTAACCGCCGAGGCTGCGCGGAGCAAATCACCCGCGCTCCGCCTCATCCAGGCTGCTGCCTCACAGGTAGTGCCCTGGCTGCCTCCGCTCCCTGCAACTGCATCGCGGAGATGCGCAGGCGCTCGTGGTGTCCACCGTTTTTAAGGGCGAGACACAGCAGCTGCCAAAAGGCCTCGCGCCGGGCGAACCTGGCGCGCAGGGCAGATGCCACCCGGCTGGCGAGGGAATCCAGTGCACCGACTGGAACGTCTCGGATGACCTGCAGGCTGCGGTCTTCGAGACCCAGGGCCAGTCGCGCCATGGCCTGGTTGCAGTGCGCCAGATGCCAGGCCAGAACCACTGCTGACCGGGTAAACCGCAGGCATGCGATGTCGGTCTGGCAAGAGTCAGAGAAGTCCCGGACGGAGGCACTGGCCTGAGCCTGCGCTCGCCAGTATTGATAATCACGAAAGCGAAGGTCGAACAGCGCTACCGGCAGGCGAATTGGTCCGGAGCCGCCAACTCGATGCGGCAGGGCCGCCAGCACCTTGGGCGCCAGACCAAGCCCCTCATCCAGACCGGCCGCCGACCTGCGTGCGCAGAGCAGAGAGAGGAACTCCCCGTTGGCCTCCATCACCGCCCCCAGACTCCTCGGCTCCAGAATATCTGACTTTGACCACCCCGAAGATTCCTCCGGTAGCGCCAGTGCCAGATGCTGTTGCATCGCCATGCTTCCCCTCCCCTGTCCGTCGAGTCGCCCGTGGGTTGCGCCCGTCGGAATTGAATGGTAATTTTTTACCAGTCTTCGCGGAAGGTGTCAACAGGGAGGAGAGCAGATGAGGATTTCCGATGACCGCTACACCAAGGATCGACTGAGGTACGACCTCGCCATGCGCCTGATCCTGCATGAAGCCAGGACGAGCACGATCCGCGCCTGGACCGGACTCAGCGACGACCGAATCAGGAAGCTCTACCGAAGTTATGCAGCGAGCGAACCGGGGCACGCTGTAAAGCGCCACCGGGGCAAGCCCCCCCGGCAGGCCGCCTACTTCCTGAGTAACCCCGAGTTGCGCCTGCAATCGGCCAATCTGGCGGCGATCTTTTGCCAACTCGGGCTGCTGGAAAGTCCTGCCGGCGACGGCACGCTGTCAGCGGCCAGCCGGTTCTGCGAGGCTTACGAGGCATTCCGGCGCCAGCACACCGAGCCGCGCATCGGCTTCGAGCATGCATGGTTCCTGTGTCACGCCCTGCGGCGCCGTCGGGAACTCGGCTTGGGTGAGTGTCCCGCTTGCGGAGGATTGGTGGTGATGCCGTCCTTTGCCCTCCACCCCCAGAGTTGCTCGCTATGTACTCACGGCATCCGTGAACCCGAGGCAGCAGTGATGGCTTAGAATCATGGGTCATTCCCATGCACATCCCGCCGAAAATCAACCTGTTTGCCGGTGCGCACGTCGACCGGCTCGCCATCGACCGCCGTGATCCTGAAGCGCTTGCCACCGCTCTGGGGGAAGCCGGCGCACGGATCGTGCCAGTATGGGGATCGGAAACCCTGATCCATGAGGGCGAGTCCACTCATGCGCTGCTGCTGGCACCCGACGAGTGCCTCGAACATCTCGACGGCCCGGACCAGTTGATCCTGCTGGGACGGTTCCGGGGTGCTCCGCTGTTTGTCGCCGATCTCGCCCACGCACCTGCCACGCAAGGGCGCGGCCGGGCCCTCGACCTGCGCATGGCCGGCAACCTGCTCGACTTCAATGAGGCCGGCATGCTGGCCTATGCCCGGGCCATGGTGCTGTGGAAACGCCGCCATCGTCACTGCGGATCCTGTGGGGCCACCGCAGTACCGGAGCAGGCCGGACACGTCATGCGCTGCAGCGACGGCGCCTGCGGCGCGACCTGGTTTCCACGCGTAGATCCCGCAATCATCGTGCTGGTTACAGATGGGGATCGGGCACTGCTCGGACGTCAGGCCGCCTGGCCGGCGGGACGCTACTCGACGCTGGCGGGCTTCGTGGAGCCAGGCGAGAGCCTCGAGGACACGGTCCATCGGGAGGTCTTCGAGGAAACCGGGATCAGGCTGGCCGGCATCGAGTACCACTCCTCGCAGCCGTGGCCTTTTCCCTCCTCACTGATGCTCGGCTTCACCGCCATGGCCGCCAGCACTGAAATTCGCATCGACGACGATGAACTGGAAGACGCCCGCTGGTTCAGCAGGGACGAAATCACGGCCGGCACGATCGTTTTGCCGCCGCCCACCTCGGTATCCTTTCAATTGATTTCCAGCTGGTTTGATCGGGCTGGAGTCGGCACCCTCGCCGAACTGTCCGGCAAGCGCCCCTGGCAAGGTCGCTAGGCCTTTCGCATGTGCCTGGTCGTGCTGTCGCATGGGATTCATCCGGACTACCCCGTCGTGCTGGTAGGACACCGGGACGAATTCCACTCCAGGCCGACCGCAGCAATCGGCTGGTGGCAGGACCGACCGGACGTGCTGGCCGGAAGAGACCTCAAGGCGGGTGGCACTTGGCTGGGAGTCGCGCGCAGCGGTCGCTGGGCCGTGGTCACCAATTTTCGCCAGCCCGGCGACCCGCCGCGGGACTCGCCCTCGCGCGGCGAATTGGTCACCGACTTCCTGGGCTCGGCGCTACCGGTCGGTCAGGCGGCGAGCGCGCTGGCTACTAAGGCCTCGACCTACGCCGGGTTCACCCTGCTGGTATCCGACGGCGTCGACGTTGCCTGCGTCACCAACCGGCCAGGACCCCATGTACAGGTCCTGGGAACGGGCACCTACGGCCTCAGCAATGCCAGGCTCGATGACCCCTGGCCCAAGGTAGTCCGTAGTCGTCGGCGGGTGGAAGGACTGCTGGCCAAGGGCCCGCCAGATCCCACCGGCCTGTTTGGCGCCCTCGCCGACCGAACCGAAGCGGACGACGATTCGCTACCCGACACGGGCCTGGGCCTCGCAGTCGAACGGCGCCTGTCACCCGCCTTCATCGCCGGCAGCGAATACGGCACCCGCAGCGCCACGGTGCTGACCATCGATCGCGAGGGAACCGTACGGATCACGGAACGGCGTTTCGCTGCCCACGGGGAGGTCACCGGCCGCAGCGCGTTCGCATTTAACACGATTCGCCCTGGGTGATCCGCAGCTAGAATCGGCGGCATCAGGTTCCGGACCACCGATGCGCATCATCCCATTCATGACTGCCCTGTTGCTGCTGCTGCCTTTTGCCTCGGCAGACAGCGCTCCCGTGATCGACGTCGAAGTCCGGGGGGTCTCCGGACCCATGCTCGACAACGTCAACGCCTACCTCAGCCTGAAGCGCTTCGCCCGTGCCGGAGACCTGGACCAGGACCAGGTCGACAGGCTCGCGCTGCGGGCACGGCGAGAGGCCCTCGAGGCACTGAAGCCTTTCGGCTACTACCGGGCCAGCGCCGAGGTGGCCGTCGAGGCCACCGCCGAGGGCTGGCTCGCAACCGTGACCGTGGAGCCCGGCGAACCGGTCATGCTGCGCCGCGCCGAGGTTCTCATCGAGGGCGCCGGCAGCACTGACGACTCACTTTGGCTGGCCGCGGAGGGCAAGGCGCTGCAGGTCGACAAGGTGCTCAGCCATTCCGCCTATGCCGAGCTGAAGGGTGCGCTACAGCGGGCTGCCGCCGTGCGCGGCTATGCAGATGCCAGTTTCAGCACTGCGGAAATCCTGGTCGATGTGGAGGCCAGCGAGGCCTCAGTGAAACTCGTTCTGGACACCGGACCGCGTTACCGCTTCGGCGAGACCCGCTTCGCTCAGGATTCGCTGGATGCAAAGCTCATCGATCGCTACCTGCGCTATCGGGCAGGCGACTGGTATGACACCTCACTGCTGCTGCAGACCCAGTTCGCACTCGACGACAGCGACTATTTCCGGATCGTTGAGGTCCTGCCGCAGGAGCGAGACCGTGACAGCCTGACGGTACCGATCAGGATAGATGCGGAAGACAACCTGCTGCAGCGTTACCGGATCGGACTCGGCTACGCCACCGATACTGAGGCGCGAGCGTTGCTCGGCTGGAACCATCGTCGCCTGAACAGGCGGGGTCACCGCCTGTCACTGGAGGCCAGGTTGTCCAGCCCCGAACAGGCCTTCGACGCCAGTTACGTGGTGCCATGGCGAGATCCTGCAATGGAAAAACTCGCCCTCAACCTGTCCCTGGGCAGGACCCAGCGTGGCGACGTCGAGACTGATGGCTTGACGCTGGCCCCCAGCCTCACCCAGACCAGTGGTCGGTGGCAGCGGGTTCTGTTCATGAACTTCGACTACACGCGGGACAGCCTGGTCGGCGCCGCCGGCGCGGAAGCCGAGGTCAGTACCGACCGCAACCACCTGCTGGTGCCGGGCATTTCACTGGCGACCATTCCCCCGGGCTTCATAGGCAGCGAACCCCAGGGACGTGGCCTGTACGCCGAACTGATTGGTTCAGCCAGCGCGCTGGGCTCAGACGCGGATTTCCTGCGCCTGCTGGTCCGGGATGAACGCCGACTCGACCTTGGCGGACCCTGGCACCTCGTGCTGCGCGGAGAACTGGGCCTCAGCCTTGTGAAGGACTTCGGGCAACTACCCAGCCAATACCGGTTTTTCGCCGGCGGCGACCGGAGCGTGCGTGGCTACGGGTATCAGGAACTTTCACCGCGTGACGGCGACGGCAACCGGATCGGGGGACGCCACCTGCTCATCGCCAGCGTGGAGCTGGAACGCGACCTGCCGCGCAACCTCGGACTGGCTGTGTTCATGGACGGCGGCAATGCCTTCGACAACTTCGGCGACCAGCTGCAATATTCCGCGGGCATCGGCCTGAGGTACCGCCTGCCCTTCCTGGTCGTCGGTGTAGACGTGGCGCAATCGCTGTCCGAAACCGACCGCGCGCCGCGTTTTCACCTCAACTTCAGCCCAATCCTGTGAACCGCGCCAGGATCTTCAAGGGCATTCTGATCTGCGCCGCCTGCCTGCTGCTGGCTGCGTCGGTAGCCCTGACCTGGCTGGTACGCAGTGAATCCGGTCTGAAGACGCTGGTCGGCCTGCTCGACAGGGTATCCGCCTTGGAGGTCGATACGGCAGGCATCAGCGGACGACTGAACGAGGGCGTGACGCTCACCAGCCTCGTGGTGACCTCCCGCACACTGGAACTCGCCGCGACCAACGTGAAGGTCTCGATGCGTGCTTATCCGCTGCTGCTCGGTGAATTGTCTCTGCCGGAACTGACGATAGGCACCCTGCAGGTGAAGCCACTTGGTGAGTCGACAGTGGTGGATAAGCCGCGCTTCTTGCCGCGCTGGCTCGGCATCGACATCGACCGACTTAGGGTCGGCGAGCTGCGGGTGGTGAGCAACGGTGGGAGCACGCGGTTGGGATCCATCGATGCAGGCGTCGAGATCAGTCACACCCGGATCGATGCCGTACTCAGAGAGCTGCGCAGCCCGCTCGGCTCGGCTAGCGGCAAGCTGCGCGCGGTGGCCGCACAGCCGCTGCGGCTGCGGCTGGCAGTGGACTGGCGGGCGCAGCAGGTGGATGGCCTCGAGGGCTCGCTGCAGGTCCGTGGCGACCTCGACCGGCTCAGCGGGCAGGTGACCGCGCTGGGACCCATCGAGGCCGCCGCTGATCTTTCGCTCAAGTCGCTGGGCCCTGACCTCAGCTGGCAGCTGGACGGCAGCCTGGCCTATACATCGGCACCGGAGGAACTGACGCGATTCACGGAGGGCCTGCTGCAGGGGCGGTTTCGTGCATCCGGCAGCCTGCGCGCACTGGCGCTGGAGGCCGATATCGATGGCCTGCCACCCTTCCCGGGTGGGCTTACTCTCACGGCCGGGCTGGACATGCAGCCCGAGGCGGTGGTCATCAAGTCCGCCCGACTCGCCCACCCGTCGAGCGGCGCGTTTCTGGACCTGACCGGGCAACTGCCACGCGAAGGCAACCAGCCGGCCGCCGCGATCCTGCGCTGGTCAGGCCTTGGCTGGCCTTTGGTAGATGCTGCCCACCGCAGCGAGTCGGGCACCCTTGAGTTGAATGGCAGCATGCCGATGGATTGGCGGCTGGTGACCAGCTATTCCGGACCAGGCATTCCCACGGTATCCGTTCTGGCGGAGGGTATCGTCGACGCCCAAGGCTTGACCCTGATCGAGGGCAACGCGGCGAGCCGCGCGGGCCGCGCTGAACTCAGCGGCTACCTCGGCTTCGACCCCTCCAGACCGTGGCGGGTGGAGGGCAGGCTGCGGGGTATCGATCTCAGTCGCCAGTTCGACACCCTGCCCAGCCGGCTCGATGCGGACATCGCCTGGTCGGGCCTGCAGGGTCCAGGGCAGGCGCTGTGGGCCGCGCACGTGTCCCGTCTGGGCGGGACGTTGGGCAACCAACCCGTAGCCGGCGAAGGCTGGGCCCTCAACGGCGTGGAGGGCATCGACCTGCAGCGTTTCAAGCTGACGGTGGGTCCCGCGCGCATCGCCCTGGAGGGCAGCCTGCGTGAGGAAGACGAACTGCGCCTGACCGCGGTGATTCCAGACCTGGCAGGCTTCAGCACCCGACTCGGCGGCAGCCTCACCGGCAGCCTGAACCTGCAAGGCAGGCTGACCGCCCTCCACCATCCGCGCGCCATGGCGCTGACGCTGCAGGGCCGAGACCTGCGCTGGGACGAGCAACGCGCCGCCGTTTTCTCAGTCGATTCCTCGCTGGACTTCACCAACGCGGCGTTCTCCTGGCTCCGGCTCCGCGCCGCGGGCCTGGTGGTGGCTGGACAGCCGGTGCCGGTCGCCCGGCTTTCGCTGGACGGACTGACCGGACGCCATGAAGTCGAATTCCAGTTCGGCAGTGGCGACACCGCCATCAGCCTGACCGGCGTGGGCGGCTATGCCCCCGGGGCCTATCGCCTGGTGACCACCGCGGTGTCGACCACCTCGCCGAGGGCCAGGCCCTTCGCGCTGGAGTCACCGGCCATTTTGACAGTGACCGGCGGTGGTGCCCGACTGGAACCAACCTGCTTCACCTTCGATCCCAGGCGCCTGTGCATGCAGGGCGACTGGGTGCCGGCGCGCGGGCTCGCATTCAGCGCCAGCGCACGGGAGTTCCCGCTCGAGGCGTTGCGACTGGACTTGCCTGGCAGGCCCGCCTACGCCGGGATCTTCGGCCTGGATCTGGAGTTCGAGCTGCCTGCTGAAGGCGACTGGCTGGCGCGGGTCGAGGCAGAGGTGCGCAACGGCCGCCTGACCTATGTCGCGCCCAGCGGTCGCACCGAGGGCATCGGACTGGGTGTCACCCGTCTCGGCTGGGAAACCGGCCAACGCTTTCACCGAGCGACGCTCTCGACCCGCGAAACCGATGCGCTGAGCCTCGATGGCGTCTTTAGTCTGGAGCGCCGGCTCGGCGAGAAACTCATGGACGCTCCCCTGAGTGGTTCGCTACGTGGAGGCACTGCGCAACTCGGGCTGGTCCCGCTGTTCATCCCGGAGATCGATCGCGCCAGCGGGACTGCCCGGCTAGACCTGAATTTCTCGGGCACCCCGGCGTCTCCACTGGTGAATGGCGAGATCGCCCTCACCGGAGTCGAAGCCGACTACTACCCCAGCAACCTGCGGCTGCGGGACGTGAACCTCGGCCTCGGACTGGCTGGCACCGGCCTTGAGCTGGCCGCCAACGGGCGGGCGGGCGATGGCAGCTTCAGCACCACCGGCCAGCTGCGGTGGGAGCGGCGCAAACTACAGGGGCAACTGCGTTTCCAGGGCCAGCGACTCAGGCTGGCGGACGTGCCGGAAACACGGGTCGACGCCTCACCGAACCTGGTGCTGGAGGTCAACGGCAGCAAGGTCTCGGTAACGGGTGAGGTGACCGTGCCATGGGCCCGGCTGCAACCTCGGCAACTGGTCGGCGCGGTCTTGAGTTCACCGGACGTCCGTCTGCTCAGCGAGACTCGCAGCGAGGCGCAGCAAGGCCTGCAGCTCAGCACCCGCCTGCGCCTCAACCTGGGCGACGACGTTCGCTTGGAAGCACTCGGACTCAACGGGCAACTAGGCGGCAGTGTCCTGTTGACCGGCCAGCCTGACGGCAACACCACCGGCACGGGCGAACTGGAGATCCGCGGCGGCACGTTCCGGGCTTACGGCCGCGAGCTCGCCATCACTCGAGGCCGCCTGCTCTTCGCCGGCGGACCCGTCAACGATCCGGGTCTCGACTTGCGTGCAGTCAGGCGCTTACCCGGATACGAGGTCGGTGTACTGGTCCGCGGCCCGCTGCGCAAACCGCAACTGACGCTGTTCTCGGACCCTTCCCTGCCACAGACCCAGATCGCCTCGATGCTGGTGGTGGGTCGCTCGCTGGACCAGCTCGGCCCAGGCTCCCGGCAGGCCTTGACGGCCTCCTCTGCGGACGTGGCAACCCAGGGCGGCGCCCTGCTCGCCGGACAGATCGGCCGCTATGTCGGGCTCGATGAGGTTACGCTGCAGGAGGATGCCGACCGCGACACCTCGCTGGTGCTCGGCAAGTTCCTCTCACCACGCCTTTACGTGAGCTACGGAATCTCGCTGACCGATTCAATCAACACGCTCAAGTTGCGCTACACCATCGGCGACCGCTGGATGATCTCCGCAGAGGCCGGCAAGGAAGCGGCCGCCGACATCGAATTCGTCATCGACCGCTGAGCCTGCTTGACCCGTTTGCATATTTATGCATAATCCGCGCATGTTTATGCAGCCGCAACCATGGCCAGCGCCAGCGAAAACACCCTGACGGCCGCCCGCCGGGCCGCCTTGCGCCGGATCATTGCCGAGACTCCCGTCAGCCGGCAGGAGGACCTGGTGCGCCTGCTGGAACGGGCAGGACATCGGGCGACGCAGTCGAGCATCAGCCGCGACCTGCGGGAGATGGGCGTCGCCAAGGTTGGTGATCGCTACCTGCTGGCAGCCACACCGGGAGAACCGGACAGCGGATTCAACATGGTGGCCGCCTTTGTGCGCGACATTCGCCGCGCCGGCGCCTGCCTCACGATCATCCGCACAGCCACGGGCTCCGCGCAGGGTGTGGCGCTGGCCATCGATCGGGCTGCCTGGCCCGAAGTAGCCGGCACCCTGTCGGGTGACGACACCGTCTTCATCGCCACCGATGGCGCAGCCGCCCAGCGCAGGCTGGCGGCACGCCTGCGCGAAGTCTTTCCAGCTTGAGGAAACACATGACTCACA
>JAURLT010000099.1 GCA_030831085.1 Gammaproteobacteria bacterium
CCGGCCTCGATCCGGGCATGCCTGCGGGAAACCAGCGTGCCGTCGACCACCAGGTCACATTCGGGGTCGCGGCCAATGGCCAGGACGGGTCGCGTACGCCCGTCGATCGACAGGCTCCGGCCCTGGTGGCCAATGGTCATGGAATAGTTCTTCGGGCGCCCGGTCGTCGCCTCGATCGAGGGCAGCATGCTGGTGATCTCTTCCCCCTGCCAAAGCGCCTCGTAGAGTTCGACCTCCACCGTCTGGCCGCGCGGTATTTCCACGTCGACCTGGCGCGAGCGTTCGATCCAGGGGGGAGCGAGCTGTTCTTGGACAGGCCCGGTGAAGAGGATCTGCCCGGCTTTGGCTTGCTCCGCCACGCGTGCTGCGGTGTGCACCGCAGAGCCGAACACATCCAGCTGTTCCAGCACCACCGTGCCTCGATGCATGCCGATGCGCAGCATCACCGGCTGACCGGCATCCTTGAGTTGCGGATGGGCGCCCACCGCGAGGTGCATCTCCACCGCCGCTTCCATGGCGGCACTGGCGTCCTCGAAGGTGGCCATGATCTCGTCGCCAATAGTCTTGACCACCCTCCCACCCTGGCGAAGGGTGGCCGTGCTCATGACCTCGAGGCAGGCCGATACCATCCTTCGGCCCTTGTCGTCCCCGAACGCCTCGTACAGCCGGGTGCTCCCGACCACGTCAGCGAACAGGATCACATATTGAGTATCCCTGCTCACGGGCGGCATGATACATCAGTCACCTGCGCTCCCTAAGGGGTCATCCATGCCTGCCCACTTGCTCGCGGTTCCGCTTCTGGTCCTGGTCTCCCTCACCGCCAGGGGGCTGGAGTCCCCACCAACCGACCTCGAAGAGGCCCGCCGGCTGTTGGAAAGGGCCACTACCGAGGGCACTGCCTACGACCATGTCGCGTCCCTAACCACCGAGGTAGGCCCAAGGCCCGCCGGCTCGGCCGGTGACAAGGCCGCCGTGGCCTGGGCAGAGCGCAGGCTGCGCAGCCTGGGCATCAAGGAGGTCCGGCTGCAGCCGGTCCAGGTCCCGCACTGGGTCAGGGGCACCATCGAGACTCGGGTGACCTCGCCCTTTCCCCAGCCACTGGTGGCGGCCGCCCTGGGTGGCAGTATCGGGACGCCTGAAGAAGGAGTGGAGGCCGAAGTCGTGGCTTTTCCAACCCTTGAAGCACTTCGCGAGGCATCCCGCGATCAGGTTGAAGGACGGATCGTGTACATCGGGCAACGAGCTCGACGGGATGCGACCTGGGCGGGATATGGGGAAGCGGTCGCCAAGCGCGTCGCCGGGCCCAGCGTGGCCTCGGGGCTGGGCGCGCGCGCCCTGCTCATCCGTTCCGTGGGAACCAGCCGATCGAGGCTGCCCCATACCGGCACCCTGAGCTACAGCGTCAATGCGCCCAAGATCCCGGCGGCGGCCCTGGCGAACCCCGATGCGGACCTGCTCGAGAGGATGCTGGCCAGCGGCCAGGCGGTAACGGTCTTCCTCAAGATGACTTCACGTGACCTGCCCTATGAAACCTCTGCCAACGTCATTGCCGAGCTACCCGGCAGCGACCTCGCGGAGGAGATCGTGTTGATCGGGGCCCATCTCGATTCCTGGGACCTGGGTACAGGGGCCATCGACGATGGCGCGGGGGTCGCGATCGTCATGGAGGTTGCAGCGCGGCTCGCGGCCTTGGGCAGACCCCTCAGGCGGACCCTCCGGGTCGTGTTGTTCGCCAGCGAGGAATACACGCTGGCGGGTGCAACGGCCTACTCGCGACTGCCCGCAGACGAATTGGATCGGCACGTCCTGGCCATGGAGGCCGATGCGGGAGCCGGGGCCGCGGTACGGCTGCAATCGCTGCTGCCGGAGGCAGGGTTGGGCTTTGCCGACACCGTCGCCGAGCTACTGAGGCCTTTGGGGATCGAGCGCGGTGGCAACGCCGCCGGGGGCGGACCCGACATTCGTCCCCTGGTTGCCCGCGGGATCCCGGTCCTGACCCTCGAACAGGATGTCTCCGCCTACCTCGACGCCCATCATTCGCCCGACGACAACCTGGACAAGGTCGACCGAGTCACGCTCGAGCGGGTGACCGCTGCCTACCTTGCCACGGTCTACCTCGCCCTCCAGGCGGAGGGCGAGTTTGGCCGCATGCCGGAGCGCGGTCCCTGAGCGACCTCAGCGTATGACCTTCGAGGCCGCGTTGCTGTAACTGCTCTCCAGTCCCTGCCCGTCGATTGCCGTCACGGCGAAGTACCAGGTCCCACTGGTCAGGCCCTCCACCACGTAACTGCTGAGCCCAGGGTTGTCGACGTTGATCACCTGGCCGTAAACCCCCGGCGCGCTACCCACGTGGATGCGATACCCCGCCAGGTTGGTGAGGGCCGAGCCATCGGTCCGCTCAGTGGGTGGTTGCCAACCCAGGGTCGCGCTGCCAAGGGCGCGTGCCTCGACGGCTACGGCGAAGGCCGGCAGGGCGCTGGTCACCACACCATCGCTCACCTTGATCTGGATGCTGGAGTACAGCCCGATATCGGCATCCGTCGGTGTGCCGCTCAACTCTCCCGTGGAAGTGCTGAAGCGCGCCCAAGACGGCTTGTTGCTGATGCTGAAGGTCAGCGCGTCACCATCCTCGTCACTCGCTCCCGGCACGAATTGGAAGCTCTCGCCCACCGCGACCGACTGGGCCGCGGTGCCGTAGATCACCGGTGCGCGGTTGGGGAGGTCGACCTTGATGGAAAAAATCGCAAGGCTGGCAGAGAGCCGACCATCGCTCACCGCGATCCGGATGTCGACGTATTCACCCCAGTCAGCTTCCGTGGGCTTGCCCCAGAGCCGGCCGGTAGCTGCATCGAAGCTGGCCCACGGCGGCGCATTCAGGATGCTGAAATTCAGCGAATCACCATCAGGGTCGGAGGCGACCGGCGTAAAACCATATGCGTTGCCGGCTACGACCGCCGTAGCCGGAGTTCCCGAAATTCTTGGGGCCAGGTTGCCGCTGGTCACCGAGATCGAAAAGGGCTGCATCGCGGTAACGAAACGACCGTCAGTCACGCTGATCGAGATACCCCCGTAGCTGCCAGCAGATCCCGCTGGCGGCCGGCCGGTCAAGGCGCCATTGAGGGGGTTAAAGACGGCCCAGGCCGGCTTACCGTCAATGGACCAGCTCAACTCATCACAGTTACCGTCGCTCGCCGCCGGCAGAAAGGAGTAGTCGATACCCTCCTGAACCGCGGTGGCCGGAGAGCCGGCCACCGTTGGGGCCAAGGGCTTGCTGACACAACCCTCCCGGGAAGCCCATCCGCGGACCGCCCCGGCCGGCGCCGACACTAGAGAGACACATAGGAAAACCGCCACAGCCAGCAGGCTGGGGAGCATTCGAACTTCATTTACAGTCATTTGGTAACCCTGCTGTCTCGTTGCCCGAGACCAGTGGCTTTGCGTCCCCGCCTCGCGGCGGGTTTGCCTTTTTCAAACAACTGCCGGTTGCACGATAAGCGCACCGACAGCACCCGACTGCCAGCGCAACTCCGTGAATCAGACGTAGGGAAACCAGGGACCCCGAAGCGACTGGAGGTCGCTCCGCTGGACTGGCAACCCCGCTGTCGTAGGCCGTAGGGCCCTTAGACCGGAAGCTTTGCGTCCCCGCCTTTCGACGGGTTTGCCGCTGCAGTTTGAGTGGACACTAAGTAAAAACCGAGGGCCCGGCAAGCGCGCGAGCGAGGAACCGTGAACTCGTTCCGGAAGCTAGTGAGATGCGAACTCGACCGTGCGCAACGCCCGCTGCAGCAAGTTCACATTGGCGCCAGGCTGGGCAGCGCTTTCACTCAATACTCGCCGCCACGCGCGGGCCCCAGGGCGTCCGTTCATCATGCCCAGCATGTGCCGGGTAATGCTGCGCAGCGGCACGCCTTCGGCAAGCCGAGACGCTGCGTATTCAGCCATCCTGGCCACGATTGCAACGGCGTCGGGCCTCGCGAAGTCGGGATCAACCAAGGACTGGTGCAGGGCGGATAGCACCCACGGATCGTGGTAAGCAGCCCGCCCTATCATGAAGCCATCCAACCGGGAGCAATAGGGAAGCACGTCCTCGACCCCTGTAAGCCCGCCGTTCAGGATTACCTCAAGATCGGGAAAACGAGCCTTAAGCCAACAGGCACGCTGGTAATTCAACGGCGGTATTTCCCTGTTCTGCTTTGGCGAAAGGCCCTTGAGAATGGCCTTGCGCGCATGGATGATGAAGGTACCGCAACCGGCCTCGGCCACCGGCTTCACGAAAGCCTCGAGGAAACCCTCGTCCTGCTGGTCATCGATGCCGATCCGGGTCTTGACCGTTACGGGCAACCGGACGGCGTCTCGCATGGCTGCTACGCAATCCGCCACGAGTTCGGGACACGCCATCAGGCAGGCTCCGAACTGTCCGCCCTGGACGCGATCACTGGGGCAGCCGACGTTGAGGTTGATCTCCCGATAGCCGCGGTCCTCGCCCATGCGTGCGGCGAGCGCAAGCTCATCAGGATCCGAGCCGCCCAGCTGGAGGGCCAGTGGTTGCTCCATCGGGTCAAAAGCGAGCAGGCGATCACGATCCCCGCGTATCACCGCCCGAGCCACGACCATCTCTGTGTAAAGCAGGGCCGCCGGCGAGAACTGCCGCAGGAAATATCGGCAGTGCCGGTCGGTCCAGTCCATCATGGGCGCGACCGCCAGGCGCCTGTCGACGTGATTCGGTGGCATCAACGCGAAATCCCTGCGAACGTGCAGCAGGCCTGGGCTATCTATGGGGGAACTTGGCGATGGGGGTCGGACGACCGAACAGGTATCCCTGCGCGAATGCAACGCCCAGTTCACGCAGGACGTCGAAACACTCCTGGGTTTCGACGCGTTCGGCAACGACCTGCACACCGAGGGTGCGGGCGACCCGGACCATTGATTCCACCATGCTCCGGTCGACGTCATCGCTGGCCACGCCCTGCACAAACTGTCCGTCCATCTTCACGTAATTGACCGGCAGGTTGCGCAAGTATGTAAAGGAACTCAACCCGCTACCGAAGTCATCAAGCGCCACCCGACAGCCTCGCAGGTTTAGTTCCCTGATCAGGAAAGCCGTGTTGGCCAGGTTGGCGACCGCGGCAGA
>JAURLT010000100.1 GCA_030831085.1 Gammaproteobacteria bacterium
CCCTTGCCATGCCTCCTCTCCAGCTCGATCTCCGTCCAGAAGTCCCGAGCGAAGCGCACAGCCTCACGCTTGTTGGCGGTCTTAGTAGATCGCTTCCGCATCCTGCCGTCGACGAAGTAGCGCACCCACCAGTACTGGCTGGCAGGGATCCGATACAGCTTCAGCGTGGACGGTAGCCCCTTGTCGGCTGGCTCCAGGGTGTCTGGAATGGGGTTGGCACGGCTGTGGTCGGGGGGCTGCATAGCCCTATGATAGTAGTAAAGCGTTTTTAGGGGTTTACTTTACTACTTTTTTACCCTATGCTTCGTTCTAAGATGTTGTTTTTATTGGTGCCGAGTGAGGGAATCGAACCCCCGACCTTCTGATTACAAATCAGCTGCTCTACCAGCTGAGCTAACCCGGCATTCCGGCTAGTGTACTTCAGTCCCCCGGGCAGGACTCGACCCGCAGGCGCAGGATGCGTCCGTCCTCGCGGCGCTCGCCGCCGAGCCCCTCCAGGACGAAGGGGTCCACCACATCGACCTCGACCCGGTAGAGAGCACCCACGCGCTCACGCTCCGCGATCACCGCATCAAAGCCGAGCGCCCGCACCTCGTCCAGCCGCCGTAGCGCCCGTGGTCGCTCACTGAACAGGCCGAGCGAGACGAGGTTGCCCTCCTCCTCCGGCATCACGTAGGCGTCGGTCACACCCATCTGCTTGAGGCGGCGCACGGCCGCCAGGCCCTGATCCCGATCGGCCACGGGCAGGGATATCCAGTGCCCGGTCCACACGGTACCCTCACCCACCCTCTGCCGAGGCTGAAGGCCTCGCTCTTCAAGGGATACGCTGATTTCGTCGACCTCGACCGGATCGGTGAACGGCCCGAAACTCAGGCAGCCCGCCGGCAGGGGCGCGCCCTGCCTCGGCAGTGCCTCGGGGACTGCTGCCTCGGTGGCCAGCACCAGACGCACCGGATGCTCGCCCACCGGCTGGGGCAGCGCGGGCTCTTCACGGACCCACAGCGACCAGGCGAGGAAGGCCAGATTGCCCACCAGGAGCAGCACGATGAGGAAGCGTAGGTTCACGAGTCCACTCCGAAGCGCAGGCTGACCTCGCCGGAAACCACTCGCTCGCGGACCCCGGCTGCCTCGAAGATCAGGGCGCCATCCTCGTCGATGCCCTCAGCCGTGCCTGACCTGATGCCCTCCGCGTGGTGCAGGCTCACCGGCTGCCCACGCAGGGCGTCGACCGCCGACCACTCCTCGCGGAAGGGCGCCAGGCCAGCATGCTCGAACTCCATCAGCGCCAGCACCAGCTGGTTAAGCAAGGCCCCCGCCAACTCGGCGCGAAAGCCAGTCTTTCCGACCGCGTGGCCAGCGAGGTCGGCAGGGGGCAGCCCGCTGACGCCGATCGCCTCAGCAGCTCCCACGGGCAGGCACACGTTAAGCCCAATCCCGATCACGATGTAGGCAGGGCCGGCCGACTCGGCACGCAATTCACAGAGGATACCTCCCAGCTTGCCGCCACCCCGCAGCAGGTCGTTGGGCCACTTCAGAGCCACATCCTCCACGCCGACCCTGCCCAGTGCGCGCCGTGCGGCCACTCCGGCGACCAGCGACAGGCTGGCCAGCTGAGGTGGCATCTCGGGAAAACGCCAGTTGACCGACAGGCAGAGGCCCGAAGCAAACGGCGCTATCCAGGCCCGACCCCGACGCCCGCGTCCCGCCCGCTGGAATTCGGCGAGGCAGGCATCGAAGCGGCCACAGGGCAGGTCGATGGCGGCCAGCAGTCGATCGTTGGTGGAGTCGATCTCGTCATGCAGCTCAAGATGACGCAGGCGGTCGGCGACCACGCTGCCCAGTTGGGCGCGCAGTTCCTGCTCGGCCAGCAGGTCGAGCGGTGATTTAAGGCGATAGCCGAGTCCGGGGACCGCGACGACTTCGAGGCCCCAGTCATCGAGTTGCTGCACCTGCTTCCAGACCGCGGCCCGGGTGACCCCGAGTTCCGCGGCCAGCGCCTCGCCAGAGCGAGCCTGACCGTCGGCAAGCTGCAACAGCAAGTCACGACGCCGGCTCATGGCGGCGACCGATCGCGGGGACGCAACAGCCAGAGTCGACGCACCCTGTTCTCGGTACCCTCCAGCATCCGTCTGATGTTGCTTCGGTGGGTGTAGGGAATGAACAGCGCCATCGTGATGAGGAAGGCCATCAGCGCCGCGGAAGGCGCCGGCAACCATAACCAGGCGACCAGCGGCAGGACTACTGCGGCAAGGATAGTGCCCAGGCCCACCATACCCCACACCATCACGGCGACCAGCCAGATCCCAAGCAGTGGCAAGATGAGCAACGGCTGGAGCACCAGGAGGGCCCCGATGACCGTGGCCGCTCCCTTGCCTCCCCTGAACTGGTGATAGACGGGCCACACGTGGCCGGCGACGACGGCCATGGCACAGGCTGCAGCGACCCAGTCCTGAGGGAGGACCGGAACGACCCCCGGCAGGGCAAGGCCCGGAAGCAGGCCCACCGCCAGCGCGCCCTTGCCGACATCCACCACGACGACCAGCGCCGCGAAGCGCCAGCCCTGGGTGCGCAGCGCGTTGGTGCCACCGGCATTGCCGCTGCCCTGAAGGCGAATGTCCACCCCACGGAAACGCCCGGCGAGCATGGCGCCCATGACGGACCCCAGCAGGTAGGCCAGCAGAGACTTAAGGAAAAGGTCGAGCACGAGAGCCAGTTTACCGGGGCAGGAACACCTCGGCGAGCATGCACCGCAGGCTTCCTCCCCCGTAAGCCTCAATGGTGGGAATCGCACAATCCGCGATCTCGCCGTGGCGCTCGAGGCTACGAACCTGGGCAGGCGTGAGACTGGCCAACGCCGTTTCAGACAGCCCGATCACCGCCCCCCCCTGCTCACGCCAGATGGCGAGCAGGTTGCCCGCAAAGGCCGCCATCTGCCCGGGATCGATCTCGATCAGCTCTCGTCCCGCAGCCTCCAGCGACTGCCGCAATGTCAGTCGCTCGGCCTCGTCTGCCACGGCCGCCAGACAGGCCACGGCAAAGCCTGGACCAAGGCTCATCATCACGTTGGTGTGATACACGGGTTCGCCGTCCGGCCCAAGCGCCGTGAAGGCGTGAGCGTGATAACCCGCCCTTGCCGCGAAATCCATCAGCGG
>JAURLT010000101.1 GCA_030831085.1 Gammaproteobacteria bacterium
CATCACGGACAGCCACGGCCAGTTACTGCCCGTCCACTACCGGGAGCCGGACACCAACCTCGGTATCGGCCCGCAGTTCGGTCAACCGCCCCACCTGGTCGGTGAGGCGTTCCTCAAGCATTACGGCATCGCGGCGGGCTCGGCGGAGGCTTTCGCCTTCACTCCCATGGGTTTTGCCGAGGCGGCCGCGCGTCATGGCCGCATGGGCGGCTACGCACACCTCGCAACGCTGGTGCAGCGCCTGCGTGCCTCCCGGCCCGGCGCGCTGCTGCTGGACGGGGGCGATGCGTGGCAGGGCAGCGGCACCGCGCTGTGGACCCGCGGCCTCGACATGGCCGAGGCCGGCGTGGAACTCGGTGTGGACGTCATGACCGGTCACTGGGAATTCACGCTGGGCGCCGAACGGGTCCAGGAACTGGTGGAAGGACCGCTGGCCGGTCGCACCGCCTTCATCGCCCAGAACATTGCCTCCGCCGACTTCGGCGATCCCATTTTCGAAGCCTCCGTGCTTCGCGAGATCAACGGCGTGCCGGTCGGCATTGTCGGCCAGGCCTTCCCCTACACGCCCATTGCCAATCCGCGCCATTTCACCCCGGAATGGACCTTCGGCCTGCAGGAGCGCGGCCTGCAAGCCGAGATCGATCGGCTGCGCGCCGCGGGGGCGCAGGTGGTGGTCATCCTCTCTCACAACGGCATGGACGTGGACCTCAAACTGGCCTCGCGCCTGTCGGGGCTCGACGCGATCCTGGGTGGGCATACCCACGATGCCATGCCTAAGCCTACGGTCGTCGCCGGCCCCTCGGGCCCGGTGCTGGTCACGAACGCCGGCAGCAACGGCAAGTTCTTGGGCGTACTCGACTTCGACGTACGCGAAGGTCGCATCAGGGACTATCAGTACCGCCTGTTACCGGTGTTTGCCGACGCGCTGCCTGCGGACCCGGCCATGACTGCGCTCATCGAGCGGCACCGCGCTCCTTATCTTGAGCGCCTGAACGAGCCGCTGGCCACCACCGATGCCCTGCTCTATCGGCGCGGCAACTTCAACGGCACCTTCGATCAACTGATCCTCGACGCCCTCATGCAGGAGCAGGATGCGGAGATCGCCTTCTCACCCGGCTTCCGCTGGGGCACCAGCGTGCTGCCCGGCGAGACGCTGCGCATGGAAGACCTGCTCGGCCAGACCGCCATCACCTACCCGGCGGTCACGCTCACCGAGATGACCGGCGAGCGCATCAAGGCAGTGCTCGAAGACGTTTGCGACAACCTGTTCAACCCAGACCCGTTCTACCAGCAGGGTGGCGACATGGTTCGCGTCGGTGGCTTGCGTTATAGCTGCACGCCGAACGCTGCCATGGGCCAGCGCATCGGCAACATGACCCTGGGCGGCAAGCCCCTGGAGGCCTCGCACACCTACAAGGTGGCCGGCTGGGCCTCGGTCGCGGAAGGCGTCACGGGCGAACCGGTCTGGGAACTGGTCGCCCGCCATCTGCGCGGCCGCAAGACCATCGGCGAGGTAAAGCCGAATGTGCCGGAACTGATCGGCGTGGCAAACAACCCCGGGCGGATCGACGGATGAGCCCATGGGTCGCAGCCTGGTGGTTGGCATGGTCAGGTTCAGCAAGCCTCGCCGTCATCCCCGAAGCACGTCTGGAACCTGAGCAGGTGGCGCCCACGGCCTGGTACGTACGCGGCACCTCGGGGCAGGCCACGCTCGAGAATCGAGGCTTCAACTCGAACGCAGGTTTCGTGGTCACCGACGAGGGCGTGGTGGTGATCGACGCGCTCGGCACGCCGGGCCTCGGCGAGACACTCCTGACTGCCATTCAATCCATCACCGATCAGCCTGTACGGATCCTGATCCTCACCCACTGGCACGCCGATCATGCCTATGGCGCCGGCGCCTTCCGCGAGGCAGGCGCGGAGATCTGGGTGCACGAGGGAGCTCACGACTATCTCGACGGCGAAGCCGGTCAGGCCCGTCTCGCGGAGCGCAAACGCAGTCTCGGCGAACTGGTGCCTCAGGACATGGAACTGCTGCGCCCGGACCGCTGGCTGTCCGGGGATCTCGAGTTCAAGCTCGGCGGCGAGGAGTTCATCCTGCGCCATCTGGGTCCCGCCCACACGCCGGAAGACACTGTCATCCTCGCCCGCAACGCCGGCGTGCTGTTTGCCGGCGACATCATCATGCGCGGGCGAATCCCGCTGGTCGGTCAGGCACCGATCATGGACTGGCTGGAGGCCATCGACCGGCTGCTCGAATACCACCCAACGGTGCTGGTGCCCGGCCACGGCGCCGCCACCCCGGACCCGGAAACCGACCTCGCCATGACCAGCGAGTACCTGCATTTCCTGGCCCGCGAGGTCGGCTGCGCGGGGCGTGACTTCCTGCCCTTCGATGAAGTCTACGCTGGCGTGGACTGGAACCGTTTCGAATCGCTGCCGGGCTTTGCCGAGGCCAACCGTGCCAACGCCTGGGGCGCTTATCTACAGGGGGAGGCAGGCGCACGCCTGCCGGACTGCGATCCATGACCATGGAGACTCGAGAATGAAGGACAGCTTGCTGACCGGCACGCGGATCAGGCCGGCTCCGGAAAATCACCTGGGTGAGGAAGTCATCCAGGCAGCGAGGCGCCGCTTCATGGGCGGGGCCCTCATTGCGGGCGCGGCCGCCGTCGCAGCACCCGCCGTGGCAGCCGGTGGCGAGACGCTGGACATCCCGGACTGGACCCGCCAACTCGGACCTGGCGTGGGCACCTACCCCTATGGCATGCCCTCACGTTACGAGGCCAACGTACAACGCCGGGAAAGCCCGGGGCTCACCCGTACCAAACAGTCCTCGGTCAGTTTCACCCCTCTGCAAAGCCTGTTCGGCATCGTCACCCCAAGTGGGCTGCATTTCGAGCGCTACCACGCGGGGCTTCCCGAGATCGACCCTGCGCAACATCGGCTGGCCATCCACGGGCTGGTGGAGCAGCCGCGCGTCTACACCATGGACGACCTGCTGAGGCTGCCCTCCGAGAGCCGCTTCCACTTCGTCGAGTGTGGCGCCAACACCGCGATGGAATGGGGCAACTCGGCAGTGCCTACCGTGCAGTACACCCACGGCATGCTCTCCTGCAGCGAGTACACGGGCGTGCCGCTCAAGCTGCTGCTCGAGGAATCCGGCTACGACCGCAAGAACGGCAAGTACCTGCTGGCCGAGGGCGCCGACGGCGCCGCACTGACGCGCACCGTCGGCATTGATTCAGCGCTCGACGATGCCATGGTGGTCTATGCGCAGAACGGCGAGATGCTCCGCCCCGAGCAGGGTTATCCGCTGCGCCTGCTGGTCCCGGGCGTGCAGGGCATCTCCCAGGTGAAGTGGCTGCGCCGTCTCGAAGTGGGCGACATGCCCTGGAACACCCGCGAGGAGTCACTGCAGTACGCGGATTTCATGCCCGATGGTCGCTATCGCCAGTACACCTGGATCCAGGAGGCCAAGTCGGTCATCACCACCCCGTCTGGCGGCCAGGTCATCCTGGAGAAGGGCTACCACCAGGTGACCGGCCTTGCCTGGTCGGGGCGCGGCCGCATCAAGCGGGTCGACGTCTCGGTAGACGGCGGCCGCAACTGGCGCGAAGCCACGTTGCAGGAGCCGGTCATGAGCAAATGCCTCACCCGCTTCCGCTTCGACTGGAACTGGGACGGTGGGCCCGCACTGCTGCAGAGCCGGGCCATCGACGAGACCGGTTACGTGCAGCCACAGATGAACCAGCTGCGCGAGGTGCGCGGCACGCGCTCGATCTATCACAACAATGCCATACAGACGTGGAAGGTGGCGAAAGACGGAGTGGTGACGAATGTCCAGGTCAGCTGATTCACGAGGCGCCTTCCGGCGCATTGTCCTGCTGGTCATTGCCAGTGCGGCCGCCTCGGCCACGTTGGCGGCCGGCACCAGTCCCCGCTTCGGCTTCGGCAAGCCGGTCAGCGAGGCCGACCTGGCCGCCTGGGATATCGACGTCCGGCCGGACGGCAAGGGCCTGCCAGAGGGCAGCGGCGGCGTAATGGGGGGTGAGGCCATCTACGAGGCGAAGTGCGCGAGCTGCCATGGCAGCTTTGGCGAAAGCAACGAATACCATGTGCTCGCCGGTGGCGTGGGCTCCTTGAAGAGCGCCCACCCGGAACGCACCACCGGCAGCAAGCTGAACCACGCCACCACGCTGTTCGACTACATCCACCGGGCCATGCCCTATAACGCGCCGCAGTCGCTGACCGACGACGAGGTGTATGCGCTCACGGCCTACGTGCTCTATCTCAACGACATCGTGGGCGACGACCTGGTACTCGATCGTGAGTCGCTGCCCAAGCTGGTCATGCCCAATGCCGAGGGATTTTATCCGGGTGTGGGCTTCATGAGCGTCGACGGGGAGCCCGACGTCAAGGCGCCAGCCTGCATGAAAAACTGCCCGATGAGCGGCGAAGAAACCTCCAGCCTGCCCGAGAGCGTGCGCGGTGCACATGGCAACCTCGCCCTGCAGTCCAGGCCCCTTGGCTACATCCGCCAGGGTGAGTCCACGGCGGAGGTGCAGGCGGCCGTTGCCGGCGGCGGGGCCACGGCCGTTGCCGAAGTCGCGCCAGAGACGCTGGCCGAGCAGGTGGGCTGCCTGGCCTGCCACGCCGTGGTCGGCACCCGCAAGCTGGGCCCCAGCTTCAACGAGGTGCAGGCCCGCTACCAGGCCGAGGCCGGTGCACGCGCCATGCTGCTCGCCAAGCTCGAGGCCGGCGGCGCCGGCAACTGGGGCGAAATGCCCATGCCCTCGGTATCCTATCTCCCGGCGACCGACCGCGAACGTCTGGTCGACTGGATCCTTTCGACCCCTGCTACAGGAGCCACTCCATGAACCCATTGATGACACGCCGTGACGTGCTGGCCGCCAGCGGCAAGCTGGCCCTGCTCGGCGCCATGGTGAACGCGGGACTCATCACCGCCGCCCAGGCCGCCGACGCTGAATGGAACGAGGCCGCCTTCGAGGCGACCACGATGGAGGAGTTCATCAAGGCCATCGGCGCCAGCGACATGCCGGTGGAGAGCACAGAGGTCCGGCTCGAGGCCCCGGACATCCCGGAGAGCGGCGCCACCGTACCGGTTACACTGATCTGCGGCCTGCCGGGCACCACCGCGCTCGGCATCCTGGTGGACAAGAACCCCAACCTGCTGGCCGCCTGGTGCGAACTGCCCGAGGGCACCGAGGCCAATGTCAGCCTGCGGATCAAGATGAACGAGACCTCCGACGTCCGCGTGCTGGCGCGTGCCGGTGACACGCTGTACATGACGTCCAAGGAAATCAAGGTGACGCTCGGCGGCTGCGGCGGCTGATTCATCCCAACCGAATACAGAAGGAGCATCGAAGATGGGCAGTCCAATGAGAATCCGCGCAGCGAGCGACGGTGAAATGATCGAGGTCAAGGTGCTGATGCGCCACGAGATGGAAACCGGTCGCCGCAAGGGACCGGACGGCGAACTCGTGCCTGCGCTCTACATCAACGCAGTCACCGCCGACTACGAGGGCAAGCGCGTGTTCAACGGCCACTGGGGTCCTGCCGTGTCCAAGAACCCCTTCCTGAGTTTCCGCTTCAAGGGTGCCGCGGGTGGCAAGGTGACGGTCACCTGGACCGACATCAGTGGTGATACGCGCACTGACGAGGCGACCGTTTCGTGATCCGGCGGGCCTCGGCCATCCTGCTCGCGGTGACCGGCCTCGCCGTCGGCGCGGCCGCGCCTGCCGAGGAGTCGCCGACGGAGCCAGTCCGGGCCGTGTATCACGTGGCCGATGCAGGCGAGCAGCCCATGCGTGGGCTGCGTAACCTGAAGAACCATCTTGCGGCGGACCCGAGCGCAACGCTGAAAGTGGTTGCGCTGGCCCATGGCCTGCGGTTCCTGGCGCTGGATGCCGAGGACCCGGGTGGTAACCCCTATGAGCCCTTTATTGTAGAACTGCAGGAGGCCGGCGTGGTGTTCGTGGCCTGCGGTAACACGCTGCGCGCGCTCGGCCTGCAGGCCGAGGACCTGGTGCCCGGGGTGGTGGTGGTGCCCTCCGGCGTGGCAGAAATCGCGCGCCTGCAAAGCCGGGAAGGCTACGCCTACCTCAGGCCTTGACGGCCTTACGGAGAACGATCATGCATGCACTCACCCCTACCCGCCTCAGCCTCGCCCTCGCCGCAGCCGGTGTGGCCGTCATCGCCCTGCTGGCAGCGCCGCAAGGCCTCGAGGCGCAGGGCATGGAAGACGACAACCCCGCGGTGCTGTGGTCCATGCGGGGGGAAGAACTGTGGGCAACGCCGGTGGGTCCCAAGCAGGCCACCCTGGAAGACTGCGACCTCGGACTCGGGCCCGGCGTGCTGCACGGCGCCTATGCCCAGCTGCCGCGTTACTTCGAGGACAGCGGCAAGGTGGAAGACCTCGAGTCACGTATTGTGACCTGCCGCATGACCCTGCAGGGCATGAGCCGTGAACAGGCCGAGGCCGGTCACTTCTCGGCGACCGGCGAGGACAGCGACATGGAGGCAGTGGTCACCTACGTGGTGGAACAATCGCAGGGCATCCCCATGAACGCACCGTCGGACCACCCGGCGGAACAGGCCGCCTATGCCATGGGCAAGGAGTTCTTCTACTTTCGCAGCGGGCCGCATGACTTCGGCTGCGTCACCTGCCACAGCCAGGACGGACTGCGCATCCGCCTGCAGGCCCTGCCCAATCTGGCCAAGCCGGGTGGGGCGGCGGAGACCTACCCCTCGTGGCCCGCCTACCGGGTATCGCAGGGTACGGTGCGCTCGATGCAACACCGGCTCTCCGACTGCCTGAGGCAGCAGCGCCTGCCGCCGGTTGCTTATAATTCCGACCTGCTGATTGCCCTGACCAGTTACCTGGCTCAGGAATCGAAGGGAGCCCCCATCACCGCACCGGGACTTAAGCGCTGAGATCCACCATGCCCAAAGCCGCCGCATTGAAAGTTGTCAAGACCGATCCTGCCGAGGAGATGCGCCAGCACGCCCACGATGCCGCGCTGCTGCTGAAATCCATGGCCAATGAGAGCCGCCTTCTGGTGCTCTGCGCGCTGGCCCAGGGCGAGCTGTCGGTCGGCGAATTGAACGAGATGGTGCCGCTGAGCCAGTCGGCCCTGTCGCAGCACCTGTCAGTCCTGCGTGAAGCCGGCGTGGTCACCACCCGGCGGGAGTCCCAGAACATCTTCTACAGGCTGGCTGATGGCGGTGCCGCCGAGGTCATGGGCGCCCTGCACGGAGTATTCTGTGCGCCACAGCCGGTGGTAAGAGCGAGGAAAAAGTCCGGCTAGAGGCGTCAGCCCGCCAACCTCCCCGCCTGGTAATCCGCCACCGCCTGTTCGATTTCGGCGCGGGTGTTCATCACGAAAGGACCGTACTGGACGATGGGCTCGCCCAGCGGGCGCGCTGCCAGCAGCAGGAAGCGCGCGCCAGACTCCGAGGCCTGTACTGCCACCGGTCCCTCCCCATCCAGACAGCCCCCATGTCGGGCGGGAAGCAGTCGATCCAGCGAACTACCCGGGTCCGCGGCCAGGTCACCCTCGAACACATAGACATACGCCCGATAACCGGCCTTGATCGGCTGCTCGAAGCGCCCACCCGCCGGTAGGCGCACGTCGACAAACAGCGGATCGGTGGTGAGCCCCTGGATGGGGCCCGCGAGGGTCTTGCCCTCCCGCTGCACCTCGCCGGCGATCACCTTCACCCAGCTGCCGTCCTCGAAGCTTGCCTCGGGCAATTCGGCGGCATCGATGTCGCGATAACTCGCCGGCTTCATCTTCTCCGCCGCCGGCAGGTTGATCCACAGCTGGAAGCCGCGCATCAGGCCGGACTCCTGCTGCGGCATTTCGGAATGGATGATTCCGCGGCCCGCGGTCATCCATTGCACGCCGCCGGATTTAAGGTGCCCACGGTTGCCAAGGTGGTCCTCGTGCAGCATGTGGCCCTCGAGCATGTAGGTCACCGTTTCGAACCCCCGGTGCGGATGCGGTGGAAAACCCGCGATGTACTCATCCGGGCGGTCGCTGCCGAATTCATCCAGCATCAGGAAGGGATCGAGCCGAACATGCTGGCTCTGCCCGAGGCTTCGATACAAGCTCACGCCGGCGCCATCGGAGGTGCGCTGCGCCGGAATTACACGCTGCAGGGTTTTCATAGCCATTATCATAGTCACATGAGCGGCCTGACGCAGAGCATCGACGGGGATATCGCCTATACCAGCGATGCGCCCGGTCGCGAAGGCCAGGAGCGGGGCCGTGAATCCTTCCGCATGGACCTGCACCGCGATGGCTCCCGCGTCATCACCGCACATAGCGAGATCGACGACCCGCCGCCTGTGGTGCGCGATGTCAGCCTGCGCCTGGACGCTGCGAATCGCCCGGCAGAGTGCTTCGTGCGCATTGCCGTGGGTGGCAGTTTCCGGGGTGCAGGGTTTTTCACCTTCCATGATGACGGTGCCGAGGCCCGGGCACTCACCGCGCTGGAAGGTCGATTTTCGCAACGCATGCAGTCCAGCGAACACCCGCCCGGCTTCGGCAACCATGCCCTGGTCAACGACGGATATCTCCTTAGCCTGTATGACCTCTCAGCTGGACCGGGCCTGCAGCGCATCCCGGGACTGTTGATGTCCTCTCCGGATCACCGCGGGGCCACCGGTCCCATGTTGTTTCGGGTAGACGTGGGCATCCGCTTCCATGGCCGGGACACGGTAACGGTGCCGGCAGGAAACTTCGATGCCCTGCACTTTTCCTATGAAAGCGTAGCCGGCCTCCCGGTGGAACACCCTGCCTATGACCTCTGGTGTACCAGCGACGGCCACTACGTGCTGCTGAGAGGCGTGGTGGGCGGCTACATGCAGACCCGCTATGAGCTGGCTCGCCTGCGCCACCGACTCGATCCCGCGCCGTGACTACCTGGCTGCTGGTGGCGCACATCGCGGTGCTGGGCTATTGGCTGGGCGCCGAACTGGTCATCAACTCCACGTATCGTTACGTCTGTTACTCGGTTGAGGATCCCTTTGAGGCGCGCGATCGCCTGATGGATCACGTGATGCATGTCGACCAGCATGTCCGCTACGCGCTGGTCCTGCAGGCCACGCTGGGCACGCTGCTGGCGATGCAACTGGGCTACCTGCCCGGTGGCACATCGGCACAGGCCTGGGTGATCCTGCTGGGCGGCGGCTGGCTGGCCCTGGTGGAACTGGTGCATCGGCGCCGGGCCCGGCCTGTAGGCGAAAGGCTGGCCAGGGCCGATCGCATGCTCAGGGCCCTTTTGATCGCGTTGCTGATCGCCTTCGCCGCAGGCCTTTTCGAAGCAGGCGCCTACCTGCCTGGCTGGTTTCGCTGGAAGTTGACGGCATTTGCCGGCGTGATGGCCTGCGGCGTGGCAATCCGGCTGGTGCTGCTAAGACACTTCGCGACCTGGCGAGAGATGGCCACGAACGGCGCCAGCCCGGTGCTCGACCGGGAAGTGCAGCGGCTTTACTGGCGCGCCACGGGCGTTCTGCTCCTGCTCTGGGGCCTCATTGCCCTGATGACCTTCCTGAGCGTGGCCAAGCCCGCCTGAATCAACCCGACGACTGCCTCAACACACCCTCCAGCGCGTCCATGGCCTCGGCGATGAGGGCGTCCGATGCGGTGAGTGCCGGCAGGAACCGCACCACGTTACCGCGCAGGCCGCAAGAGAGCATGATGAGCGCCGCCTCGGCAGCGGCCAGCACCAGGGCGCGGGTACGCTCGGGATCCGGCCGGTTGGGATCGCCGTCCTTGACGATCTCGATGGCCACCATGGCGCCCGGACCGCGCACGTCGCCGATGAACGACAGGCCACCCTGCTGGAGCGCACGCATGCGGGCCTTGATGGCAGTGCCAATGGCCACCGCGCGTTCGCAGAGCTTCTCGTCGCGAATGATCTGCAGCACCTCGAGACCCGCCACGCAGCCTAGTGGCGAACCGCCATAGGTGCCGCCCAGTCCACCGGGATCCGGGGCGTCCATCACCTCCGCGCGCCCGATCACACCTGCGATGGGAAACCCACCCGCCATGGCCTTAGCGATGGTGATCAGGTCGGCCGTCACGCCGTTGGTCTCGCGCACCCAGTCCATGGCGAACATGCGCCCGGTACGGGCGAAGCCAGACTGGACCTCGTCGGCGATCAGGAGGATCCCGTGCTGGTCACACAGCTCGCGCAGCGCCTTGAAAAAGGCGCAGGAGGCCGTGTAAAAACCGCCCTCCCCCAGCACCGGCTCCAGCACGATGGCCGCCACCGCGGAGGGTTCGATCGAGGAGGCGAACACGCTCTTCAATGCCTCGATCGCCTGCTCGTCGGAAAAGCCGTGATACGGGATGGGGAAGCGGCTGTGGAACACGTCCCCCGGCATGGGCCCAAACTTCGTCTTGTAGGGCAGCACCTTGCCGGTCATGGCCAGCGTCAGCAGCGTGCGGCCATGGTAGCCGCCCTGGAAGGTGATCACTCCGCGCCGCCCGGTATGGGCGCGGGCAATCTTGACCGCATTCTCCAGCGCCTCGGCGCCGGTGGTCAGGAAGATCGTCTTGGCCGGTCCCTGCACCGGGGCGATGGCATTCAACTGCTCGGCGAGCGCGATGTAGGACTCGTAGGGCGTGACCTGGTAGGAGCAGTGCGAGAAATGCTCCAGCTGGCGCTGGACGGCGGCGAGGACCCGCGGATTGGAATGCCCCGTGTTGCAGACGGCAATCCCGCTGGCCAGGTCGATGTAGCGCCGACCCTCGGCGTCGAACAGCTCGGCATTCTGCGCGCGCACCAGGAAGCGCTGGTGCATGGAAGATACGCCCCGGGGAACGGCTGCTTCCCGGCGGGCCCAGAGTTCGCGGTTGGTGGTCATATGGGCTTCCTGTGGTGCCTGATGCTTCATTTTACCCGTGGGTGGCTCAGCAAGTCTTCGGCGACCGCCTGGCCGCTGGCCCAGGCCGCCTCGACGCGGGCACCCAGGCACCAGTCACCACCCAGGTAGAGCGTGGCGTCCTCGCTGCAGAGAAAGTCCCGACCCAGCGCCACCGTGACCCGTGCATACCGCCAGCGGTGGGCCACGGCATAGGACACTTCGTCCGCGCTCACACCCAGCCGTTCGCAGAGCAGCGGCAGCATCAGCCGGGCGATGGACTGGGGGTCTTTCTCCAGGTGTTCACGACTGAAGCCCGGCCCGGCCTGGGCAACCCAACAGGCGCTCTCCCCACGAGGACGTCCGGGCTTGCTGCTATCTCGCGCCAGCCAGGCGAGCGGATGGTCAGGGTCCTCCAGGACCGTGAACGGCCTCGTGGCGCGAACCGCAGCCATCAGGGTCAGGCAAGGTGCAAGCCGGACATCGTTGAGGGCACTGGCGAGCGGATGATCAGACCCCAACAAGGCCTGCGCCTGAGGTGCCGGGAGGGTCATGATGACTCGCTCGGCCTCCTCCACCCTGTCGCCGATCTCCAACCGCCAGCGATCGCCGAGGAAGGACAGGCCGGTGACCTCGGTATTCAGGCGCACATCGAGCCCATCGGCCAGGGCACGGGGCAGCGCAGACATGCCGGGAATGCCCACCAAACGGCTCTGGCCGCTCCCCTGCTCCCAGTTTCCAACCGCGCCGGAGGCCTGCAACGGCGCCAGCGCGTCGGCGAAGGAGTGACTGCGGGCGGTGACGTATTGTGCGCCATGGTCGAACTGCAGGCCCTCGACCCGACGGGTGGCGACACGCCCTCCCACGGCGCGGCCCTTGTCGAACAGGACGGACGCCACGCCCGCCTCCCTCAAGCGGCGCGCACAGGCGAGTCCGGCCATGCCAGCCCCGATGATGGCGACCGGGATCATGGCGGCAGCACCTGCTCCACGATCCGCGGAATCTGCTGCTTGACCTTGAAGAAGCCAGCGGTCGCGTGCGGCCAGATGGCGAGATCCCAGGCGCGTTGCCATTCCGCCAGGCGGATGCCCTGCGCGGCCAGGAGCGGCCGTGCCGCCTGCAGCCAATCATGGAGCGGACCGCGCGTCACGAAGGGGGTGACGATCTGCGTCACGCCCACCCCGACTGCCCATTCAACCAGACGCCGGGGGTGTTCGGCCGTCAGTGCGTCGTTCGGCAGTTTGACCCGGGCGGCGGCGTCGGCCAGGGCGCCCGCCTCGAACGCGGTTACGGCCTCCGCCACCTCAAGGGTGGAGCGCAGGTGACTGCCCTTCAGCGTCGCGCAGTCTCGGATGTCGAGTCCTTCAAGGTCGAAATCCTCCAGGCAACAATCTTCGTCCGTGATCAGAAGCGCCGACGGCCGACCGGCCTCCGGGGCATTGACCGCACGCAAGGGTTGCAGCGGCGGCAGGCCCCCTGGTTCGGTGTTCTCCAGCCCCGCACTCACCTCGGCGAGTTCCTGCGGGCGCGGCCTGAACCGGCCGCCGGTGAAGGTAGCGATGTTGTCGGCCCGGGCGATGTAGGGCTTGCCACGGGTGTGCAGCCCGGCCACCCACCGCCAGCCCAGCGTGTTCGAAGCCGCATCGCCATCCAACAGGTGACGATAGAAGAAGTCGGCGCCCAGCCGCCAGGGTAGCCCCAGCGTAAATATCCAGATCGAGGCAAACCACATGCGCGCGTGGTTGTGCAGGGTGTGGGTCTCGACCAACTCGGAGGCCCAGGCGTCGAAGCACTCCAGCCCCGTCTGGCCCTCCGTGGCCCGGCGCAGGGCGCGGCCAAGCCGGCGGTCCTGCTCGACGGCCAGCAGGTCAGCCTCCAGCCCCGTCCGGTAACTGTCCCAGACCTGCGGCCGTCGCTCCAGCCACCCCTTGAAGTAGCCGCGCCAGACGACTTCCTGCACAAATTTTTCGGCGCCCTCGAGCCCATGGGCCTCGATCGCGGCTGCCACCACCTCCTGCTCGACCAGCAGGCGGCGACGAATGTAGGGCGAGAGCCCGGAAACGGCCGTGCGGCCTGCGGGCCCGTGGTCGTAATTGCGCCCGTTGGCATAACGCCGGCCCATGGCAGGAACGAAGGCTCGCAGGCCAGCCAGGCCGGCCGCACGGGTGGGCGATGGAGGACTCACCATGGGATCCACTACTACTCGTCACATTGATCTGGCAGTGTAGCGGGATGATCAATCCCATTGCATCGCCCTACCGTCTGGTCGCATTGTTTGCGTTCATGGGTGCTTATACTGCCCTCGCCGAGCCCATCGTCATCGCCCATCGAGGTGCATCCGGTTACCGGCCGGAGCACACGCTGGCGGCCTACGAACTCGCCATCAAGATGGGTGCGGACTTCATCGAACCCGACCTGGTCGCCACCCGCGATGGTCATCTGGTGGCCCGGCATGAGCCGGAGATCGGCGCCACCACCGACGTGGCCTCGCATCCGGAGTTTGCAGACAGGCGGCGGACAACCACGATCGATGGCGTCGAGGTCACGGGCTGGTTCACCACGGACTTCACGCTCGCCGAGCTCAAGACCCTGCGCGCCGTCCAGCCGCGCAAGGATCGCTCGGCCGCCTACGACGGGCTGTACGAGATTCCGACGCTCGAGGAAATCATCGCCCTCGCCCGGGACGCCAGCGAAAAAAGCGGCAGGGTGATCGGGATTTATCCCGAAACCAAGCACCCTTCATGGCACTGCGCGCAAGGACTCGCCCTCGAGCCGCCGCTGCTTGCAGCGCTGACCGGTGCGGGCTGGGACGCGCGCGAGGCGCCAGTCTTCATCCAGTCTTTCGAGGCGGGCAACCTGCGCTGGCTGCGCGAACGCACGACGGTCCGGCTGGTGCAACTGATAGGCGGTGACGGGCCTGGCTCCGATGGGCTACCTATCCCCACACCCTTCATTCAGATGCCAAGCCCCTGCCAGCCGTATTCCATCGAAACCCCGCCCGATGTCTCTCAGCAGGGTGCGGCCCGTGCCGAGGCCTTCGCCGAGATCGCCCGCTATGCCGATGCGGTGGGGCCCTGGAAGCGCTGGATCGTTGGCGAGCGACACATGGACGGTGCGTTGCGGGCTACCGCGCCGACGGATTTCATCGAGCGGGCGCATGCAGCAGGTCTGCTGGTGCACGCCTGGACCTTCCGCGACGAACCCATGCACCTGCTGATCGACTACGCGGGCAGCCCAGCGGCCGAGTACCGGGCCTTCGCGGAGCTGGGCGTGGATGGGGTATTCACCGATTATCCAGACACGGCAGTGGCGGCGCTGGGTGGAAAAGACGGGTCGGCGCCGTAATGCCGGCCGGCCTTTCAGGGTAATAGTGGCGGAGAGAGAGGCAACCTACCCCTATTCCTTCCTTTCGGGCAGCAAAGGCAGTTCGCCTTGGCGCTTTGTCAAAATTTCTTCATTGGCAGCCGCAATGTTGGCCCAACGCTCGGCGGATGCTGGGTGAGTGGCAGAGTAGGAGCCTTGGATCGACTGCGGAAACTCTGCGGCCATCCGCCGCCAGAAATCTGCCGCCTCCGTTGTGTCAACGTCCGCCCTCGCCAGTATGTACATACCGACGTAGTCGGCCTCTCGCTCGAAATCCTGGCTAAATGCTTGGGAAGCGGCTTTGCCGAACGCGTTCTGTGTATCGACCCCATAGGCAGCAGCTACCACATCGAAAAAGGTACCAATCCCCCAGTTGATGGCCTTCTTGTCGAGGTGGCCCTCAGCGCTATGTGCGATCTCATGGGCTACGACAAGTTGCAACTCTCGGTCCTCACTTGCAAATCGATACATGCCAGTTGATATGTAGACAACGTCCCCGTCAGTGAAGGCTCTAATTGAATCGTCTTGAACCATAACCACGGGATACTGACAGACTACCTCTGGCTTGATGATGGCAGTGATGGACGCTCCGTCGCGCAGGACGGTCATGTACACAGGTTGGGTGCCCTCGATTGATTTGGCTAGCAATTCGCCGGCCTTTTTGGTTGCCTTCTTACCAGTGGCTACCGGCTGTCCCGCGATGGACTCTATCTTATCTCCCGCTCTCAATCCCGCGGCCTCTGATGGAGAGTCTTTCACAACGTGCAAAACCATGGGCGTCTCGGACAAGCCAAAGCGACTGCGGGCAACTGGCTGGTAGTCCTTGCCAATTGTGTCAATGGCAAGTAGTGACAGGCCGGTCCTGGGTTTCACCTCCTCGCCGCACAGGTCCCTGGCAGATGTCAGGAGCGGCCACGCCAGATCATCCAATCGGGCCTGTCTTTCCCAGCTTGTCTTCAGAAAGGCCGCTTTTTGCTCTTCAGCTTCTGCCAAGACCTGTGACGCAGACCCGCGAGCAACTGTGGTGGTCGTCCCACAGCCAGCGAGCAGAGCCGCAGTTATCAGGCATCCGACGATCGAGACTACATTTTTAAGCGGAGTTCCTGTCGAAAATCTCATGAGTTCTCCTGCTAATTTCCAGCCTTGCGCGAGATAATCGTTTTTAAACTAAACCAAGTGAAGGCGTCAATAAACGTGAGGATAAACCCTTACCTAATCTTTAATTATGAGGCGGCAAAGAGGTTGTTGAGGCCATCCCATGTACCTATTAAGTACACTATACCCCTCACCTAAATCCTCACCGGACAAAGTGTCTGCATCCGTGATTTCGCACCCAGGAACGCTAAAAATCGACGTGTAGATACCGTCGCCATCCTGAAAGTTGTTGACTGTAATGTCTGACGAGTACCATCTGGAGGTCTCAGAAATGAAGTGGCGAATTGATCGAGAAAAAACTGCTCCAGGCATGGACGGATCGAAATCAATAGCCGAGGTGGTTATTTCGCAGCCGTCAAAGTCTCGACACATCGCGTCAATAATTGCCATGTCAACTGGCTGCCAAGCTCCAACAAGCTCTGGACCGACGTCGAAAACATACACTTCTGGTATTGAAGGCTCTGTTGTCCACGCCGCTTCGATAGATTTAGCGCTATCAATTACCAATTCACAAATAGGTACGCTTCCGGCCACAGCACAGTCTCCGCCCCAGCCTGTGAAGGTCGCACCAGCGTCAGGCGTCGCCATGAAGGTGATCGACGTGCCGCTGTTGACGCTAGTGCTGCAGGTGCCAGGGCAGGAGATGCCTCCCGTCGAACTGGTCACACTACCTCCGGCGGAGACGTTGACCGTTACCTGATACTTGGTCGGCCTCGCAGCTTCCGATGACCCCGCCAGTAACAGCCCCAGGACGAGGCTTAAGCAAATCCTCTGCATGGCGATCGCCTCTCTATTCCTGTGATTGAGTTAGGAATCATTTGGCCTGCGAGTCCTCATCCCCAAAGCCTCAGAGAGCCAGCCAATCGTCGGGAGCGCTGGGAGGAGTGGCGGGTCCGAGGGGAAGAACAACAATCTGCCCGGACGTAATGCTAAAGGTGGCTGGATTGGGTGGGAGGCTAGCGGTCAGATCAGTTGACCCATAAACGAGTTTTTTGGTGGTCGTCGAGTAAGCCACGTCAGCAAGGTGGATATATGGGTAATCAATCCCTGCCTTCAGTCCGATCTTGGTTCCTGAGGTGTTAATGGTCGTTCCGTCGAGAGAAATCCAGGTTACGGGATCTTCGGTAATTATACCGACGCCTCCACCCGAATGAGTGATGGTGGTCCCAGTAGAATTGTGTCTACCGACATACAATTGCGTACCCTCCAGGCTAATGACATGGGCTGCGCTGCTTGCGGAGTACGTGCCTCCCAAGATTCGGTAGGTTGCTGTTGGCTTCACTGCATAAATTGCGTTGCCTCCCGCGTTGCTAATCGTCACGTTCTCAAGGTGAATGACCTGGTTAGTTCCAGGCTTGGCGGGACCGTAAGCCCGATTGGTGTCTCCCAGGATAGCGGTATTGACACTTGACCCCACCAGTTTCACCCCGATAAACCGGACATTTACATCGTCACCGGATAACTGAATGTAGGGACCGACGCCGCCGTTGTAATTAAAAGTGGGGAGATCTATGCCTTCAATAGTGAGGCTCTTGCTTATGGTTATGTTTTCTCCGCTATAGCTTCCAGCCGAAACCTGAATTCGATCGCCATTCTGTGCGGCCGTGATTGCGGCTGCCAGGTTGCTATAGGTTTGACCGGAGCCAACGTACAACGTGTTCCCGGAAACCGGTGGAAATGCAATGCTCGGTGGTTCGATGGTCGGCAGGGAGGTGTTACAAGCGGTTTTTATGCAAAGATACGGAGCTCCGCTATAAGTCACTAACTCGGCCTGACCATACTGCTGAGTCGCGTTCCAGGGGCCGGAGTAGACAAGACCCCTCGGCCCCGGATCGCCTTGCGGTCCTGGGGGGCCCAGTGGGCCCTCAGGTCCTTGTGCACCATCCGCACCATCAGCACCCGGCGCTCCCGGAGGCCCTGGCGGGCCCTGAAGTCCGGGCGCGCCATCTACACCATCCACCCCCGGATCGCCCTGCGGTCCCTGTGGCCCTTCCGGCCCAACGGCCGGATAGGTCAACTGCCACGTCGCGGACCCAGAAGCGTTAGTCAGGGTCAGCAGGTAGTCGCCGTCGGCCAGAACAGACGGCAGCAGTGCCGTATACACCAACCCATCTGGATCAGTGCCGTCCAGGGTCAATGTGTTGGCGCCAAGTGTTGCCGTCGTGGAGGCATCAAAGTTTGTGCCAATTGCCGTGAGCGTAGCCGGCGTAGACACGGTGTCGAAGTAGACCTCCGTGATGGTCGGCGCACCGCCGCCGCCTCCGCCGCCCTCAAACGTGGCTGAGACGCTGGTTGTGCCGCTGATTGTCAGGCTGCAGGTCGCGCTCGTCCCGGCGCAGTCTCCGCCCCAGCCAGCAAAAGTCGCGCCGGGGTCAGGAGTCGCCGTAAAGGTGATCAATGTGCCGCTATTGACGCTGGTGCTGCAGGTGCCAGGACAGGCGATGCCGCCGGTTGAACTGGTGACGACACCGGCACCGTTCACCGAAACTTCAACCGTATATTTGACCTTGCCGCCGCCTTTCTGCGCATCGGCACTGCCGACCACGACGAGCCCCAGGACGAGGCTTAAGCAAATCCTCTGCATGGCGATTGCTTCCCTATTCTGAATTTGGACGGAGTTCAAACCTTTCCCTTGCTACGGAATGCGTACGATCTCCACCTTATCTAGCATCGGACCATAGACTCCGGGTGAATTCAGACTTTGAAAACTTATGATGGTTGCGTCTGACTCTGCGGTGAAATAAACCGACCGTTCTCGCCACATGAAATCCTGACACGCGGACGACTGGGCTGTGTCTATGCTGAACTCTCTGATCACCGGTCCAGCGGACACACGAATTGTTTTAATTGGGCTATCGTTTTGATATCCGGTGCACTGCCATTCTGAGTTACCGCCGAATAAGAATGACAGCCTGTAGGTTGTCCCTGGAGTAGTTCCGATCTCTTGAGATATCAACGCCGGACTATCGGTGCCAAGTAGATCAATATAATACTCTCCCTCCGGCGGCTCATACGTCGGGCAGCGCGATAGTCTATCGAGGTTACCCGCCTCGACGGTCCATCCGGGCAAGGCCGTCAAACGAATTTGACAGCCAGAACCGCCCACCTCAAACCCACCATTGACGACTGTTGGTTGGAGAGTCCATTCCAAACCACCGGCATTGATGCTCAATACGTTACTGTCGGCTGTCCCTGCTGGCGGCAACAACTCAGCCCACGCTACGCCATTCCAGTAGAGCAGTGAGTTAGGTTCGGTGCCTTCTGGCACCATGGTCATCCCACCACCCCCACCCCCACCTCCATTACTAGAAAACTGAGCGGCCACCTGCACATCTCCCTGAATCGAGGGAATGGTGCAAGAGCCGGTACCGCTGCAGGCGCCACCCCAGCCAAGGAAGGTCTCGCCGGCGGCCGGTGCAGCAGTCAGAGTGATGGTGGCGGCCTGCTTGAAATAGGCGAGGCAGCTGGTCGGACAGGAGATGCCGCCCGGCGAGCTGGTGACCGTGCCGTTTCCGGTCAGGTCGACCTGGACGCCGAACTTGACTGGCGGCGCGGCAAAGGTGGATGTGGAAAAAACAAGCAGGGCGAGCAGCGCCCCAGTCCGTGCGGCTAGCATCGTGGTCCCTCCCTTCAGGCCCTGAGAGGGTTTTACCACCCTAGGGGATCACCCAATGATCCCGAGGGAATAATCCGGCAGAATTTTTTTGCTCAGAGGGTCAGCTGAACCGGCAACGGGTCCTTCCCGAACGATGGAAAGGCGGGTGGCTGCGACCGCGGGGAAGGGCTAGCGCCAGGCCACCCTCGGTGCCTTCCGGTGAGGAGCGTGGGTACACGAGTGTTCGGCCACCGCGCATTGCTTTATTTCGACCATATGAGGGTTCGAGCCCGGTGGATAGATAAAACGCTGCTAAAGACACTGCTCTTCACTTTTTCATAAGTTTCAGGCACCTTTCCCTCGCCGGGCACTCACAGTTAAGCCGGGGTGTGGGAAAAGTTTTATATATAAACCAGCAGGCGACTGGCCGGATAATCAAAAAATCGTCTAGGGAGCGGGGCAATGGAATACCTCACAAGCGTTTTCGGCATCTTGGAATTTGCGTTTCAAAATCCAATATTGTCAATCGCCATTTTTCTGGCGATGCTTTTCGGACTGTTATTCGTATTGACCGATGGCGATCCGCGTCCGGCTCTTGCTGGACTAGGACGCGTTGCATGGTCTTTTGTTACCACACCATTTCAATTTCTTATTCGCTCGCTTAAAGCGCTGGCCGATTCTGACGAAAAAGAGCAGCCATATAAAGATAGCCGCGAATTGGTAGCGTACCGGGCGTTACGATTTGCCTATGTCGCGATCACGATATTTTCGATAGCTGCTTTGTCTGGCGGGTTGGCGGCTTCCTTGATTGCGATGTATCCAAAAGCAGAACTAGAACTCCGCAGCAACATAAAAGAAAGTCTCGAGGTCCTTGAAATGGACATCGAGAAAAACAATGCTGAAATTGAGGAGGCTTCGCGGCCAGGTTTCGTCGAAGCCCTACGGAGCAAAGCGACTTTGGCCCAAAAAGAAAGGGATTTGAACCGTCGAGAATATCGTGCTGTAAGTCGTAGAGGATGGTCTGGCGGCGCCCTGAACCAAGTCGATAACGCAAGATCTGTTGGGGCGGTGGACGAATTTACTGACAATTTGGAGACGATTATTGAGGACTGCAATTATAGAAATGGTGTGGACAGTTGCCAGGAACTCCGGGAAGTTCTGCTTGAGTTGGCCCGCTCAAAAAGGCGGTTGATACAAGCTGAGGACGCGTTTCAGGAGGCTAACTCGAATGTGCAAAACTCTGGGCGTGCTCTTGCCGTTGCAACCACACGTGCGCAAGCCCTAAATGAACAAAAAGCCAATCTCGAGGAACAATTTAAAGAAGCTTCGCTGTGGAATCTTAAATGGCTAAAACCCCATTTCGATATTGCGAAAGGACTTCTGTTTTCAACACTGCTTTCTGTCATTCTGTTTGTTTGGTGGTCCGCGCTGGGAGTCGAGGCTCTCAGCTGGCTGATCATGATAATGCTGGCACTTGAACGGCGTTTCGATCCTGGAGCAGTCCCTGATGAATCTGATCCGAGAAGTCAGAGATTTCATGAGTGAGATAGGCAGGGGCACCCACAAAGGATTCAAAACGGGTGCTCCCGTCAGGCCCTGAGAGAGTTTTACCACCTTAGGTGATCACCCAATGATCCCGAGGGCTTGATCGGGCAGAAATTTTTACTCGCTAGGGTCAGTTGAACCTGCGACGGGGTCCTTCCAGAAGGATGGAAAGGCGGGTGGCTGCGACCGCGGGAAAGGGCTAGCGCCATGCAAGCCTCGGTGCCTTCCGGTGGGGGGATGGTCTTAGGCTAGGACGAGCCCTTAGCAATCGCAGCGGGTAATCGTTTCTACCAATCTGGCAACAAATTGCTACCGGCTCGATGACCGTGAGCCTGTGCGCCGTGCTGGCGTTGGCTGCGCTGGTGCTGGCGCTGGCGGTGCGGTAGGCGTTAGTCGAGGCAAGGGCCTTCGGATTCCTCGAAGTTGCACCACCAACCTTTGCGCCTTACGGCGCCGTCTGGGTTGTACTCGGTGCCTTGGCCGTGCAGGGAACCGTTATTTAACTCGCCGACCCACTTGCGGCCGCCAGGCCAGGTGTAGGTGCCTTGGCCGTGCGGAAAGCCGTCCTTCCACTCGCCACCATAGCTGCTGCCATCGGCGCATCGAGTAGAACCAGTTCCGTGCGGCTTGCCGTACTTCACTTCGCCGATGTACTCGCAGGCCGACCCTTCCGGCCAGATCATCTCCACGGCAACCGCAGGTTGCGCGGCCAGCGCCAGGGGAATCAGCACAGCCAAGTAACGCATCGCTCTCTCCCTGCGAATGGTTGGCATAGGTATACCGCAGCTGGGGGCGTGAAGACACCCGCCGCCCAATCAAGGGTTTTCAGGATATTGGGCGGGATGTTGGGACGCCGTGATTTTCGCGTCCAAATTATTGTTTTTATTGAAAAGGTGGCGGAGAGAGAGGGATTCGAACCCTCGAAGGGCTTTTGGCCCTTACGCCCTTAGCAGGGGCGCGCCTTCGACCACTCGGCCATCTCTCCGGTGCTGGAATGATACCGAGCGCCCGGGGGCCGGGTAAAGGAAAAAACCGAGGCAGGTCAACCGGCTGAGTAGATCTTGTCTTGGCTGCGTTCAGGCATGGGCGCGCCGCCCTGCTCGGCCTGGATCCGCTCGTAGATCTCCTCGCGGTGCACCGAGACGTGCTTGGGGGCCTTGACCCCGATCCGGACCTGATTGCCCTTGACGCCGAGAACGGTGACGGTGACTTCGTCTCCGACCATCAGGGTTTCGCCGATACGCCGAGTCAGAATAAGCATCCCTGTCTATCCTGTGTAGGTTTGGGATGGGTTGAAGTTAATACTTTGTTTGGCCAGTTTCCCTACGCCAAACCCTTAATTCACTCGATTGGCGCATTTATTGAGCCCCCAAAAAGAGAGGGCCGGGAGCCCGGATACCTCAGGTATCCGAACCCCCGGCCCGGGGTCACCAGACTTAGAACCCGTAGCGGACCGTGGCGCGGAACATGTCCCCGCTCATGCCGCTGGAGCTCAGCGGGTTGGAGCCGTACTCCATCCCCAGCGTCCAGCCCTGGATCAGGGCCTCGAACCCGAGCGACAGGCTCAGGCTGCCCTCGTTGTCCGAACCCTTGCGCAGCGAGTACTCGATGCCGGGCAGGTCGAGGTAGGCCATGTCCTGCCGGTAGTTGCCCACCGAGCGCATGCGGTACTCGGCCCGCACCATCGGGGTCAGCAGGCCCCACGACCGGGACATGCTGTAGGCCGCACGACCGCCCAGCACCAGGCTGTTGACCGACTGGTCCGCAGCACCGAAGCCCAAGGCCAGCTGGGTTGAGCCCCGCTCCTCGTAACGGTCGAGGTCGATCTTGACCATGTCGTAACGCAGGTAACCGGTGAGCAACGCCTTCTCGCTGCTGATCATGTCACCGGCAAAGCCGATGGAGCCCAGGGTCAGGCTGCCATTGCGCTTGCCGCTGACCATGCTGCCGTCGTAGCTGACGAAGCGGTCGCTGTCGATGCTCAGGTCACCACCACCGACCATCGCCTCGAAGTACAGGCGACCCGTCGGGTTGTAGGAGAGGTAGGCCATGAAAGTGGTCGCATCGGCATCGCTCTGGGTGCCGTTGCTGCCAAACTCAGACTCGCCCCAGCCGAAGCCCACGGCCGCACCGGCCATCAGCTTGTCGCTGAACTTGAGGTCGACACCGGCGGACAGGGCATCACTGGTGAAGTCCTGGCCACGGTAGTCGTCGTCGCTCAGCGACCCGCTGACCCAGTAACCCAGCTTGGGCAGGCTTTCCTCGCACTCCTTGCCGGAGGCGCCCAGGGTGACGCCGGAGCGCGCCTGGTTGTCCTCTGGGTCGAGCGCGTTGCGGCCGCGGCTGTCGTTGTCACCGCTCAGCCCCAGATCCGCCTGGAGGCCGCAGCGGAACGCACTGCGGTTGCCCTCGAGGTGGCGCATCACGTTCATGATCTGCCCCTCGCCGAAGCGGCGGGCCAGGCCGAACTGGCCGTCGATCATGCCGATCAGCTCCGGGTCGCGGGTCGGGTCGGGACGACCCTCGATGGTCAGGCTGTAGGCCTGACTACCGACGCGGCCGTCCGCATCGGTCGCCGTGACCGTGAAGCTGAAGTCACCGAACACCGTCGGGGTGCCCGAGATCAGGCCGGTCGAGCCATTAAGGGTCAGGCCAGCCGGCAGGGCACCCGCCGTCACCGCGTAGGTGTAGGGGGCCACGCCGCCATCGGCGCTCAGCTGCTCGGAGTAGGCCTCGCCGGACTCACCGTCAGGCAGGGTGGCCGGGGTGATGGTGATCACCAGGGCCGCACCGATCTGCAGGCTGTAGGCCTGCGAACCGGTGTTGCCGCCGGAGTCGGTCGCCGTGATGGTGAAGCTGTAGGCTCCCTCCGTTGTCGGGGTGCCCGACAGGGTGCAGCTGGCCGCATCCAGCGTGATGCCAGCAGGGAGTGCGCCGTCGCTCACCTCACAGGAGTATCCCGAGCCGCTGCCGCCGGTGACGGTGAGGGCCTGGCTGTAGGCCAGCGCCACTTCACCGTCAGGCAGGTTGGCCGGGGCGATGGTCAGGGCCACGCCCACAATCTCCACGGTGTAGGCCTGCGAGGCGGTATCGCCCTGGCCGTCGGTCACCGTGACCGTGAAGCTGTAGCTGCCCACCAGGCTCGGCGTGCCGCTGATGGCACCGCTGGCACCGTCCAGCGACAGGCCATTCGGCAGCGCACCGGCCGTGACGGCATAGCTGTAGCTGCCGTCGCCGCCCGCACCGCTGACCGTTTGGTCATAGGCCACGCCCCAGGTGCCGTCAGGCAGGGTGGCGGGGTTCAGGACCAGGGCGTCCAGGACCTCGAGCGAGTAGCTCTGCGAGCCGGTATTGCCCGCCGAATCGGTCGCCGTGATGGTGAAGTTGTAGCTCCCCACCGTGGTCGGCTGGCCCGACAGTGTGCAGGTGGCCGAATCCAGCGTGATGCCCGCAGGCAGCGCACCGGCCGACACCACGCAGCTGTAGCCCGCGCCCGAACCACCGGTCACCGTCAGCACCTGGCTGTAGGGGCCGTTGATCGAGGCAGGCGGCAGCGTGCTCGGCGAGATGGACAGGCTCACCCCGGCGATGGCCACGCTGTAGGCCTGCGAACCGCTGTTGCCGGCGGTGTCCGTCACCGAGACGGTGAAGGTGAAGCTGCCGACCAGGCTCGGCGTGCCGGTGATGGCACCCGTAGCCGCATCCAGCGACAAGCCGTCAGGCAGCGAGCCCGCCGACACCGAGTAGGTGTAGCTGCCGTTGCCGCCCGAAGCCGTCACGGTCTGGCTGTAGGCCACCCCGAAGG
>JAURLT010000102.1 GCA_030831085.1 Gammaproteobacteria bacterium
CGGCCTCGGCAATGGCCGCCAGCGAGGCGGTGAAGGCGTCCCGGGTAGGGAACCCGGCGGTCAGAAACGCCACCAGCGCAGGGCGACCCTCAGCCGCCGCCTGCCGGATGGCCTCGCTGATGGACTCGTGCGCCCGCATCACAACTTCCCCTTGAGCAGCGTCTTCTGCAGCGTGGGCATGTCCTTGTCCCCGCGGCCGGACAGGCCGATCAGGATGCGTCCACCAGGGTTTGCCAGAGCCCAGCGGCGCGCCCCGGCAAAGGCATGCGCGGTCTCGATCGCCGGCAGGATGCCCTCGGCGTGGCAGCATTCCGCGAGCGCGTCGAGGGCTTCCTCGTCGGTGGCCTGCTCGTAGCGCACCCGCCCGGTCGCCATCAGCAGGGCGTGCTCGGGGCCGACCCCGGAATAATCGAGGCCGGCAGAGACGGAATGGGTTTCCTGTACCTGCCCGTGGTCATCCTGCAGGATCATCGTGTAGCACCCCTGCAGCACGCCTGGCCGGCCGTAGGTCAGCGTGGCCGAATTATCACCGAGGCCAGGCCCCCTGCCGCCGGCCTCGATACCGATCAGGGCGACCGACCGGTCGGCGACGAAGGGGTGGAACAGGCCGATGGCGTTGGAGCCCCCGCCGACGCAGGCGATGACGGCATCGGGCAGGGCGCCGGCCCGCTCGAGCATCTGCTGCCGGCTTTCACGGCCGATGACCGACTGCAGCTCGCGAACCAGGAACGGATAAGGGTGCGGGCCGACCGCGGAGCCCAGCAGGTAGTAGGTGCCCTCGGGATCAGAGACCCAGTCACGCAGCGCCTCGTCGATGGCAGCACGCAGGGTCTGATCGCCGCTGGTCACCGCCACCACCTCAGCGCCGAGCAGCTTCATGCGCCCGACGTTGGGGGCCTGGCGCTCGGTATCGATGGCGCCCATGTAGACCACGCAGGGCATGCCGAGACGGGCGCAGGCGGCGGCGCTGGCAACGCCATGCTGGCCGGCGCCGGTCTCGGCAACGATGCGTCGCGCGCCGAGACGACGCGCCAGCAGCGCCTGCCCTACCGCATTGTTGATCTTGTGGGCGCCGGTGTGGGCAAGGTCCTCGCGCTTCAGCCAGACCTCGGCGCCCCAGCGCCTCGAGAGTCCCGTGGCATGCGTCAGCGCGGTCGGACGACCGGCCCAGGTGGCCAGTTCCGCAATGAATTCGGCCTGGAAGTCGGCGGCTTGCAGGTGCTCACGCACGCCGGCCTCGAGACGCTCCAGCGCCGGCACCAGGGTCTCGGGAACGTAACGCCCCCCAAAAGGCCCGAAGCGGCCTCGCTCGTCTGGCAATTCACCGCGCAGCTCGAGCTCGAGCAAACGGTCGGCCTCTGCCACACCCAACACACCCGCCATGTCACTGCTCTCCTGCAGCGGCCCTTGCCGCCTGTATGAATGCCCGGATCCTGCCGGGGTCCTTGTGCCCGCGCGACGCCTCCACACCGCTGGAGACGTCCACCGCCCAGGGCCGAACCTGCAGGATCGCCTCCCCCACATTATCCGGATCCAGGCCTCCGCCGAGGATCAATTCGCAGCGCCGGGCCAGCGCCGCCGCCGTCGACCAGTCGGCGCGCTCGCCGGCACCGCTACGGCCACCCTCGAAGAGCAGCCGCGGTGGGAGGCCGGCGGGCAGGACGGCACCACTACGGAACACGGGCCACGTGGCGATGCCCGGCGGCAGGTCGAGCGCCGTCAGTGCCGCCGCGTCGCCCTGCAATACGTCAGGAGTAAACGCTCGCAGGATCTCCGCCAGCTGCGCGGGCCCCGGGGCAAGGGTGACTGCCACGCTGAGCACGCCCGCCGGCAGGCGCTCCGCCAGACGCGCTGCCTGCTCTGGTGGCAGATAGCGGGGCGAGGCCGGATGAAACACGAAACCGATGGCGTCGGCACCAGCCTCGACCGCCGCCTCCAGCGCTTCGACGGAAGTAAAGCCGCAGATCTTGACCATGAGGCTCATGTGCGCATGCGCCGACCGGCCTCCAGCATCTGCCGGAGCAACCCTGCCGGATCGGGTGAGCGCATCAGTGCACCGCCGACCAGCGCCAGGTCGTAGCCAGCACGGGCCATGGCCGCCGCATCGTCAGGGGTTTCCAGGCCGCTTTCCGCCACCCTGGGCCAGCGGCTCGGCAAGCGGCTCGCCAGGGCGCCCAGACGCTCGGGGACAACTTCCAGCGTCTGCAGGTCCCGACTGTTGATGCCAATCAGGAGTTGGCCGGACTGGGCAGTCGCCGCCCCGATCGCCGCCGCGGCCCGGTCGATCTCCTCCTCGTCGAAAGTCTCCAGCAGGATGAACAGGCCCAGCGAGCCGGCACACTCCAGCATCTCGGCCAACTGCACGTCGGTGAGCATCCTGACGATCAGGAGGGCGCCGCCGGCGCCCGCGGAGCGGGCCTCGTACAGCTGATAGGGATCCACCAGGAAATCCTTGCGCATCACCGGCACACCGAGCGGGGCGAGGCGGGCAGCGGCCTGCTGCAGGTGCTCGAGGCTGCCACCGAAACGGTCCGGCTCGGTCAGGACCGACACCGCGCAGGCACCGGCGTGCGCATAGGTCGCGACCCTCGCGCCCCGGTCCGTCCCCGCCTCGGCCAATTGACCCAACGCGGGGGAGCGCAGCTTGAGCTCGGCGATCAGGTCAAAAGCACCTCCGCGGGCCAGCGGCAACGCCGGTGGAAGTTCCCGGCAGCGTTCGACCAGCGTCCGCTGCGGCAGGGCGGAACGGGCGGCCTGCAGGCGCTGCCGGCTCGACTCCGCCATGTCATCCAGGAAGCCCATTGCCAGGCTGTCAGCTGCGCACCGAAGCACCGAAATCGATCAGTGCATCCAGCGTACGCGCCGCACGACCATCGTCGATGGCTGCAGCGGCGGCAGCCGCTGCCTCGGCCGGGCTAACGGCCCGGTCGGTGGCCTCTAGCAGCAGCGCTGCGCCCATGACCAGGGCAGCACGATGCGCACCGGTGTCCTGACCGCGTAACACGGCGGCGAGGGCCGCCGCGTTGTGCACAGCATCGCCCCCACGAAGGTCCGTATCGGTGCAGGACGGCAGGCCATACTCCTCGACGCTGCGGCGGGACTCGCTGATCTCGCCCGGCGTGACGGTCAGCAGGGTAAAGGGCGCTGCCGGCGTGGGCTCGTCCCAGCCGTTGTCGCCGTGCAGCACCAGTACCCGTTCGATATCCATGCCGGAGAGCGTCTCGGCCATCAACCTGGCGACGGGCAGGCTCCACGCACCGATTACGCCGTAACGCACGCCAGCCGGGTTGGTGAGCGGGCCCAGCAAGTTGAAGATGGTGCGCACCCCCAGCGAGGCGCGGACCGGCGCGATGGCCTTCATCGCCGGGTGATAATGGGGCGCGAACAGGAAGGTGAAACCGGTGGCCTCGAGGCAGCGACCAGCCTGCTGCTCATCCAGCGGCAACGGCAGGCCGAGTTGCTCCAGCACGTCGGCGCTGCCGGAATTGGAGGACACCGACCGGTTACCGTGTTTGGCGATGGGCACACCCGCCGCCGCCGCCAGCAAGGCCGCGCCGGTGGACAGGTTATAGCTATGTGAGGCGTCGCCGCCGGTGCCCACCAGGTCCGCCGCCGCCAGGCCTGGCGGCAGCACCGGTTGGCGGGCCAGCGAGCGCATGCCGCGGGCAAAGCCCCGCACTTCCGCGGGGGTGGGCCCCTTGGCGCGCAGGGCGGCGAGCAGCGCGCCGGCCATGGCCGGTTTCATCTCGGTATCGGTGAAGGCCAGCATGAGTTCGCAGGCCCGCTCCTCACTCAGGTTGTGGCCTTCTATCAGTCCATCCAGGACGTCCTTCAGCGATGCCTGCATCACGCGCCTCCCTTGAGAAAATTGGCCAGCAGGGCCGGTCCCTCCACGGTCAGGATGCTCTCCGGGTGGAACTGCACCCCCTCGACCGGCAACTCACCGTGCCGCACGCCCATGATCTCACCCTGATCAGTCCATGCGCTGACCTCAAGACATGGCGGCAGCGAGTCACGCCGGGCGATCAACGAGTGATAGCGACCCACCACGACCGGGTTGGACAAGCCTGCGAACAGTCCCCTGCCATCGTGGTGAACGCTCGAGGTCTTGCCGTGCATCATCCGCTCCGCGCGGACTACCTGCCCACCAAAGGCTTCCACGATGGACTGATGTCCGAGGCAGACCCCGAGCACGGGTATCCGCCCGGCGAAGGCGGAAATCATCGCCACGGAGACACCCGCTTCACCAGGTGCACCCGGCCCCGGCGAGATGCACAGGTGGGTCGCCGGCAATCCGAGGGCAGCCTCGACGGTGATCTCGTCGTTCCTGCGCACGTCGACCTCGGCGCCCAGCACCAGGAAGGCCTGCACCAGGTTGTAGGTGAAGGAGTCATAGTTGTCGATGAGCAGGAGCCGGGGCTTCACAGTCCCTCCTCGGTCATCTGCAGCGCCCGCGCCAGTACCGCGCTCTTGGCCAGCACCTCGTCGTACTCGGCTTCCGGCCGACTGTCGGCAACGATGCCGGCCCCGGCCTGGTACACGTATCGATTGCCGGCAAAGACCAGGGTCCTGATGGTGATGGCGTGGTTCATGTCCCCGCCATGACCGAAATAGCCGACGGTACCGCCGTAAAACCCGCGCCTGACCGGTTCCAGCGAGTCGATGATTTCCATGGCGCGGACCTTGGGCGCCCCGACCAGCGTGCCGGCGGGGAAGGCGGCCGCAAACAGGTCGAACATGTCCCGCTCCGAAGCCAGCTCGCCCTCCACACCGCTGACAATGTGCATGACGTGGCTGTAACGCTCGATCACCCGGTAAGGATCGACCTGCACCGAGCCCGCCCTCGCCACCCGGCCGAGATCGTTGCGAGCCAGGTCCACCAGCATGACGTGCTCGGCATTTTCCTTCGGGTCGGCCAGCAGTTCGCGTTCACGGGCGAGGTCCGTAGCCAGGTCGGCAGCACGTGGGCGCGTGCCGGCGATCGGCCGCAGCTGCGCTTTCCCATCCTTGAGCTTGACCAGCGCCTCGGGTGAGGAGCCGACCACCGTGAAGTCGCCCAGATCCAGAAAATACATGTAAGGCGAGGGGTTGATCAGGCGCAGGGCGCGATAGGTCTCGAAGGGATCAAGTTCCCCCTCACCCATGAAGCGAACCGACAGCACCAGCTGATAGACATCTCCAGCTGCGACGTGCTCTTGCGTACGGGCCACACCCTCCAGGAATTCTCCGCGGGTCATGCTGGGCGTCGCCGGGCCGATGCGAATGCTCGGACGGGTCGGCGGCAGCGGTCCGCGCAGCGCCCGGATCACCTCGGCACGCAACGACTGGCGCTCGGCGGCCGAACCGGCGTGCAGCAGGGCCATGCTGCGGGTGACGTGGTCGAAGACCAGCATCGAGCGCGGCGCGAGGTAGCAGGCGGCAGGCACCGGAAAATCGGTGCGGGTACCGTCGGGCAGGCGCTCGAAGTGACGCACGAGGTCGTAGGCGGAGGCGCCCACCAGCCCGCCGGGCAGGGGCACGCCAGGCACCAGGGGCTGCGGGGCCGGGGCGTTCCGCAGCGCCGACCTCAATGCCTCGAGTAGCTCAGCGGCACTTGCCGGAGAGGGGACGAGTCGACCGTCGATCCGCAGGCCTTGACCGTCGAGGCGGAATTCCGAGCAATCGCCAAAGCCGATGAACGAGTACCGGCCCAGCCGCTCGCCACCGTCCACGCTCTCGAGCAGGAAGCGGGGCTTGAAGGGCGCCAGCTTGAGATAGGCCGACACGGGCGTATCGAGGTCGGCAGCAATGTCGAAAGGCGGTTTCATGAGCTCCTCGTGTCTGCGGCAGCGAGGAGAGCGCAGACGGCTCCCGCTCCCGGCGCGGCCGCGGAGGGGGTTCGGGTCGTCGGCATGCGGGGGAGTATCGCTGTCCGTCGCCGGGATGGTCAAGGCAACGAGGGGGCGAGTCCGGCCCAGCGGTCGAGCTTCTCCTCGAGAAGGTCCAGTGGCAAAGCCCCGTCACGTAGCACCTGCCAATGGAAGTCACGCACGTCGAAGCGCGCGCCCAGGGCCTGCTGATATTTTTCCCTGAGGCCCTGCAGGCGCAGGTCGCCGAGCTTGTAAGCCAGGGCCTGGCCCGGCCAGACGATGTAGCGATCCACCTCGGCGACGATGTCGCTGTCGGCCATGGACGAGTTTTCCTGCATATAGCGGATCGCCTGCTCGCGGCTCCAGCCGCGGGTGTGCAGCCCGGTATCGACGACCAGTCGCATGGCCCTGAGCATCTCGTCATTCAGGCGCCCGAACCAGGACATGGGCTCGCGGAACAGTCCGAGCTCCCGGCCCAACGACTCGGCATAGAGCGCCCAGCCCTCGCTGTAGGCGGTGTAATCACCGTAGCGTCGAAAACGCGGCAGGTCGGTCATTTCCGCCTGCACGGAGGACTGGTAATGGTGGCCAGGCGAGGCTTCGTGCAGGGAGAGCGTTTCCATGCCGAACTTCGGCTGGGCCCGCAGGTTGAAGGTGTTGACGTAGAAAATCCCGGGCACCGACCCGTCCGCCGAGGGGGCCGCGTACTCGGCACCCGCCTCCGACTCGGCACGGAACGACTCGATGGATCGCACCACGTAGTCGGCACGTGGTCGATAGCTGAACAGCCTTGGCAGGCGGGCATTGATGCGCCGGCGCAGCGCACGATAACCGGCAAGCAGCTGTTCAGGATCTTCATAGTAGAACTCTGGTTCGCTGCGAACCCAGGCAAAGAACTGCTGCAGGTCGCCGTCGAAACCCACCTCCTGCTTCACCACCTCCATGGCCGAACGGATGCGGGCCACCTCGGCCAGCCCGGTGGCATGGATGCTGGCCGGCAGGGCGTCGTCGGCGGGCAGCGTGGTGTGCTGGGCCACGAGATGGCGATACCAGGCCCTGCCGTCAGGTAACTCGACCCAGGCCGTGCCTTCACGGCAGCCGGGCAGGTACTCGTCGCGGACGAAGTCGTGCAGGCGGCGATAGCTCGGCGTCAACCGCTCCTCGATGAGCCGGATCATCTCCGCCCTCAGCTTGTCCCGCTCGGCAGGTTTCCAGCTCCGGGGCATCTTCCGGACCGGTGCGTAGAAAACGCTGGCCTCAGGGTTCTCGGCCATCCCTGCCCTGAGCATCCGCAGTGACTTTTCCATCACCACAGCCGGCGGCGTGACGCCCTCGGCCAGCCCCCTGCGCATGGCAGCGATCGCGCCGTCGACCCAGCGCGGGAACATCGAGGCCCGCTGGATCCAGCGCTGATAGTCACCTGGCGTCGCGAAGGGCTGCGCACCCTCACCCGACCCGTAGCGGATCAAGGTGGAGGGAATGCCACCGTCGAAGCCGTCAAAGGGCATCAGCCAGGTCGGAAAGGTGCTACCGCCCAGCTCCTGTTCGCGGTCACGCAGGAACAGGTCGAGGCTCAAACGCCCTTGCCGTGACAGACCCGATCGATCGATGGCACGGGCCTCCTCCAGGTAGGTGCGCGCCATCTCCAGCTGGCTGTCCCAGTGGGCCTCCGTGGCAGACAGCTCCAGCTGGGCGTCGTAGCCCGGAAAACCCATGGCGGTGGCGGTGGTGGCCCGGAAGGACAGCCACTCATCGTAGTAGTCCTCGAGCAGGGCCCAGAGCGCCTGGTCGGTCGTTGTGAGCGGCTCACCGCTGACCACCACCGGCTGGGTAGCACAGCCACCCAACATTCCGAGCACGATCAGCATCCAGGCTACCAGCAAGCGACTCATGAGCCGACTTCCGCCCGCCCATGCCGGTGGGACACCCATCTATAGCGCAACGACAGCAGTGCGGCGCAGGCGAAGAGTCCGATGATCAGGCCCGCCCAGACGCCATCCACACCCCATTTAAGGTGAATGCCCGCCCACCAGGCCACCGGAAAGCCCACCAACCAGTACGCGGTGAAGTTGAGCAGCATCGGCACCCGCGCGTCCTTGTAGCCGCGCAGCGCACCCGCCGCGCCCACCTGGATGCCGTCAGGCAGGTGGAAGAGTGCGGCGTAGAGCAGCAGCCCGGAGGCCAGTCCTGCCACCTGGGTATCTGGCGTGAACAATAGGGGAATCAGGCCCCGCCCGAGCAGGGTCACGAGCGCAGCCAGCAGCATGAAAGCGGCGCAGAGGCCAACGCCCGACCAGCCGGCGAACCGCCCGCCCGGCAGGTCTTCAGCGCCGAGGCGGTGGCCGACATGCACCGTGGTGGCCGAGTGCAGGGCGAGCGGCACCATGAACATCAGCGAGGCCCAGGTCAGGGCCACCTGATGGGCGGCC
>JAURLT010000103.1 GCA_030831085.1 Gammaproteobacteria bacterium
CACACAGGCGCCACATCCTCACCAAGAAGCCCAGCAAGCGTAAGCGCCAGCTGGGGACGAGCAAGCTCGTGCACGAGACGGACGTAGGCCGTCTCGACAAGCTGCTGCCACACCTCTGACGGACTGACGGGAGCAAGCACACATGGCACGAGTCAAACGTGGCGTCATCGCCGGACGCCGTCACAAGAAAGTCCTTGGCAAGGCCAAGGGTTATTACAACGCCCGCCGCAAGGTGTATCGGGTCGCCAAGCAGGCGGTCATCAAGGCTGGCCAGTACGCGTATGCCGGACGCCGGATCAAGAAGCGTGACTATCGCGCGCTCTGGATCCAGCGCATCAATGCGGCGGCGCGCGGTTTTGAGCTGTCCTACAGCAGGTTGATTGCCGGCCTCAAGAAGGCGGGTATCGAAGTGGACCGTAAGGCCTTGGCGGACCTCGCGGTGCACGAACCAGAGGCCTTTGGCGCGATCGCGCAAAAGGCCAAGGCTGCCCTCGAGTCCTGACGTATCGAGGCCGGGGCTCCGGTGCCCCGGCCGCTTTTGACCATGGAACTCGAAACGCTGCTGGAGGGGTTCCTCTCCCGTATTGCTGCCTCGGAGGACCTCGCGGCCCTCGATGCCGTGCGCGTCGAAGCCTTGGGCAAGAAAGGCGCAGTCACCGCGCAGATGAAGGCTTTGGCGAGCCTCTCGCCGGAAGGGCGCCGCGAGTTCGGTGCCCGCATCAATGTCGTCAAGGAACGCCTGGGAGACGCCATCGAAGCCAGGCGGGCTGCGCTGGAGGCGGCACAACTGGCTCAGCAGTTGGCTGCCGGCAAGATCGATGTCACCTTGCCCGGCCGCGGGCAGGGGACCGGTGGCATCCACCCCGTCACCCGGACCCGGTTGAGGATCGAGGAGATCTTTGCCGGCGCGGGGTTCAGCGTGGCCGAGGGGCCAGAGATCGAGGACGATTTCCACAACTTCGAGGCCCTCAACATCCCTGCCGATCATCCGGCGCGGGCCATGCACGACACGTTCTATTTTCCCGACGGCCGGCTGCTGCGCACCCATACCTCGCCGGTCCAGATTCGCGCCCTGCGTGAGGGCAAATTACCGCTCAGGGTGATAGCGCCGGGAAGGGTCTATCGCTGCGATTCGGACCTCACCCACACCCCGATGTTTCATCAGGTGGAGGGCCTTGTGGTGGACGAGCAGGTGAGCTTTGCCAACCTCAAGGCGATGCTCGCGGGGTTTGTCGAGCAGTTTTTCGAGCGGCCGCGCAAGCTGAGATTCAGACCCTCGTATTTTCCGTTCACCGAACCCTCGGCAGAGGTCGATATCCAGTGCGTCCTATGCGACGGAGCGGGCTGCCGTACCTGCAAGGGAACCGGTTGGCTGGAAGTCCTGGGCTGCGGCATGGTCCATCCGAACGTGTTGTCTGCGGCAGGTGTCGACCCTGAGCGCTGGCAAGGCTATGCCTTCGGTATGGGCATCGACCGGATGGCCATGCTGCGCTATGCCGTCAACGACCTGCGCCTGTTCTTCGAGGGTGACCTCGATTTCCTGCGCCAGTTCGACAGGGGTTGAAGGCATGAGGATCAGCACCGAATGGCTCAAGGAGTGGGTGGACAGCGGCTGGGACGCGCGCCAGCTCGCAGAGCGCCTGACCATGGCCGGCTTCGAGGTGGAGTCCGTGGAGCCCGCCACCCCCGCGATGGGGGAGGTCGTGGTTGCAAGGATTCTGTCCTGCGAGCCACACCCCGATGCGTCCAAGCTCCAGGTCTGTCAGGTGGAAGATGGTTCCGGGTCGCCGGTGCAGGTGGTGTGCGGCGCCGCCAACGCGCGTCCTGGCCTGGTCACCGCCCTCGCGAGGGTGGGGGCGACGCTTCCGGGAGACGTCCAGATCTCAGCCGCTCGTCTGCGTGGCGTCGACTCCTTCGGGATGCTCTGCTCTGCGCGTGAGCTTGGCCTCGGCGAGGGTCACGCCGGCATCCTGGAGCTGGGTAACGGGTACCAACCAGGTGACTCGCTGATGAAGGCATTGGCCCTCGACGACACCATCCTGGAGCTTTCCATCACTCCCAACCGGGGAGATGCCCTGTCAGTGCTGGGCATCGCCAGGGAGGTGTCTGCCATCAGCGGGAGACCGCTGGCGGCACCGCCGGTGCCGAGAGTCGCGGCGACCTTGCCTGACGTGTTCGACGTCCAGCTGGAAGCGGGGGACGCCTGCCCAACCTTTGTCGGACGCGTGATCCGTGGCGTGAGGCCTGATGCATCCTCACCCATGTGGCTGCAGGAGCGCCTGCGGCGGGCGGGTATGCGTTCCATCGGGCCTGTAGTAGACGTCACCAACCTGGTGATGCTCGAGATGGGGCAGCCGATGCACGCCTACGACCTGCGGCGCCTTCAGGGAGGAATACGCGTTCGCTGGGCGCGCCCCAAGGAGACCCTGCGCCTGCTCGATGGGCGCGAGATCGCCCTGGAGCCGGACGTACTCCTGATTGCTGATGACTCGGGCCCCGTAGGTCTGGCTGGCATCATGGGTGGCGAAGCCAGCGGCATTGATACCGAGACCTCGGACGTGTTTCTGGAGGTCGCTTTTTTTCAGCCGGCCGCGGTGGCAGGTCGGGCTCGCCGGTTCGGCCTGCAAACCGATGCCTCGCAACGTTTCGAGCGCGGCGTCGACCCTGAGCTGCAGGAGCGGGCCATGGAGCGCGCCACGGCGCTGCTGCTGGAAATTGCCGGTGGTGAGCCAGGGCCCACGGTGGTTTCCGGCACGGCGCTGTCGGGGATAGAGCGCAACCCCATTGAAGTCTCCATCGGGTTCCTCGAAAGACGTTTGGGCCTGCAACTCCAGGCGGAGCAGGTCGTTGATCATCTGGTGTCGCTTGGCATGCAAGTTACGCAGTCGGGAACCGATCTGCGCGTGTTACCCCCCTCTTTCCGCTTCGACATTGCGTTACCGGAAGACCTTTCGGAAGAGGTGGCGCGCCTGTACGGCTATGACCAGATCAATCCCGTGGACGCAACGGTTGGCCAGCTGGCCGCCGCCAGCAGCGAGGCTCGGGTACCCGCGCGCCGCTACCTGACCCTGTTGGCGGACAGGGGCTACCAGGAAGTCATTTCCTACGCCTTCACCGCAAAGGAGGAGCAGGTCCGCATGACGGGGGAGGTGGGGCTCGTCGAGCTTGCTAACCCGCTGTCGGCTGAGTTGGCAGTCATGCGGCTCAGCCTATGGCCCGGGCTGATGGCGACACTGGCAGGGAACGTGCGCCGTCAGCGCGATCGGGTCAGGTTGTTCGAGCATGGGCGCGTGTTTGCCACGGACTGTAGCGAGAGGAACCTGCTGGCAGCCGTAGCATGGGGTCAGGCACTCCCCGAACAGTGGTCCAGTGAACGGCGAGAGGTAGATTTCTACGATCTCAAGTGCGACCTGCAAGCATTGTTGGAACTTGGCAACAACACTGGGGAGGTTCGTTTTGCGCCCGCTAGCCACCCGGCTTTACATCCCGGACGTACGGCCAGGGTGATAATTCGAGAAAACCCGGCGGGTTGGATCGGGGAACTGCATCCGGCACTCCTGCAAGCCTACGACATGAGGTCGGCGCCTGTGCTGTTCGAGATCGACATTGATTTGAGCTTTATGTCAGAACCACCTGTTTATAATGGGATTTCGAAGTATCCTTCGGTTCGCAGGGACCTGGCACTGGTGGTGCCCGAATCGATCTTGTTGGACCAAATCCTCGAAAGTGTTAGTGTTTCTTCGGGGAGCGCGCTTAAAGAGGTTCGAGTCTTCGACGTTTACCGCGGTCCGGGACTTGAATCCGGTTTTAAAAGTGTCGCTATGGGGTTGATTTTGCAGAAGAACGAGGGGACACTTACCGACCAGGAGGCCGATTCCCTGGTGGCATCGGTGGTGGCTCGTCTCGGCTCGGACTGCAGCGCGAGAATAAGGAACTAGACGCGTATGGCGCTGACAAAGGCCGAAATCGCGGAGGCGCTGTTCAATCAGCTGGGCCTCAACAAGCGAGAGGCGCGCGAGTTGGTTGACCTATTTTTTGAAGAGGTCCGCACGGCTCTTTCAACGGGGGAGCAGGTGAAGTTGTCGGGTTTTGGCAACTTTGATCTCAGGGACAAGAACCAGCGTCCGGGCCGGAACCCGAAGACCGGTGAAGAGATTCCGATCTCTGCCCGTCGGGTGGTCACTTTCCGCCCGGGGCAAAAACTGAAGGCAAGGGTCGAGGCGTATGTTGGAACCCAGCCAGAATAGCCTGCTGCCACCGATCCCGGCAAAGCGTTACTTCACTATCGGTGAAGTGAGCGAGCTGTGTGGCGTGAAGCCGCATGTGTTGCGCTACTGGGAGCAGGAATTTCCACAGCTGAAGCCGGTCAAGCGGCGTGGCAACCGCCGCTATTACCAGCGGCAGGACGTCATCATCATCCGCCAGATCCGTGGGCTGTTGTACGACGAGGGCTTTACCATTGGCGGAGCCCGTAACAAGCTCGAGGGCGAGGAAGCGAGGGAAGACGTATCGCACAGCCAGCAGGTGGTGCGGCAGGTACGGACCGAGCTCGAGGAGATCCTGAGGATCCTGCGCCGTTAAGTAGTCTCGTTCGGGGCGCGCAACGCCGCGCGACATCGTCTATCATTTCCTCACGGTCGGAGCGTGGCGCAGCCTGGTAGCGCACTTGCATGGGGTGCAAGGGGTCCCGAGTTCGAATCTCGGCGCTCCGACCAATTAAAACAATTACTTACAGGAACCCCCGAAAGGCTGTTTTTTGTTGCGGGGTCCCAGTTCCCAGGATTTTTTTACCTGACCACCAGCGCCAGCCCCACTCGCACCAGCGCCCCCGACAGCGGCTCGAGCAAGGAAGCAGCTCGCAGTGAGCCTTGCCAACCTTTTGCGCGTGTTACTGTACTTCGGGAAAGAATTGGACTGTTTTTCAATTTCAGCTATCCAATCAGGAGAGATGCACCATGAGCAAACAGTTATCGAAGGGGGCGATGCTGGTCATCGCCGTGGCGTTCACCGCTGCCGCCGTCTGGGCAGGCCTGTCTTCATCGCCATCGGGCGAGGAGGCGGCGGGCACCATCATGCAGGCACAGCGCCACCAGGCTGAGTCCGCGCCAGCCGTGGAAGCGGCGAGCGAGGCCGATGCGGTGGCCACCGAGGGCCTGAGCGCTGAGCAGTTTGCCGAGCTAGAGGCCGATCAGACCGATGCGGACCGTGCCCAGGCGAGTGAGGCGGCAACGGCCGAAAATACAGGGAACATGTTTATGATGAAGGGAGTGCGATAGGCCGCCGCGCTGGCAACGGCAAAAGATGCTGTGAACCTATGGTGTGTGGTTTTTAGTTCCTCAACGTGATTCAGGATTGCAGGCCGACAGGTAACCGGACAGGGAACCTGCCGGCCTGCTTTCCAGGGACTCGATCGGCGTGGAAGGCGAAGCCGACCAGGGCGGAATCCCAGCGCGTTGCGGGTTTACGGTGCGCCAGACCGCACAGTCGCGCTTTGGTTTTACCGATGAGCAAGCCGCCCCCTGACTACGGTTCCCGCGCTCGCATAGGGGTTGCGGTGCCGCACGCCAATCCTACTGTCGAGCCCGAGATTCGGATCTTGTTGCCGCAGAGTATCGGTGTATACGCGACCCGCCTCACGCATCCGGCGCCGGATGTCGAAGAACGACTGAATTATTACGTGCGCCACATTCCCGAGGCCATTGGCACTTTTGGTGATATGAAGCTGTCAGCGTTCGGCTTTGGTTGTACCGGGTCGTCCTACGTTGCGGGGCTGGAGCTTGAGGAACGCCTGACAGCGGAGGCCGCCGAGCGTACCGGCATTCCGGTCATCACAGCCGCCAAGGCCGTCCGTGAGGCGCTGGATGCCATGGGCTGCACGTCGATTGCACTGCTATCGCCTTATCCGGAAGCGCTTGCCGAGGCGGGTTACCGCTACTGGCAAGCGGCAGGTATTCGTATTGTCGACCGCCTGCGGGTTGACCCAGTGCTTACCGACACTCACAAAATCTACGAACTGACGAGTGACGATGCGCTCGCAGGACTTCGCCGATTAAACACCGCTAAAGCAGACTGTCTGGTCGCGAGCGGTACCGGCATGCCTACGCTGAGAGCGCTGCGAACCCTGGCCAAAGAATCCGATTTGCCGGTGCTCTCATCAAACCTGAGCCTGGCGTGGGCGCTGACTCGTGCGGCGGCACCCGAACTAGCCTCGTCTTCACCGCATGCACTGCTGTAGCACGCAATCAATCCGCGTCAACCATTGGCTGCCACGATCCCGCAGCACAGGCACCAGAACAGCGGGTATTCGCAGCCCCCCTTGGTCCATGCCCAGGCCTTGTTAACACGCAGGTCCGAAACCGTGGCCACCAGCATGAAGGCAGTGGCGAGCCACGCGGTCGGGGTCGTATAAATGCCCAGCACCAGTGCGGTGCCCACGGCGAATTCGAAGACCGTCGCAAACCAGACGAACAGCAGCGGGCGTGGGTAGCCTGCTTTTGCAAAAAAACCGACTGAGCCAGCCGGATTTTTCAGCTTCGCCCACGCATTGGGCAGCATGAAGGCTCCACACATGATGCGCAGCCAGACGTAGCCGTTGGTGAGGTCAAAGTCGAACACGGTTAGATCCCCCTAGGCGCCCATTTTCCCACGGAATCGGGACTGCGTTGAAGTTGAAGAACGCCATGATACGCTGTTTGCGGCGGCTACTCTGGCTGACTGACAAGAGAGGCAATCACCATGCATTGGTCGGATCAGACGGTCCTGGAGTGCGCGGCTCGCCGCGCAGCGGACGCCAGTTGCTGCGGATTCAGCGTTGAGAAGGCGATCGGAGGCGCGTGGGCAGCGGGCTGCGACGCGGTCTCGGGCGAGGCCAAGAGTGACGGCGACATTCAAGTCCCTGCGGTAAATGCTCGCAGCAATGCCTGGATCGAGGGTTGTGGGACGATCCTGAAGAAAAGGGACTGAGCCTTCATGCGCATCGCCATCGTTGGCTCGGGGATCAGCGGTCTCACCACCGGGTTTTACCTGCGCACGGCGCTGCCTGCCTGCTCTATCGAGGTATTTGAGTCCGGGGATCGCCCGGGCGGGACGATGCACACGGCGGTTGTGGAGGGGTTTCGCTTTGAGGATGGCGGCAACGGGTTCTTGAGCAACAAGCCTGACAGCCTGCAGCTGGTGCAGGACGCCGGCGCCGAACACCTTCTTTTGCGCAGTTCAGATGCCTCACGGCGGCGTTTCATCTACGACGGCCAGCTGGATCCCCTGCCCGAGTCACCTCCGGCTTTTCTGAAGACGCGTCTGCTGTCCTGGAGGCAGAAGCTTCGCGTCCTGGCGGAGCCGCTCGTGCCTGCCCGCCGCGATGGTGCGGATGAGACCCTGCAGGAATTCGGTTACCGGCGGGTTGGCCGCGGGCTGACTGATGTGTTTCTGAACGCCATGACCGCGGGCATCCACGGCTCAACGCCTGAAAAGCTGTCGGTGGCCGCCGCCTTTCCGCTGGTGGTGGGACTCGAGCGCGAGCATGGCGGGCTGTTTCGGGGGATGCTGGCGCGACGCAAGAGCGGGGCAGGCCCGGGCGGCGTGCTGATGAGCTTCCGGGGCGGCGTGTCCGCATTCATCGAGCATCTTGCTCCGCTGCTCGGCGCCCGCTGGCACCTGGGCTGCCCGGTCGAAGCGATAACCCGCCACCCGACCGGATGGTGCGTCGAGTCTGCGACCCACTCCGGGGAGTTCGATCAGGTGATCGTGGCGACACCGGCTTATGCGGCCTCGGCCATGCTAGGGGAAACGGCGCCGGAATTGTCGAACGTACTGGCGGGCATCGGCTACACGCCCATTGCAGTCGTCGGTCTGGGGTATCGGCACCTGGATCATCCGCTCGATGGTTTCGGCCTGCTCACGACCAGTCGTGCGCGTCAGCAGGTACTCGGCATCCTGTGGGAGTCGAGCATCTTTCCCGACCGCACACCCGAGGGCGGCAAGTCGCTCAGGGTGATGATCGGCGGACAGCGTAGTCCGGAGTTGGTGTTTCAGGAGCCAAACGGCCTCGTGGCCACCGCGCTCGCAGGCGTAGCTGAGACCATGGGCGTGACTGCTACACCGGACGTGGTGCACACCTGCCGCTGGGATCGGGGCATTCCACATTATGAAATTGGGCACCTTGGTCGGGTGGAGGCCTGTTTCAAGGCCCTGCAGGACCGGCCCGGGCTGCACCTGGTAGGCAACGCCTATCGAGGCGTGGCCATGAACGACTGCGTGCGCGAAGGTCGCGAGTTGGCCCAGCGCATTGCGGGCCACGCTGCATGATCTTCCGCGATCGTCGTGAGGCCGGGCGCCTGCTCGGTGAGCGGCTGATCGACCGGGTAGGGGAGGCGCCGCTGGTGCTCGGCCTGGCCCGTGGGGGAATGCCCGTAGCCTTCGAGGTGGCGCAGGCCCTGCGCGCGCCACTCGACGTGCTGGTGGTCAGGAAACTCGGAGCGCCCTTTCAGCCCGAGCTGGCCATGGGGGCCATTGCGGGGGGAGGGGTGGTCGTTCGAAATGAAGAAGTCCTCCGGATGCTACCCGATGCCGAGGCTGCCTTGCTGCAGGCCAGCCAGCGCGAGCAGCCGGAACTGGCAAGGCGGGAGCGGAGCTACCGCGGCGGGCGTGAGCCACTGAACATAGACGACCGGGAGATCGTTCTGGTGGACGATGGCGTTGCCACAGGTGCCAGCGTGGAGGCGGCCATGGTCGCGTTGCGTGAACTGGGCGCCCGCCGGATTGTTCTGGCGGTGCCGGTTGGCGCGCCGGAGTCCATGCACAGGTTGCGCACGCTGGCGGATGCCACGGTTTGTCTGTCTCAACCGGCGCGGTTTGCTGCCGTCGGACAGGCATACGAGAACTTCGGCCAGACCAGCGATGAAGAGGTACGCGCTCTACTGGCCGAGGGGCAGTTCAGTGCTCCGGCGGACCACGCGCAGCGCGAAACTTGACTGTACCCGGGCCACACCGGGCAGGCGGGTGAGATGCTGGCTGTGCAGTCGCTCGAAGTCGGTGGCGTCACGGCAGGCCACCCGCACCAGGTAGTCCGACGCGCCGGTCATCAGGTAGCACTCCATCACCTCTGGCACCTCGCGCACCGCCTCCTCGAAGGCCTGCAGGTCATGCTGCTCCTGTCGCTGCAGGGTGATGTTGACGAAGACGTCGGTGGGGAAACCGGTCTTGCCGGCGCTGAGCAAGGCCACGTAGCCCCGAATGATCCCTGCTTCCTCCAGGGCACGCACCCGCCTCAGCGTTGCCGACTCCGAGAGCTTCAACTGGCCGGCCAACTCCACGTTCGACAACCGGCCATCGTGCTGCAATAGCTTCAGGATCTTGAGGTCGATCTTATCCATGAGCAATATAATTGCTTATTCATACATATAAACGCAATAAAATTCATTTACTACCCCTCGAAAGGTCCGTAACCGGCAGCAAATTCAAGGCACGCGGGCATAGGCTGCGGTGTAGAACAAACTGCCTCGGAGCGCGGTCATGAAGATTGGGTGCCCTACTGAAATCAAGGTTCATGAATATCGGGTCGGCCTGGTTCCCGCTGGCGTGCGGGAACTGGTAGCCGATGGCCACGAGGTGCTGATGCAGTCTGGTGCGGGTGTGGGCATCGGGGTCACCGACGAGGACTACGCGCTTGCCGGGGCCACGCTGGTGCCGGATGCCGGTCAGGTGTTCGAGCAGGCGGAGATGATCGTGAAGGTCAAGGAGCCCCAGGCGGTGGAATACGCCCGCCTCAGACCGGATCAGGTGCTGTTTACCTATCTCCACCTTGCTGCGGACAGGGCGCAGGCCGAGGGCCTGTTGCACTCAGGCTGCACCGCGATCGCCTATGAAACCGTGACTGGCGCAGGCGGCCTGCCGCTGCTCACTCCGATGAGCGAGGTGGCCGGCAGGATGTCCATCCAGGTGGGGGCCAATGCCCTGCAGAAGGCCAACGGCGGCCGCGGCGTGTTGCTGGGAGGTGTCCCCGGAGTTGCCCCGGCCAACGTCGTGATCCTCGGTGGCGGTGTGGCCGGCGCGCACGCAGCCGAAATGGCCCTCGGGATGGGTGCCCAGGTCACGGTGGTCGATCGCTCACTCGAACGCCTGCGGGCACTGAACGTTCAATTTGGGGCTCGCCTGCAGACGACGTTTTCGACGCTCGAGAGTGTGGAGTCCCTGGTCATGACGGCAGACCTGGTAGTCGGCTCGGTACTGGTTACGGGCGCTGCGGCACCCAGGCTGGTCACCCGCGAGATGGTCGGCCGCATGCGCAAGGGTGCCGTGCTGGTGGATATCTCCATCGACCAGGGAGGCTGTTTCGAGACCAGTCGTCCCACCACCCACGCCCAGCCGACCTTCGAAGTGGACGGTATCGTTCATTACTGCGTGACCAACATGCCGGGCGCGGTGCCGCGTACCTCGACCTTCGCCCTGACCAATGCCACCTTGCCCTACGTCAGGGCACTGGCGAACCTTGGCTGGCAGCGCGCCATCGAGTTGGATGCAGGCCTGGCCAACGGAGTGAACGTGCTGGGCGGACAGCTGCGCCATCCTGCCGTAGCGGCGGCACTTGGGCTCGATGCCGTGCCCCTGCACAGGGTCGCTTAAAAAATCCCTCCCTAAAACCCGCCGTCCGGGATTGCCAGGGCGGCGACGTCGAGAGAACGAATGGCAGCCAGGCGGCCAGATAGCGCCGCCAGGTCGTTGGCATGAAAGTGCCTCGCGGCCGCGAGCTTGCCCAGGTAAAAATCCCGATCCGATGACGCGCCGCTCTCCAGTCCCGCCTGCGCTGAGCGCGCCTGTTCAAGCCAGCGCCAGCCAACGACAAGGTGGCCAACGGCATCCAGGAAGGGCGTTGCACACAACATCGCCCTCTCCGGAGCGCCTGCACCAATGGACTGCATGAGCGCCGCTGCGGTATGCAGCACGTCCTTGAGCGTGACGCCCAACTGCCTGGCAAGCGGTTCTAGGTCTCCCTCGCCAGCGCAGGCAGTGATGCTGTCCTCGATGAGCCCGGCCACCCGGCGCAGCGTCTGGCCGCCATCCATGGCGATCTTCCGGATCAGCAAATCCTGGGCCTGGATACCCCAGGTTCCCTCGTGGATGTGGTTGAGACGGTTGTCACGATAGAGCCGCTCCACCGGATAGTCGCGGGTGTAGCCATAGCCGCCCAGAACCTGAATGGCCAGCTTGTTTGCCTCCAGGCAGAATTCCGACGGCCATGACTTCGCGATCGGGGTGAGGAATTCCAGCAACTGCTCGATGGCCTCACGCCCGTCTTCATCCGTGCAATTGGCACGCTCGTCCACCAGGCGGGCGCAATAGAGCACCAGCGACAGGCCGCCCTCGACCCAGGCCTTTTGCGAAAGCAGCATCCGTCGCACGTCAGGATGCTCGAGGATCGATACCGGTGGCGTGGACGGGTCACGCTGCGTGAGCGGGCGGCCCTGGCGGCGCTCCTTGGCATAGGCCAGCGCGTGCCGATAGGCGGCGTAGCCCAGCGACACGGCGCACACGCCCACGCCGATACGGGCCTCGTTCATCATCTTGAACATGTACGCCAGGCCGCGACCCTCCTCGCCGACGCGCCATGCCTCGCAATCCTCACGCTCCCCGAAAGACAGCACCGTGTTCACCGTGCCCCGCCAGCCCATCTTGTGGTTCACGCCCGTGCAGTGCACGTCGTTACGCTCGCCCAGGCTGCCATCGGGCTGCACACGGATTCGGGGCACGATGAACAGTGAAATTCCCTTGATGCCGGCCGGTGCCCCGGGGGTCCGCGCCAGCACCAGATGGATGATGTTGCGGGCGAGATCGTGCTCGCCACCGGAAATCCACATCTTGGTGCCGCGGAGCCGATAACTTCCGTCGGGCTGGAGCCTGGCCTCGCAGCGCAAGTCCGAAAGCGACGAGCCAGCCTGCGGCTCCGACAGGCACATGGTGCCGAAAAATTCCCCGCTGGCCATGCGTCGACCGAACAGCAGTTTCTGTTGCTCGGTGCCGAAGCTCAGGACCAGATTGGCAGCACCGGCCGTCAGCATCGCATAGGCGTGGTAGCCCACATTGGCACTGGCGAAGATGGCGCTGCAGGCCTGGCCCAGCATGCGTGGCAGTTGCAGACCGCCGTCAGACTCATTGAAGCTGACGGCGAAAAAGCCGGCGTCCCGCAGGACCCCCAGCGATTGGGCAGCCACTTCTGGCAGGATGACCCGACCATCCTCGAATAGCGGTTCCTCGCGGTCGCTGGTGGCCGCATGGGGCAGGAAGTGCTGCTGGGCCAGCGTGTATGCGCTGTCCAGCATGGCGGCGTAATCGCCAGGCTCCTGGCCGTGGAACCTGGGCAGGCAGGTCATCGCGGCCAGACCCAGCACCTCCTGCAACTGGAAATCGAGGTCGCGGCGATCGATCAGCATCCAGGGGCTCCTGAAACGGGGCTCCTTCAATGATTGCAGGTGTCGGTCCCGACAGGAAGCACTAAACTGACTCCATGAACAAGCCGCAATTTGATTTCGAGGGGAGGGTCGCGCTGGTCACTGGCGCCAGTCGGGGTATCGGTCGATCCATTGCCCATGGACTGGCGGCCTGTGGCGCCACGGTCGTGGTCTCCAGTCGCAAACAGGAGGCCTGCGAGGTAGTGGTCGAGGAGATCCGGGCCGGGGGCGGCAAGGCCATTGCGGCAGCGTGCAACACCGGGGACCCGGAGGCGATCTCGGCGGTCATGCAGCGAGTCGACGCTGAATTCGGTCATCTCGACGTGCTCATCAACAATGCAGCCACCAATCCCTACTACGGACCGGTTCTGGAGATGGACCTCGGCGCCTTCCAGAAGACCCTGGACGTCAACCTGAGGGGCTGCTTCTGGGCTGCTGTGGAGGCAGGACGGCGGATGCGCGCGAACGGCAAGGGCGCGATCCTCAACGTGTCGTCGGTCAACGGTCGGCGACCCATGGACGGTCAGGTGGTGTATTCCATGACCAAGGCAGGTCTCATCAACCTCACCCAGGGACTGGCGCGCGAATGGGGCAGGCACGGTATCCGGGTGAATGCCTTGTTGCCCGGCATCACTGAAACCCGCTTCGCGGCGGCCCTGCATCAGGATGCCCAGATCATGGGCCTTGTGCAGCGCCTGACCCCACTGGGGCGCATAGCCCAGCCTGACGAGATGACTGGTGCCGCCCTCTACCTGGTGTCTGACCTAGCTTCCTACACCACTGGCGAGGCCCTGACCGTGGATGGCGGCTGGCTGGCCTGAACGACGGAGACCTCAGATGGATTTTTCGATCGATGACAGGACGCTGGAACTGGTGGCTCGTTATCGGGCCTTCATCGATGAGTGCCTGCTGCCGCTGGAGCCCGTGTTCCTGCAGCAAGGCATTGCGCCGCTGGAGAGCGCGCTGGCCGAGCTGCGTCAGGAAGCACGCGAGCGGGGCTTGTGGGGGCCTAATTATCCGTTGGAGGAGGGGGGGCAGGGACTGGACCTGGTTACCCATGGGCTCGTCTCCGAGGTGCTGGGCCGAAGTCCACTTGGGCACTACTCGGTCGGTGTGAATGCACCCGACGCCGGCAATGCGGAGCTGCTGCACCTGCACGGCAGCAAGCGGCAGCGAGAGCAATGGATGACCCCGCTGATGCGCGGCGACATCCGCACCTGTTTCGGCATGACCGAGCGTGACAACAGCGGGGCTAATCCTCTCATGATGGAAACCCATGCGACCCTGGAGCAGGGCCAATGGGTCATCAATGGTTCGAAATGGTTCACCACCGGTGCTGATGGCGCGGCGCTGTGTATCGTCATGGCGGTCACCAATCCCGAGGCGGCTCCCCATAAGCGGGCCAGCCTGCTGCTGGTGCCTGCCAACACGCCCGGCTATGTCGTGGAGCGCAAGACCCCGATCATGGGCCATGAGGGCCATGGCCTGTTTTCGCATGCGGAAATAGCCTTCCGCGACTGCAAGGTGCCGGAGGACAGCCTGCTCGGCGAGCGCGGCGGCGGCTTTGCCCTCGCGCAGGCACGGCTTGGGCCAGGACGGATCCACCACTGCATGCGCTGGTTGGGTATCTGCCAGCGGGCCCTGGAAATGATGATGGAGCGGGCCAACCAGCGGGCCATTACGCCTGATGGCCGGCCTCTTGGGGACAGTGATCTGATCCGTTCCTGGGTGGCGGAATGCGCTGCCGAGATCCAGGCGGCCCGGCTCCTGGTGCTGCATACCGCCTGGCGGATCACGCGAGCCGGGGCCAGGTCGGCGCGCAATGACGTCAGCATGATCAAGTACTACGTGGCCGACGTGCTGCAGAGGGTGCTCGATCGGGCCCTCCAGGTGCACGGTGGGCTCGGCATGACCGACTACACGGTGCTCGCCTTTTATTATCGCGAGGAGCGGGCAGCCCGAATCTATGACGGACCAGACGAAGTGCACAAGCTGTCGGTGGCGCGCCGACTCCTGAGTGGGAGGGAGGGCTGATCCCCGACGTCTGGTTCATGTACCTGTTTCTCCTGCTGGGGGCTGGCGCCATCGCCGGGCTCCTGGCGGGGCTGCTGGGCATCGGCGGCGGCATGGTGCTGGTCCCCGTGCTCGACAGCTGTTTCGCTGCCATGGGCATCCCCGTCAGCGAACGGGTGCACCTGGCAGTCGGAACTTCCATGGCCTGCATCGTGCCGACGGCGTTGGTCTCGGCCCGTCGGCATCAGCAGCGCGGCGCGATCGATACGAGGGTGGCGGTTCGCTGGGGGCCGGCCTGCGCGCTCGGCGCCCTGCTGGGCAGCCTGCTGGCCATCCAGCTGGACGGCCGATGGCTGGCCGCCACCTTCGGCTCACTCGCCATTCTCGCCGGGTTTCATGGAGTGTGGTTCCGAGGCCGGGTTGTCGAGCCAGCGCCGGCTCATGGTCTCCCAGACCCGGCAAGTGTGAAGTGGTGGCCAGTGCCCGTGGGTATCGGTGGAGTCTCAGCCATGATGGGCATCGGAGGCGGGACCTTCTCGGTGCCGGTCTTGCGTGCCTTCGGCTTTGCAGTGCATCAGGCAGTCGGAACCTCGGCATGGCTGGGAGCCTGGATTGCCCTGCCGTCCACAGTGGGCTACCTGCTGGCGTCCGACGCAGGCGACCAGGCATGGGGCTACCGGTTTGGACACGTCGACCTGCTGGCCCTGGCGGTCCTGGTGCCGGCAACGGTGTGGTCGGTGCCCCTCGGTGTCGGGTTGGCCCACCGCTGGTCCCAGCGCAAGTTGGGGCTGACCTTTGGGGTGTTTCTGCTGCTGGCTGGCGGCCGCATGTTGCAACGGGCCTTGGGCTGACCTATAAAACCTTGTCTTTGCCAACCATGGGGGGGTCCATGAAGAAGCTGACAATGTCCGTAATGGCGGCCCTGTGCCTGACGGCCCTCGGCGCCAACGCCCAGGAAGAGGCACCCAAGCCGTCCCGGGAAGAATGCACAATGGCCTGTGACGAACAGTCAGACACCTGCATGAGCGAGGCGGAGGGTGACTCGAAGAAGGCCAAGGCCTGCGATGATGCCTATTCCGAATGTCTGGCGGGGTGCGGGTAGGCACCTTTCGATTCCTTTCGATGGGACCTGAGCGGCGGGGTATTGATTTGCCCCGCCGTTTAGGTATATTGCGCCCGCGTTAACAGTGAAATATCCCATACAGACTTCTGATTATTAAAGGATTTCGCTGCCATGGGTGAGCGTGGGGAGTTTGAGATGGATGAGGACTTTCAGGACGAGGGCACGGAAGACCTCGACCGTATGCTGGGAGGCGACCGCAAGCCCCGGCCGGGTCGTAAAGTTCCCCAGGCGGCCTGGAGCCGGGTCGAGGACGTACTGGCTGAACGTCGGCTGGAACGCGAATTGACCGACGACTACGGCCTTGACGAGGGCTGAGCGCGCCAAAAGTCGGGGGTTCCATTTCCCGCCGTGAGTCTGCCATGAGCCCATCCGCACCGGCCCCCATCGTCGTCCGCAAGTTCGGTGGCACCAGTGTCTCGAGCCTGGCCAACTGGCAAAACATTCTCTCGATCCTGCAGGCCGCCAAGGCCGGCGGCGAGCTGCCCGTGGTCGTGCATTCCGCCCTGTCCGGGGTCACCGACAGCCTCGCTCGACTGGTCGACGAGGCACTCATCTCGGCACATCGCGAGGTGCTGGCGGCGATCCGGGCCAGGCATCTCGCGCTTTGCGAGGCAATGCAACTCGATCCGCCCAAGGGACTGCTGGCTCATCTTGAAGACCTGAGCAAGCTGGCTGACGGCATCGCCCTCGTCGGTGAGGTCAGTGACGGGGTGCGGGCGAGGGCGATGGCCACCGGCGAACTGATGGCCACGGAAATCGGCGCCGCATTCCTGAACGCGCGGGGATTGCCTACGACCCTGATGGACGCCCGTGGCCTGCTGACCGCCTCGGTCGCCGAGACCGGAGGGCGGGTGAGCGTGCTGTCGGCCAGTTGCGACTTCAGCTTTTCGTCACGGCTTGCCGACGAACTGCGCAGTTGGGGAACCGTGGTGCTGACCCAGGGTTTCATCGCCTCTGATGCAGCAGGCCACACCGTCTTGCTGGGAAGGGGTGGCTCGGATACGTCCGCGGCCTACCTGGCAGCCCGGCTGGGCGCTGCAAGGCTGGAAATCTGGACCGACGTCCCGGGTATGTTCTCGGCGAACCCCAGGGATGTCCGCGGGGCTCGCTTGTTGAAGAACCTCCACTACGACGAGGCACAGGAGATTGCCACCAGCGGGGCCAAGGTGTTGCACCCTCGCTGCATCCTGCCGGCACGGGCAGCAGGCATTCCGCTGCTGGTGCGGGCTACCCAGTCGCCAGAATCGGAGGGCACCCGGATTTCGGATTCCTCAAGCGCGGAAGGCGCGCGCCTGAAGGCAATCGCCCTGCGGCGTGGCATTACCCTGATTTCCATGGATAGCCCGGGCATGTGGCACCAGGTTGGCTTTCTGGCCGATGCCTTTGCCGTCTTCAAGCGGCATGGCATGTCGGTCGACCTGGTCTCAACCTCGGAAACCAACGTAACGGTCACCCTCGATCCCCAGGCCAACAGCCTGGCGCCCAGTCAACTGGAGGCGCTGGTCGCGGAGTTGTCGCGGTTATGCCGGGTCGAGGTGCTCGGCCCCTGTGCATCCCTGTCGCTGCTCGGACGAAACATCCGGGCCATCATCCACCGACTGGGCGATGCCTTCGAACTGTTCGAGGAGCACAAGATCTACCTGGTGAGCCAGGCCGCCAACGACCTGAACTTTACCTTCGTCATCGACGAGGCGCAGGCCACCCGGCTGGTGGGCCAGCTGCATGACCTGTTGATCCCGCAGGGCGGTGACGATCCCATCATGGGACCGAGCTGGGAAGACCTGCAGTCAACGCCGCCGTCAGGGCCAACGAGGGTTCGCTGGTGGCGCGACTGCCGGGAGCAGTTATTGCAGCTCATGGAGGGACGTCAAAGCGCCTACGTCTATCATCTCGATACGGTCCGCGAGCGGGCGACGCAGTTGATGGCCATGCGGTCGCTGGACCGGGTCTTCTATGCGATCAAGGCCAACTCCCATCCCGACATCCTGCGTACCGTGGTCACCAGCGGGCTGGGACTCGAATGCGTCTCCAGGGGCGAGGTCGAGCACGTCCGGCGAGTACTACCCGGGTTGCCCATCGACCGGCTGCTGTTCACCCCCAATTTTGCCGGGCGTGAGGAATACCAGTGGGCTCTGGATGAAGGTCTGCGTCTGACCCTCGACAACCTGCAGGCCATGCAAGCCTGGGCAGGCCTGCTGGCAGGCAAGACCGTGTTCGTACGCATCGACACGGGGCAAGGACATGGCCATCACCAGCACGTACGAACCGGCGGCAGCCACTCCAAGTTCGGTATCCCGCTGGACGACCTCGACGGTCTGGTCGAACTGGTGCGCGCACACGATATCCGCATCGCTGGCCTGCATGCGCACACTGGCAGCGGCAATTTTGACCTGTCGAACTGGCTCGAAACCGCCAACATCCTGGCCGCGGCAGCCGCTCGTCTGGGTGAGGTGGAGGTCCTCGACCTGGGCGGTGGCTTCGGTGTACCCGACCGCGACGGCTTGCCTCCGGTCGATCTGGCCAGCCTGGATTCCGCCCTGACGGCCTTTCGGGAAAAACACCCGACTCTCCGGCTGTGGATGGAACCTGGTCGATTCCTGGTGGCAGAGGCCGGCGTCTTGCTGGCGCGCGTGACGCAGGTGAAGGGCAAGGGCCAGCACCGCTACGTCGGCGTGGCCACCGGCATGAACTCCCTGATCCGACCGGCGCTCTACGGTGCCTACCATGACATCCACAACCTGAGCCGCCTCGATGAGCCCCGGGTGGAAGCCGTAACGGTGGTGGGCCCGATCTGCGAGACGGGTGACGTGCTGGGCAGGCATCGGGCCCTGGCCCCCACCGCGGAGGGCGATATCCTGCTGATCGACACGGCCGGCGCCTACGGACGCGCCATGGCCTCTCAGTACAACCTGCGGGAACCCGCGGAGGAATGGGTCATCTGAGCTGCCTCGCGTGGCGCTCAGCGAGCGTGGTCGA
>JAURLT010000104.1 GCA_030831085.1 Gammaproteobacteria bacterium
CCGACCTTTGGCCAGGTCGCCGGTTTCATGCTGGACACGCTGTTCATGGAAAGCCTGGATGCGGATCTCGAACGCCTCGAGCGCGTCAATCGGCTGCTGGGTCACGGCAATCCTCAGGCGGGTGCGTTGCGTCGGGTGGAGGCCCTGGTGCTGCAGCCCAGCGGAGATCTCTCTGCTGAAGCGGAACGGCATACGGCCGACCTGCCTGCCAGCGTGAGGGCCCTGTTCCGCGTGCTGGGTGCCGGACGCGGTGCTGGGGCGTTCAAGTCCGTGTTGATGTTTGAGGCCCGCTATACAACCCGGTTGATGGAACTGGGGATGGCGGACGCCGAAGCACGGCGTAAGGAAATCCTGGCCTTCATCGAACCCGCGCCGGGTGCGTCAGGTCAGGAACAGGGTGCCCAGTCCCAATAGGGCCGCGAAGCCCACCACGTCGGTCACGGTAGTCAGGATCACGCCCCCGGCCAGGGCGGGATCGACGCGCAGTCGCTTGAGGGCCAGGGGAATGGACACGCCGGCCACGGCGGCGGCGGCCAGGTTGATCACGATGGCGGCGCAGATCACGGCAGCGATTTGCCAGGTGCCAAACCAGAGCCAGGTGGCCACAGCCACGACGCTGGCCCAGATCACCCCGTTCAGCGCACCCACCGACAGTTCCTTGAAGAACAGCCAGCGTGCATTGGAACCCTCAACCTGTCCCAGCGCAATGCCGCGAATGATCAGGGTGACGGTCTGGGTCCCGGCGATGCCGCCCATGCTCGCCACTACCGGCATCAGCACGGCGAGCGCCACGACCTGATCAATCGTGGCTTCGAACAGCCCGACCACCCACGAGGCCAGAAAGGCGGTCAGCAGGTTCACCCCGAGCCAGAGCGAGCGCCGCCGCGTGCTGCGCTTGACGCCCGCGAACACATCTTCCTCGTCGTCGAGGCCGGCTGCCGTCAACAGCGGATGCTCTGCCTGTTCGCGCACCACGTCGAGCACATCGTCGATGGTGATGCGGCCGAGCAGGCGACGGTCGGCGTCCACCACGGCCGCCGAGAGCAGGTCGCGGGCCTCGAACAACTGCACCACCTCCGAGGCCGGCATGGCAGGTGGGATGCCCGCGATATCGGCTTCCATGACACCGGCGACCAGTTGCTCCTCGGCCGCAGTCAGCAGGCGGTTCAGCGGCAGGCTGCCGAGGTAGCGGTCGTGACGGTCGACCACGAACAGGGAATCGGTCCGCTCCGGCAGCTCGCCGCGCATGCGCAGGTAGCGCAACACCACTTCGACGGTTACGTCGGGCCTGATGGTGACCGTGTCCGTGTTCATCAGGCCGCCTGCGCTGTCCTCGGCATAACTCAGCACTGCGGTCAGGCGCACCCGATCCTGCTGGTCCATGGAGTGCAGGACCTGGCGGGTGAGGGCTTCCGGCAGCTCGCCCAGCAAGTCGGCGAGGTCGTCGAGGTCCAGGCCCTCGGCGGCCTCGACGATCTCCTGCGGGTCCATTTCCCGAATGAGTTCGGCGCGGACCTCCTCCGACAGCTCGACCAGCACGTCGCCGTCCAGCTCATGGTCCACCAGCTCCCAGGCAAGCTCGCGCTGGGCGGGCGGCAGGGATTCCAGCAGTCTGGCAATTTCGGCGGGGTGCAGGGCGTTGATCATCCGCTCGGCGCCCCGCAGAGCGCCGGCTGACAGCGCGCCCCGCAGGGTGGCCAGGCGGGCCGCGCGCTCCGTCCGCGGATCCGGTACCGGCTCGTTCACGACTTGAGGGCGGTGTGCCGGATCAGGACCGGCGGCCGGTGCCCGGAAAAATGCCGCGCCAGGCGCTCGGCCAGGTAGACCGAGCGATGACGTCCGCCGGTGCAGCCGATGGCGACGGTCAGGTAGGCGCGGTTACTGGCCCGATACTCCGGGATGCGGCGGGCCACGAAGCCGGCGATGTCATCAGCCATGGCGGAGACTTCATCGGACGCATCAAGGTAGGCAACCACCTCCGGGTCGCGTCCGCTCTGTTCGCGAAGCCGGGGTTCCCAGTAGGGGTTGGGCAGCGTGCGCACGTCAAAGACGAAGTCGGCCTCACCTGGCAACCCCCCCTTGTAGCCGAAGGACAGGAATACCACCGCGAGTCCACCGTCGCGGCTCTTGTCCATGCGCTGGCGAATCGCCTCGCGAAGGTCGTGGAGGCCCAGTGTCGAGGTATCGATGATCAGGTCCGCCGTTCGTGCCAGCGGCATCATCAGTTCGCGCTCCGCTGCCAGTGCCTCAACGAGCGTCGTCTTGCCGTCCGTCAGCGGATGGCGACGGCGGGTCTCCGCAAAGCGCCGGGTCAGGGCTCGATCGTCGGCGTGGAGATAGACCAGCCGCGCATCCAGCCCGCTCTCGCGCAGTTCCATCAGCTTGTCGGGCAGCGCGCACAGGCCGCTGCGCTGGTCACGTGAGTCGAGACCTACCGCGAGCCGGCGGTAGACCGGCGGATCATCGCGCAGCGCATAACTGACGACATCCATGAGCACGGCGGCCGGGATGTTGTGGACGCAATACCAGCCCAGGTCCTCGAGCATGTCGAGGGCCGCACTCTTGCCGGAGCCCGAAAGCCCGCTGACGACGACCAGCTCCACCCAGGCTACTCCCGCTGCTGTGCCCGGCTCAGCGAGGGGCGGCGCGGCGCCGCTCTGCCGAGGTCGGGATACCCAATTCTTCCCGGTACTTCGCCACGGTGCGCCTCGCCACCCGAACCCCTGCTCCGGAGAGCAGTTCGGCGAGCATGGCGTCCGACAGCGGCTGGCCGGGGTCCTCGCCCCCGATCAGTTTGCGGATTTTCGCACGGATGGCAGTCGAGGACACGCTGCCGGCCTCGCCGGCCACGCTGCTCGAAAAAAAGTGCCGAAACTCCAGCACACCCCGCGGAGTGTGCATGTACTTGCCGGCCGTAACCCGGCTGACCGTCGACTCGTGGAGCTCGACTTCCTCTGCGATCTCCCTCAGCACCAGGGGCACCATGGCCTCGTCCCCCTGGTCCAGGAAGCCGGACTGCCTGCGCACGATCGCCCGGGCCACCTTGAGCAGGGTCTCGTTGCGGATCTCGAGGCTCTTGATCAGCCAGCGGGCCTCCTGCAACTGGGCCTTGAGCTGGGAATGCTCATCGCCCCGGCCGAGGGCTCCCGCATAGGCCTGGTTGATGCCGAGCCTTGGCAGGGAGGCGCCGTTGAGGTCGACCGCCCAGCCGCGCGCCGTGCGCCTGACGAACACGTCCGGAACCACGTACTCGGTGCGGTTGCGTCCCAGTGCTGCGCCTGGCCGGGGATGACAGGCCCGTACCAGCAGCAGGGCCGTGTCCAGTTGCTGCGCAGTGCAACCGAGCTGTCTCGCCAGTTGCGGGACGGGCAGGGCGGCGACGGATTCGAGGTAGCCACCCGCCACCCGCAGGGCCAATGCCAGACCAGGGGTGCCGGCCTTGAGCTGGGCCAGCTGCAGGGTAATGCACTCGGCTACCGAGCGTGCGCCGACACCGGTTGGGTCCAGTTGCTGCACGACCGCCAGGGCGCCCTCCATCTCGCCGGCGTTTGCCCCGAGCGGCAGGCCGATGCTGGCCAACTCCTCCTCGAGGTAGCCGTCCTCGTTGACGGATTCGGCAATGGCCAGGGCCAGCGCGAGCTGACGAGGCTCCAGCCCGGCCAGTTCCAGCTGCCAGATGAGGTGGTCCACCAGGCTGC
>JAURLT010000105.1 GCA_030831085.1 Gammaproteobacteria bacterium
GCCCTGCGCATGCGTGACGAGCAGAACGAGGAGGTCCTGCCCTCGGAATTCATGAAGGTGGCGGAGCGCAACGGCCTGAGCGCGGACATCGACCGCTGGGTCGTCACGGCCTCGCTCGGCCTGTGTGCATCACGGCGCAGCGGCGCACTGTTCGTGAGGATCTCGCGCGACAGCCTGGTGGATCCGACCTTCGCCGACTTCCTTGCCGCCCAGATCAAGGCCATTCCCATCGACCCGTCGCGGATCGTGCTCCAGTTCCGGGAAGAGGCCGCCGCCCAGCAGATCAGGGAACTGACCGCACTCAGGCAGATGCTGGCAGCCATGAAGTTCCGTATCGCCCTGGAGAACTTCGGCCGGAGCCCTTCCACAGAGGCATTGACCAAGCGGCTGAAGCCTGATTTCGTCAAGCTGGACGGGACCCTGATGCAGGGACTGTCCCAGTCCGCCGAAAAACAGGATCGCGCCCGCAAGCTGGTGGAACTGGCCCGCGCCGTGGATGCGGTGACGGTAGCCGAGCGCGTGGAGGACGCGAACACCATGGCAGTGTTGTGGCAACTGGGGGTTGGCTTCATTCAGGGCTATTTCGTCAACATGCCGGAGCAGGTGGTGCTTGGCGACAGCGACGAGGCAAGCCCCGCCGAGGACTAAGACGGACTGGCCTCGATCTCGAGTCGATCCACCTTGCGCCAGCCGCGCGGAAGCAGCGCGCCGCGTTGCCCCCTGGCACCAAGGTAGGCGTCCAGCTCCTTGCTCGCTAGCGTCATCCGCCGCTCGCCACAGTGCACCAGCAATCGCCCGCCCCGGGGCACGACAGCCACGTCCACCATCAACTCTTCGCGGCTGCGAGCCTTACGTCCCGGGATGCCGAAAATCAGGTTGCCACGCCCCTTGTCCATTTCCGGCAGCTCACCGATCGGGAAGGCCAGCAGCCTGCCCTCGCTGCTGACCGCACAAACCAGCGCGTCGTCGCCGGGAACCGGGCTCGCGCCCAGGGGCTCCGCTCCCTGCGGCAGGTTGAAGATCGCCTTGCCGGATCGGTTGCGCCCCTGCAGGGACTCCAGGCGGGTGACGAAACCCTGGCCCGCGTCACAGGCCAGCAGCCAGCGGTCCTGCGGCTCGCCTATAAGCACCCCTTTGAAGCTCGCGCCATCAGGCGGATCGATGCGTCCAGACAGCGGCTCGCCTTGTCCTCGCGCCGAGGGCAACGAGCGCGCGGGCAGGCTGTAGCAGCGCCCAGTGGAGTCGAGAAACACGGCCTGCTGGGTGCTGCGCCCGCGGGCCGCCGCCCGGAAGGTATCGCCGGTCTTGTAGGACAGCTGTCGCGGATCGATCTCGTGCCCCTTCGCACTACGCACCCACCCGGCATGGGACAGCACTACGGTGATCGGCTCGCTGCTAACCAGCTCGTCCTCGCTGATGGCCTGGGCGGCAGCGCGCTCGACCAGGCGGGTCCGGCGCTCGTCACCGTATTGCTGGGCATCACGCTCCAGTTCGTCCCGGACCAGCCGCTTGAGCCGGGCCTTGCTGGCCAGGGTCTTCTGCAGGGAGTCACGTTCCTCCGACAGCTGCTGCTGCTCGCCGCGGATCTTCATTTCCTCGAGCCTAGCAAGGTGCCTCAGGCGCGTCTCAAGGATGGCCTCGGCCTGGATCTCGGACAGCTGGAAACGATCCATCAACGCCTGTTTGGGCTCGTCCTCGGTACGGACGATCCTGATCACCTCGTCGAGGTTTAGGAAAGCCACCAGCAGGCCGTCCAGCACATGCAGGCGGGCGAGCACCTTCTCGAGGCGCCATTCCAGCCGGCGGCGAACTGTGGAGGTGCGGAAGTCGATCCACTCCAGCAGCATTGCTCGCAAGTCCATGACTCTCGGTCGGCCATCCAGGCCGATGACGTTCATGTTGACCCGGTAACTGCGCTCCAGATCGGTAGTGGCAAACAGGTGGTCCATCAACTGACTGAGGTCGACCCTTGATGAGCGCGGCGTAATGACCAGCCTGGTTGGCTGCTCATGGTCACTTTCGTCGCGCAGGTCCTCCACCATCGGCAATTTCTTGGCGCGCATCTGCGACGCAATCTGCTCGAGCACCTTGGAGCCCGAGACCTGGTAGGGCAGCGCAGTGACGATGACCTCCCCCTCCTCCACCTCGTAGACCGCGCGGGCCCGGAACGAGCCGCTGCCGGTGGCGTAGACCTGCCTGAGTTCGGCGGCCGGGGTAATGATCTCCGCACCACTCGGCAGGTCGGGACCCCGCACCTCCAGGCACAGGTCCTCGACGGAGGTCGCAGGGTCGTCCAGCAGGCGCAGGCAAGCCGCAACGACCTCCCGCAGGTTGTGGGGTGGGATGTCGGTCGCCATGCCCACGGCAATACCGGCCGCACCGTTCAGAAGGACGTTGGGCAGCCGCGCGGGCATCAACTGGGGCTCATCAAGGGTGCCATCGAAATTGGGCACCCACTCGACCGTGCCCTGCTCCAGCTCGGCCAGCAGCACCTGCGCGTAGGGCCGCAGCCGGGCCTCCGTGTACCGCATTGCCGCAAAGGACTTGGGGTCGTCCGTTGAACCCCAGTTACCCTGGCCGTCCACCACCGGATAACGGTAGGAAAAATCCTGGGCCATGTGCACCATGGCCTCGTAGCAGGCGGAGTCGCCGTGCGGGTGGTACTTGCCGATCACGTCGCCAACCGTACGAGCCGACTTCTTGTGCTTGGATCCGGCCGCGAGACCCAGCTCGCTCATGGCGTAGATAATCCGCCGCTGGACGGGCTTCAGGCCGTCGGCAAGTTGTGGCAGGGCACGGTCAAGGATGACGTACATCGAGTAATCGAGGTAGGCCTTTTCCGTGAAGGCCTTGAGCGGGCGGCGCTCGATGCCCTCGAAATCGAGTTGCTGCTCCTTCATTGGGTCTCCGCAAGGTTGCCCTTGCGTTCCAGCCAGTCACGCCGGTCGGCGGAACGCTTCTTGGCCAATAGCATGTCGAGCATTTCCTCGGCGTCATCGCCCGGCTCGATGGACAGTTGCATCAGGCGCCGGGTGTCCGGCGCCATGGTAGTCTCGCGCAACTGAACCGGACTCATTTCGCCGAGCCCCTTGAAGCGGGTGACTACGGGCTTGCCGCGGATCCCTTCGGCCGCGATACGGTCGAGTATGCCCTGCCGGTCGTGCTCGCCAAGCGCATAAAAAACCTGCTTA
>JAURLT010000106.1 GCA_030831085.1 Gammaproteobacteria bacterium
CGAAGTCATGCCGGGCGCATCGTCGTGCCGCGCAATCTCCGGGGCAGGCCATGAAGATCCCCCAGCGCGGCGCCGCGCTCGTCATCGTGACCATCCTCAGCCTCGCCCTGGGCACGCTGGCCGTAGCCGCCATGACCGCTGCCGTCGCGTCACTGGCTGTAGCCTCGCACGCGGAAGAAGCGGCCCTCGCCTTCCGCGCCGCCGAAGCCGGCATCGAGACCACGCTCGAAACCGGCATCGCCCTGCCCCCGGGGACGGCCCCCTGGCCCGACGCCGCCGGCCGGGCTTCCGTGACCACCTGGATCGTCAGGGACGCGACGCCCTCCGGTGCCCCGCTCCAGCACGCGGCGGTCATCGCCGAAGGCCGCGCTAGTCGCAGCGTGGTGGTGCGACTCGAGCAGGGGTTCGTCACCACCACTCCGCCAACGAGGACTTCATGGCGCCCGCTGCCGAGCGCGGATTAACCCTGATGGAGGTCCTGGTCGCTGTCGCCATCGTGGGCATCCTGTCTGCGTTGGCCTATCCCGGCTTCCGCGGACAGTTGCTGCGTGCGCACCGCACCGAGGCCATGACCAGCCTGCTGGCTCTGGCCGCCGCGCAGGAGCAATATTTTTTTACCCACCGAGCCTATGCCACGGGGTTGGAGGGGTCGCAGGGAGGTCTGCCGATCAGCCCGCGCACCGCCAACGGGCGCTACCAGCTGTCGGTGTCGGCCGATCACAGCAGCGGCTATCTGGCGAGCGCCACGGCCCTGCCCGACGGGCCGCAGGCGGCCGATCGCAAGTGCACGACCCTGACGATCGATCACAGCGGGACGCGGCGGGCCTACGCGGCCTCGGGCGAGGACAGCACGGCAGCCTGCTGGGGACGTTGACTCAGGCCTCTCGCGACGCGGGGGCGCTGGCCTCGCCTCGCCGGCGCAAGGTCAGCGGCAGGCTGAAGGTGACGTGCTCCGGCCGGCCCTCGAGTTCCACGGCCAGGCTGCCACCCCATTCGCGCAGGCGCTCGACCACCGCCTGCACCAGCACCTCGGGCGCGGAGGCGCCCGCGGTCACGCCGACCGCCTGCACGCCCTCGAACCACTCGCGGCGCAGATCCTCGGGGCCGTCCACCAGGTAACCGCGCAGGCCGCGGGACTCGGCAATCTCGCGCAGGCGATTGGAATTTGAGCTGGTCACCGAACCCAGGACGATCAGCACCTCGCAACGATCCACCAGACCCTTCACGGCATCCTGACGATTTTGGGTGGCGTAGCAGATGTCCTCGCGTCGCGGCGAGACCAGCGACGGAAACCGTGCGCGCAGGGCTTCGACCATGCGCGCGGTGTCGTCCATGGAGAGCGTGGTCTGGGTGACGAAGGCGAGCTTACCGGGATCGCGCACTTCCAGACGGGCCACGTCCTCCAGCGTCTCGACCAGGAGGATGCGGCCGCCCTGCGAGTCGTCGAACTGGCCCATGGTGCCCTCCACCTCGGGGTGGCCGGCGTGGCCGATCAGCAGCACCTCGCGCCCGTCGCGGGCATAGCGCTTCACCTCCATGTGGACCTTGGTCACCAGCGGGCAGGTGGCGTCGAAGACCTGCAACTCGCGCCGCTCGGCCTCCAGCTGGACTGCCCTCGGCACGCCGTGGGCACTGAAGATCACCGTGGCACCATCGGGCACCTCGTCGAGTTCGTCGACGAACACCGCGCCCATCTCGCGCAAGCGATCGACCACAAAACGATTGTGCACCACCTCGTGGCGTACGTAGATCGGCACCCCGAACAGATCGATGGCCCGCTCGACGATGTCGATAGCCCGGTCCACACCAGCACAAAAGCCGCGCGGGTTCGCCAGCAGTATCTCCATCAGGATCCCTCCCGTTTGCTGCGCCCCTCGAGGATGGCATCCAGGATCAGGAGCCCCGCGCCCACCGTGATGCAGCTGTCCGCCACGTTGAAGGCCGGAAAGTAGGCCTTCCCCCAATGGAAGTGCAGGAAGTCGACCACATAGCCATGGTACAGCCGGTCGATGACGTTCCCGAGTGCCCCACCCATCACCAGTGCCAGGGCGCAGCCCGAGCGGGCACCGCCCTCTCTTGGCAGGCTGCGCAGCCAGTGGATGATGAGCGCGCTCACCCCCAGCGCGACGCCGACAAAGAACCAGCGCTGCCAGCCCGAGGCCGTCGCCAGCAGGCTGAAGGCGGCCCCGGTGTTGTGCAGCCGCGTGAGGTTAAAGACCGGCAGCACCTCCACCACGTCGTAGAGATCAAAGGTCGCGACGATCACGGCCTTGGTGACCTGATCCAGCACGATGACCACCGCAACCAGCCACAGCCAGCGCAGTCCGGCATTGCCCATGCGTTCCGCCTGGCTCATGCCCAGTGCCTCGACTCACCCGGGCCTTCCAGGTTGCCGACACAGCGGCTGCAGAGCTCGGGATGCCGGCTGTCGGCGCCCACGTCGGCCCGACGATGCCAGCAGCGTACGCACTTGGCATCCTCAACCGGACGCACCACGATCCAGGCACCCGTCTCCGCGACGGTGGTGGCAGCGACAGCCTCGGGGGGGCGCTCTGTGGCGGGGCGCAGCCTGGCTTCCGAGGTAATCAGCACGAAGCGCAGTTCCTCCCCTATGGTGGCAAGACGCGCATGCTGTGCCTCGTCCAGGTACACCTCGGCGGCCGCCTCGAGCGGCGCGCCAATCTCGCCCGCCACGCGCAGGCGCTCGAGTTCCCGGGACACGTCGGCCTTCAGGGCCATCACCGCCTCCCAGTCGAGCGCAGCATGCGGGCCTGCCGACGGAAGGTTCCACCAGGTGGACATGAACACCGAGGCATCCCTCTTGCCGGGCAAGAACTCCCAGATTTCCTCGGCGGTGAACGACAGGATAGGCGCGAGCCAGCGGACCATGGCCTCCAGCACCTGATACATGGCCGTCTGGGCGCTGCGCCGGGGGTGACCCGCAGCCGGCGTGGTGTAGAGCCGATCCTTCAGGATGTCGAGCCACTGGGCACCGAGGTCCACCACGCAGAAGTTGTGCACCTTCTGGTAGATCAGGTGGTAGTCGTAGCTGCGATAGGCGGCGATCACTTCCTCCTGCAGCCGGCGCGCCTGGCCGATGGCCCAGGCATCGAGGGCGATAAGCTCTTCTACCGGCACCGCATCGGTGACCGGGTCGAAGCCGTGCAGGTTGCCCAGCAGGAAGCGGGCAGTGTTGCGGATGCGGCGATAGCTCTCCGAGGTGCGCTTGAGGATCTCATCCGAAACGCTCATCTCGGCGCTGTAGTCGGTGGCAGCCACCCACAGGCGCAGCACGTCGGCACCAAGCGTGCCGACCACCTGCTGAGGGGCGATGACGTTGCCCAGCGACTTGGACATCTTGCGGCCCTTGTCGTCCACCACGAAACCGTGGGTGACCACCTCGCGGTAGGGGGCGATGCCCTTGCCGGCCACCGAGGCCAGGAGCGAGCTCTGGAACCAGCCGCGATGCTGGTCGGAGCCCTCGAGGTAGACATCCGCAGGGAAGGGAATGGCATCGGGCCTGAGCGCCGGCAGGCAATGATGCACCACCCCCGAATCCAGCCAGACGTCCATCACGTCGTCGGTCTTCTCGTATTCAGCGGCCTCCTCGCCCAGCAGTTCCGCGGCGTCGAGGTCGAACCAGGCCTCCAGGCCGTGCTGCTCCACGCGCGCGGCCACCTGCTCCAGCAGCTCGGCCGAACGCGGATGCGGTTCGCCGCTGCGGCGGTGGACAAACAGCGCCAGCGGCACGCCCCAGGCGCGCTGACGCGAGATGCACCAGTCCGGCCGGCCCTCGACCATGCCGGCGATGCGCTGCTCGCCCCAGCCCGGCACCCAGTGCACGCGGGCGATCTCGGCGAGCGCGCGCTGGCGCAGCCCGGCGCGCTCCATGCTGACAAACCACTGCGGCGTGGCGCGGAAAATGACCGGCGTCTTGTGCCGCCAGCAGTGCGGATAACTGTGCTGGTAGGGCAGGTGACAGAGCAGGCGGCCGCGCTCGCGCAGCACCTCGACGATGGCTTCGTTGGCCTTGAAGACCTGCTGACCCTCAAAGAGCTCGGTGCCCGGCAGGTAGCGCCCGTCGTTGCCCACGGGGTTGTCCACCACGAGGCCGTAGGCGCGCCCCACCTGGTAGTCCTCCACGCCATGGCCCGGCGCGGTGTGCACGGCGCCCGTGCCGGAATCGACGGTGACGTGCTCCCCCAGGATCACCGGCACCTCGCGATCGTAGAATGGATGCTGCAGCCGCAGGCCCTCGAGCGCGCTGCCCGCAGCACGGCCGAGTTCGCGCCCCTCAGGCAGTCCCGAGCGCTCCAGCACCGCTGCGGCGAGTGCTGCAGCCACCAGCAGGCGACGGCGCTGCCCGTCGGGCGCGCTCTCGATCAGCACGTATTCGATCTCGGGATGCAGGCAGACGGCCTGGTTGGCGGGCAGCGTCCAGGGCGTGGTGGTCCAGATGGCGAGCTCCGCACCCTCCGCCGCAGCTGCTTCGACACCGAGTCGGCGCGCGAGGTCGGCCGCGTCCGTCACCGGGAATGCGACGTCGATGGCCGGCGAGGTGCGATCGGCGTACTCCACCTCGGCCTCGGCCAGCGAGGAGCGGCAGTCCAGGCACCAGTGCACCGGCTTGAAGCCGCGCTCGAGATGGCCGGCGCGGATGATGCTGGCAAAGGCCCGCAGCTGCTCGGCCTCGTAGCGCGGCAGCATGGTGAGGTAGGGCTGGTCCCAGTCGCCCAGCACCCCGAGGCGCTTGAAGTCCTCGCGCTGGCCGTCCACCTGGCTGGCCGCGTACTCACGGCAGGCCTGCCGGAAGGCGCGCGCGTCGAGCTTCTGGCCGATGCGCCCGTGCTTCTTCTCCACCTGCTGCTCGATCGGCAGGCCATGACAGTCCCAGCCCGGCACGTAGGGCGCATCGTGGCCATCCAGCGTGCGCGACTTGACGATGATGTCCTTCAGGATCTTGTTGACCGCATGGCCGATGTGGATGGCGGCGTTGGCATACGGCGGGCCATCGACCAGCGTGAAGTGCGGTCGGCCGGCCACCGCCTGGCGGATCTGGCCGTAGCGGTCCTCCCGATACCAGCGCGCCAGCATCTCCGGCTCGCGCCGGGCAAGGTCCGCCTTCATCGGGAACGGCGTCTGCGGCAAGTTGACTGTCTGCTTGTAATCCACTGCTTACCCTTTACGGCGCGAGGCCGAGGACGGCGCGGGCCTCGCGCGCATCGACGTGCATCCGCTCCACCATCTGTTCAAGGTTGTCGAAGCGCAGCTCGTCTCTGAGCCTTGCCACGAAGTCCACGGCCAGGTAACGACCGTAGAGGTCACCCTGCCAGTCGAACAGGTGCGCCTCCAGCAGCACCTCGGTCCCGCCCACCGTAGGCCGCGTGCCCACCGAGGCCACCCCGGCCATGGGCTCACTGCCCACAGCCTGCACCCGGACCGCAAAAATGCCCCGCACCGGGCTCCGCCGCCGATGCAGCCGCAAGTTTGCCGTGGGAAATCCCAGCTGGCGACCCAGGCGCTGTCCAGAAACCACCCGGCCGGTCACCCGAAAATTCCGGCCCAGCAAACTGCCTACCTCGTCCAGCCGGCCTACCTCGAGCGCCTGCCGAACGCGGGTGGAGCTGATCCGCTCACCCTCGAAGTCCACCGGGGGCACCTCCTCCACCGCAAAGCCGTGACGCGCCCCGATGCTGCGAAGCGTTTCCACGCTGCCCTGACGCCCGCGTCCGAAGCGAAACCCCACGCCGATCGCCACATGCCGCGCCCCGAGCCCCTCTACCAGCACCGCCCGGGCGAACTCCTCCGCACTCCAGCCCTGCAGACGCTCATCGAAGCGCAGCACCAGCAGGCGATCCACGCCGGCCTCGGCCAGTCGCAGGGCTTTGTCACGCACCCGCATCAGGCGCGGCGGCGCCTCGTCGGGGGCCAGCCGCTCCCGGGGATGCGGCTCGAAGGTGACCACCGTCAGCGGCAGCCCCTGCAAACGCGCGGCCTCACGCAGGCGCCGGAGGATCTCCAGGTGCCCGAGGTGAACCCCGTCGAAGTTGCCGATGGTCAGCGCACAGCCGCGATCCGCGGAGCGGGCATTGACGAGGCCGCGGACGATTTCCATGCGCTCCTGGGCTCGGTGAATCCAAGCCCGCGATTATACGGGGATTCAGCCCTGGTTTTGGCTGAGGACCTCGCGCGGACGCAGGCCCGTCGCGGCCAGCGTCAGGAAATAGACCACCGCGCCGCCAGTCACGCAGGCGCCGAGGCGCAGGACCCGCTCGGTCACCGCCCAGCTGGACCATGCCGACCAATCGCCCGAGGCCCACCACAGGAAGGCCACCATGGCCGCGCTCGCCAGCGCCACCCGCGGCAACAGGCGAGCCCATTCCTGGCCCGGGACGAGCACGCCACCCCGCCTCAAGCCACGGTACAGCAGCAGGCTGTTGAGGCCCGCCGAGAGCCCCGTGGAGAGAGCCATCAGGGCGTGGGGCGCACCGAAGCCGCCCAGAAAGGCCGGCACCACCACCAGCACGTTGAATCCCAGGTTGGCCCCCAGCGACAGGATGCCGATGCGCACCGGCGTGCGGGTGTCTTGCCGGGAGAAATACCCGGGCGCCAGCACCTTCACCATGGAGAAGCCGCACAGCCCCAGCGAGTAGGCCATGAGCGCGTAACTGGACATCTGCACGTCGCGGGCAGTGAATGCTCCGTAGCCGAAGATGGTGGCAGTCAGCGGACCGGCCAGCAGGCACAGGCCGGCCGCGGCCGGGACCACGATGAGCACGGTCAGCCTGAGCGCCCAGTCGAGCGTCGAGGAGAACTGCGCGCGGTCCTCGGTCGCGTGGTGCGAGGACAACCGCGGCAGGATCACCGTGGCCAGAGCAATGGAAAACACCCCGAGCGGGAACTCCATCAGCCGGTCGGCGTAATACATCCAGGCGATGGACCCGGTGATCAGGAACGAGGCGATCAGGGTATCGAGCAGCAGGGAGATCTGCGCCACCGAGGAACCAAAAATGCCCGGCAGCATGAGCGTGGCGATACGCCGCACGCCCGAGTCGCGCCAGTTCCAGCGCGGCCAGGCCAGCATGCGGATGCCGCGCAGCGCCGGCAGCTGGATGAGGAGCTGCACCAGCCCCGCCACGAACACGCCTGCAGCAAGCGCGATGCCCGGCTCGGGCGCGTAGGGGGCGATCCCCACCGCGAAGCCGATCATGACGAGGTTGAGGAGCACCGGGGTGAAGGCCGGCACCCCGAAGCGGCCGTAGCTGTTCAGCACCCCGCTGGCGAGCGCCACCAGCGACATGAAGAAGATGTAGGGAAAGGTGAGCCGAAGCATGGCCACGGTGAGGTCGAAGCGCCCACCGTCGTCGGCAAAGCCTGGGGCAAACAGCCAGACCAGCAGCGGCGCCCCAAGCACGCCCACGAGGGTCAGCGCGAACAGCGCCAGCCCGAAAGTGCCAGCCACGCTGCCCACCAGCTGGCGGACCTCGCCCTCCTCCCGCTTCAGGCGGTATTCCGAGATCACCGGCACGAAGGCCTGGGAAAAAGCCCCCTCGGCGGTGAGGCGACGCAGGAAGTTGGGGATCTTGAAGGCGACCAGGAAGGCATCCATCAGGGTCCCGGCGCCGAAGGCGCTGGAGTAGACCATGTCCCGCACCAGGCCCGAGATGCGCGACAGCAGGGTCATGCTGCCCACCAGGGAGGTGCTCTTGAGAATGCCCATGGGGAGTGGACTATACCGCAAGGCCAGTCCTTTCTTGTTGACAACCCCCCGCGCCACAAGGAAAATGCGCGGCTCTTTGAGTCTCGGAGCGGCCCGTGGCCAACTCGAAATCAGCTGAAAAACGTGCCCGTCAGGCAGTGGCCCGCAGGGCCCGCAACATCACCCAGCGCTCGCAGGCGCGGACCTCCGTCAAGCGGGTGGTCACAGCCGTGGCCAAGGGCGACGCCCAGGAGGCCAACGAGGCCATGAAGGCGGCTACCCCGGTGATCGACGCCATGGCGCGCAAGGGCATCATCCACAAGAACAAGGCCGCTCGGCAGAAGAGCCGGCTGAACAAGAAGCTCAAGGCCCTGGCGGGGAAGTAG
>JAURLT010000107.1 GCA_030831085.1 Gammaproteobacteria bacterium
AGGAGCACGACGTCCGCCTGTTCAGGGTCGTCGGTCGGCAGCAGGCCGTGCGACTCCCTGAGGACGTCCTGCATCCTCTGCGAGTCGTACTCGTTCATCTGGCAGCCGAAGGTGGAGACGTAGAGCCTGCCTGGCATCAGGAACCGGGCCCGGGACGCGGGCTCGAAGGTGAAAAGGGACCGTAAGGGTAGCTTTTTTACGCCCGCAAATGAAGGGTATGGCCGTCGTGGAAGCCCCGCCACAGCGGCCTGGATCGTGCAAGCGGCAGGGGCCTAGAAGGGGATGTCGTCGTCGAACTCGTCACCGCCACCGGCGGGGCGCCCCCCGCCCTGGGCCGCTTCGCGGGCAGGTGCCTCACGAGGCTCGTAGCCCCCGCCCCCGCCCTGCGACTGGCCGCCGCCCCTGCCCCCGAGCATCTGCATCTCGTTGGCGACGATCTCGGTGGAGTAACGGTCATGGCCGTCCTTGTCCTGCCATTTCCGGGTGCGCAGTTTGCCCTCGACATAGACCTGCGAACCCTTGCGCAGGTATTCGGCGGCGATTTCCGCCAGGCGGTCAAACATGACCACCGTGTGCCACTCGGTATTCTCCTTGTTTTCGCCAGTCTGGCGGTCGCGCCACTGGTCCGTGGTGGCCAACCGGAGGTTGACCACGCTCTTGCCGCTGGGCATGGCCCGGGTCTGGGGGTCTTGGCCGAGATGGCCGACCAGGATGACCTTGTTGATGCCTCTTGCCATGACCTGAATCCTTTGCTGGTTGTATTGAGCAGGCCCTCATTCTAGTCCCTGAGCGGTCCAGCGGACACCCGCAAAACGGCCCCGTGGGCCCGGATTCTCCACGCCCGGGGACTATCTGCAGCGGCCCCTGCGCCGGTATCCTAGGCGGTTCCCGTGCAACGGCCGGATGACCCATGACCACCCAGACCATCAGGATACGCGGCGCCAGGACCCACAACCTCCAGTCCATTGATCTGGACCTTCCGCGCGACCGCCTGATCGTGCTGACCGGGCTGTCGGGCTCCGGCAAGTCGTCGCTGGCCTTCGACACCATCTATGCCGAGGGGCAACGCCGCTACGTGGAGTCGCTGTCGGCTTACGCACGCCAGTTCCTGTCGATGATGGAAAAACCGGACCTCGACCTGATCGACGGCCTGTCGCCGGCGATCTCCATCGAGCAGAAGTCCACCTCGCACAACCCGCGCTCCACGGTCGGCACGGTCACGGAAATTCACGACTACCTACGCTTGCTCTACGCCCGGGCCGGCATCCCCCGCTGCCCGGACCATCTGGTGGACCTCACGGCGCAGACCGTCAGCCAGATGGTGGACCAGGTACTCAGGTTGCCCGAGGGTACGCCACTGGTGCTGCTGGCCCCGGTCATTCGCGAACGCAAGGGCGAGCACCTGCAGGTCATCGAGGAGCTACGGGGGCGCGGCTTCGTCAGGGCCCGCGTCGACGGCAAGCTGGTGGAACTCGACGAGGCGCCGAAGCTCGACTTGCGTCGCAAGCACACCATCGAGGCAGTGGTGGATCGCTTCAAGGTTCGGCCGGACCTGGCTCAGCGGCTGGCGGAATCCTTCGAAACCGCGCTGCGGGTCGGCGAAGGTGTGGCGCAGGTTGCCTTCCTCGACGAACCGAAAAGGCAGGAACTGGTTTTCTCCGACAAGTTTGCCTGCACCGCCTGCGGCTATTCGCTGTCGGAGCTGGAGCCCCGGCTGTTTTCCTTCAACAACCCCGCCGGAGCCTGTCCCACCTGCGACGGACTGGGCGTCAAGCAGTTCTTCGATCCGGCCCGGGTGGTCTCGCAGCCTGCCCTGTCGCTGGCCAGCGGAGCGGTCCGGGGCTGGGACCGGCGTAACGCCTACTACTACCAGATGGTACTGGCCCTGGCCGAGCATTACGGCTTCGATCCGGAGTCGCCCTGGGAGAAACTGTCCGAGCGTTCCCGTGAGGTGGTGCTCTACGGTAGCGGGCGCGAGGAAATCAACTTCCGTTACTTCGACTCCCGCGGCCGGACGGTACAACGTAAGCACCGGTTCGAGGGAGTCATCAACAACCTCGAGCGCCGCTACCGCGAGACCGAGTCCATGGCGGTCCGTGAGGAACTGTCGCGCTATCTGGGTACCCGCAGCTGCCCAGAGTGCCAGGGCGCGAGGCTCACCCGCTCCGCTCGCCACGTCTTCGTCGGCGGCCGATCCCTGCCCGATATCTCGTCCCTGTCCGTTGGGCGTGCGCTGGCGTTCTTTGGTGAACTCCAGCTGGAGGGCTGGCGGGGCGAGATCGCCGCCAAGGTCGTCAAGGAGGTTTCCGATCGACTTGGCTTCCTGGTCAACGTGGGCCTCGACTACCTCACCCTCGACCGCAGCGCGGAAACGCTCTCCGGCGGCGAGGCACAGCGGATTCGACTGGCCAGCCAGATCGGCTCCGGCCTGGTCGGCGTGATGTACATCCTGGACGAGCCCTCCATCGGGCTGCACCAGCGCGACAACCAGCGACTGCTGGACACGCTTCACCGCCTGCGGGACATCGGCAACACCGTGATCGTGGTGGAACACGACGAGGACGCCATTCGTCAGGCCGACCACGTGGTGGATCTAGGCCCGGGAGCCGGGGTCCATGGCGGTCGCATCGTGGCGCAGGGCACGCCTGCCGAGGTGTCGGCCGAACCCGACTCGATCACTGGTCAGTTCCTCTCCGGACGACGCGCCATACAAGTTCCCGCCAGGCGCAACCAGCGCGATCCCAAGCGGGCGCTGCGGGTGGTGGGCGCCACCGGCAACAACCTGCAGGACATCTCGGTCGACTTTCCGCTGGGCCTCATGACCTGCGTCACTGGCGTCTCCGGGTCAGGCAAGTCCACGCTGGTCAACGACACGCTGTATCGCCAGGTGGCCACGCACCTGAACGGCAGCTCGCAGGAAAGCGCGCCCTGTCGCGCCGTTGAGGGCCTCGAGGCCATCGACCGGGTCATCGACATCGACCAGAGTCCGATCGGGCGCACGCCGCGCTCCAATCCAGCCACTTATACGGGCCTGTTCACCCCGATCCGCGACCTGTTTGCCGCTACCCCTGAAGCCCGTTCACGCGGCTATCAGCCGGGGCGCTTCAGCTTCAACGTCAAGGGCGGTCGATGCGAGGCCTGCCAGGGCGATGGCGTACTGCAGGTCGAGATGCACTTCCTGCCGGACGTATACGTCCCCTGCGACGTGTGCAAGGGCAAGCGCTACAACCGGGAAACCCTGGAGGTACACTTCAAGGGTCGCAGTATCCGCGACGTCCTCGAGATGACCGTCGAGGATGCACTGGCCTTTTTCCAGGCCATTCCGGTGGTAGCCGGGAAGCTGCAGACGCTGGTGGACGTAGGCTTGTCCTACCTGCGCCTGGGCCAGAACGCCACCACTCTCTCCGGAGGCGAGGCCCAGCGGGTCAAGCTCGCCAAGGAACTCTCCAAGCGCTCGACCGGTCGCACCCTGTACATCCTGGACGAACCGACGACAGGTCTGCATTTCCACGATGTCGAACAACTGCTGGGGGTGCTGCATCGCCTGCGTGACGAGGGCAATACGGTGGTCGTGATCGAACACAACCTGGACGTCATCAAGACCGCGGACTGGATCGTGGACCTGGGCCCCGAGGGCGGCGACGGCGGCGGCCGTATCATCGCGGAAGGCACCCCCGAGGAAGTCGCGGCCTCAGGCTACGGTCACACGGCGCCCTATCTGGCCCGCTCGCTGGGCAGCAAGCCGGCCAAGGGAAAGCGTCGTGGGTAGCCGTACAGCCTGGCTGACCTGGCTGGCCCTACTGCCCTCACTGTCTTCCGCTGCGCCAGCCATCGAAGACGCGTGGCTGCGTGCCACCCCACCCGGTGCCGCAATGGGAGCCGGATACCTGGTGATCGACAACACCGGCGGGCCTGACGATCGACTCCTGGCGGTCGCGGTGGCCGGGGTTCCCGCAGTGGAAATTCATCGCACGGTGATCGTCGATGGTGTCGCCCGTATGCGGCGCACCGAGCCGCTGGACGTCGCCGCCGGCGAGCAGGTCGTGCTGGAGCCGGGAGGCCTGCACCTGATGCTCATGGGCCTCACCGAAGCACTGGTGGCTGGCCAGGAAGTAGGCATGGAACTGCAGTTCGAGTCAGGAACCGTCAAGGCCCGGGCAAGCATACGCCCCGCCTCGGGCGCCGCGCACAAGGCTCAGTAGCCTGCCGCGTGCCCGTCCTTGCGCGACTCTGACGCACCCACGTAGCCACTACCCACGGCATTCCTGCGGATAGCCTGATAACCGCCGAAGTCACCACGCTCCGGCGCCAGCCGATGGCCCCGGCGTTGCAGTTCCTCGATCACTGCCGGCTCGAAACCGTCCTCCAGCGCCAGCTCACCGCCATCCGTCATCCTCTCGTCAGTCGGCTGACTCGAGCCGTCATGGCGCAGGCGCGGTGCATCGCCGGCTTCCTGCAGGTTCATGCCGAAATCCACCAGGTTCACGATGACCTGCACGTGGCCCTGCGGCTGCATGTCGCCACCCATCAGCCCGAAACTGATCAGGGGCTCACCATCCCGGGTGACGAAGGCAGGGATGATGGTGTGAAACGGGCGCTTGCCGGGCTCCAGCAGGTTGGGATGCCCTGGGGTCAGCGAGAACATCTCACCGCGATCCTGGAGCACGAAACCCAGCTCCCCCGGGGTCATGCCGGAGCCCATGCCGCGGTAGTTGCTCTGGATGAGCGACACCATCATGCCCTTGGCATCGGCAACCGTGAGGTACACCGTGTCCGAGCGTGCGCCCGGCATATCGCCGGCCGGATAGGCGGCCGCCGCCCTGGTGGGATCGATCAGGGCTCGACGCTCGGCGGCATAGTCCTTGGACAGCAGCCGCTCCACGGGAACCTCCGCGAAATCCGGATCGGCATAGAAACGCGCGCGGTCCTCGAAGGCGAGCTTCTTGGCCTCGGCCAGCAGGTGCAGATAGTCAGCGCTGCCGAAGCCCATGCCGGCGAGGTCAAAGCCCTCCAGGATGTTGAGCATCTGCAGGGCAGCAATGCCCTGGCCGTTGGGCGGGAGCTCCCACACCGTGTAGCCGCGATACTCGGTGGAGACCGGCTCGACCCATTCCGAGCGGTGCCCGGCGAGATCCTCGTAGCTCAGGAATCCACCCTGGGCCTGCACGTACCCGGCGATGCTGCGGGCCATTTCCCCCTGGTAGAAGGCCTGCCGACCACCTTCCGCAATGAGCCGATAGGTCCGGGCGAGTCGCGGGTTCCTGAAGACCTCGCCCTTGGCCGGGGCCCGGCCCGCCGGCATGAAGGTCTCACGAAAGCCGGGGTATTCCTCCAGCAGCCGCGCATTGCGTTGCCATGCGGCAGCGATCACCTCGGTGACGGGGAAGCCGCGTTCCGCGTAGGCGATGGCGGGCTGCAACAGGTCTGCCATCGGCAATCGCCCGAACCTGGCGTGGAGTTCGAACCAGCCGTCCACGGCTCCCGGCACGGTGACGGGCAAGGGCCCGCGCGGCGGGATGGACTTCAGACCCCGCTCCTGAAAGTAGGCGAGCTCGAGTGATTGAGGCGAACGACCGCTTGCGTTCAGGCCATGTAGACGTCCCGTCTCAGGGTCCCAGACGATGGCGAACAGGTCGCCGCCGATCCCGCAGCCGGTCGGCTCGACCAGACCGAGCACGGCATTGGCCGCGATGGCTGCATCGACGGCGGAGCCACCCCGACGCAGGATCTCCAGCGCCGCAGTCGTCGCCAGCGGCTGGCTGGTGGCCGCCATGGCCTCGGGGGCCATCACCTCCGAGCGGGTGGCAAAAGGCAAGCCCACACCGCGCTGTCCGGCCATGGTCTCAGTCCACGGCATGCAGATCACCAGCGCGGCGCAGGCGCTGACCAGTGAAACTCTTCGCTGGGGCATGGCGCACTCCTTCAGGGTGATGTTGCAAGGATTCAGGTTCCATCGGGGGTGGAATGAAAGCTATGGCGAAGCTCTCCACCCTGCCTGCGCAGGCTGTAGCGACCGCCGGTGTGGCTGCTGATGACCGAGCGCCAGAATGCCAAGGCAGCCCGGTCGCGGGCCGTGCCAGTAACCTCCCAGGCACCGGCAAAGCGCCTGAAGAGCAGTTCGGCCGCCTCGCGACCCAGGCCTCGCCGCCTGGCCGCAGCGGCCACGTAGAAATCAGTCATGAGATAGCTCATCTGGACCTGGGACCCGGACGCGGGGTCACGCTGCACCCGGGCGAAACCCACCCTCTCCCCGTCTCGCAGGATGACGACGACGAGGCTGTTGAGTTCCCTGAACCAAGTGCTCGCGAGTTCATCACGCAAGGCGGCGGCAGAGGGCCCGGTGAACGGGTCACCCACTCCCAGATCCGCCACGTAGAGCGGATACCTGTCGAGAATCCATTGCCGGTCGGCAGCCGATGCACTGGCATCGCGGATTCGCACCGTCATGCTCACGCCCCATAAAACAAAACCGGGCGGCGTCGCGGGTTCTCCGCGCCATCCGCCCGGCCAAGATTGCCTTAAAAGACAGTCTTACTCGGTGGCGGCAGCCTCGCCCTCGGCAGGGGCAGCCTCACCCTCGGCAGCAGCCTCGCCCTCGGCGGCGGCTTCGCCTTCAGCCATGCCCTCATCGGCAGGCATCGCGTCTTCGGCGGGCACGGCGACCTCCGCGGTCTCCTCCTCGACAACAACGGCCTCTTCCTTCTTTGCGCAGGCCCCAAGGATCAAGGCCAGCGCTACGGCGCCAAAAATCTTCGAAGTCATGTTCTATACCCCGGTACAGTTTGAGAGAGTTAAGAGAGTTGGATCCATCGCTCACTCCGCCGACGCAAAACCCTTGCACAGGGCCCCGAATCGACGGAGTCGCGCAATTTTAGTGGTTTTTGGCTATTTTTCAATGCAATCAGTCGTAAACCCTGCATTTTCCACCGGAGAGACGCGAATGAAGGGCTCGGACCACCCCTATCGGGCGCATCTGCAGGAATTGACGCGCCGCCTCGAGGCCTGTCTTGAGGGGTCCGGATTCAACGGCGCGCTGATCCCTGCCGGCAGGGCACCGCTGGTTTTCAGCGATGACCTTCACTACCCCTACCGGCCCAATCCGTGGTTTTGCCAATGGTGCCCGGAAGCCCATCCGGGCAGCCTCATCGTTGTTGGCCCGGGGCGCCGCCCCCTGCTGCTGTTCCGGCAGGAAGCCGATTACTGGCACATGCCGCCGGTCACCCCCAGCGGGCCTTGGGTGCCAGAATGGGACATCCGGGTGGTGCGCAGCACTCCCGAGGCACGGAACGCCATACCAGCCGGCCACTACGCCCTGCTCGGGGAACCCGATCCCGACTGGGAGGGGCTGGCGGTGCTCAATCCCGCACCGTTGCTGGAATGCCTCGAGTATCTCCGCGCCCGTAAAACCCCCTACGAATTGTCCTGCCTGACGGAAGCGAGCCTCAGGGCGGCCCGGGGCCATCTGGCTGCAGAGGCCTCATGGCGTAATGGTGGCTCGGAATTCGACGCCCATCTCGCCTACTGTGCCGGCGCCGGCCAGCATGACGACGAGTTGCCCTATCGGAACATCATCGGCTTCGACCGACATGGGGCGGTGCTGCATTACCAGCACCTCGAGCGGGAACGACCTGCGGCCTCCCGCAGCTTCCTGATTGACGCCGGTGCCTCGGTCGCCGGTTACGCCGCGGATATCACGCGAACCTGGGCTGCTGAGCAGGGCGAGTTTGCCGATCTTGTCGCAGCTCTGGACGAGATCCAGCAGCGGCTGGCAGCCGGCGTTACACCAGGGCGGGATTTCCGCGAACTGCACTTCGCAGCGCATCGCGAGATTGGGGGACTACTGGTAGCCGCCGGTCTTGTCACCTGCACGGCCGAATCAGCTGTCGAGGCAGGGGTGACCAGGACGTTCTTCCCGCACGGGCTAGGGCACCTGCTGGGACTACAGGTACATGACGTGGCGGGGACTCGCGCCGAGGGAGGCGGAGAAATCCCCCGCCCTGACGGTCACCCCTTCCTGCGCCTGACCAGAACCCTCGAGGCAGGCTGCGTGGTGACCATCGAACCGGGAATCTATTTCATCGACATGCTGCTGGACGAGGCCCGGGCAGACTTCCGGTCCGAACTGATCGCATGGGACAAGGTCGCGGCGCTCTACCCTTACGGCGGGGTGCGCATCGAGGATAACGTGGTGGCCCTTGCCGAGGGCCCACGGAACCTGACCAGGGAAGCCTTCGCAGCCCTAGGAGCCTGACTCAGGCCGCCGCCTTGCGCTTGCGGGGCTTGGCCTCGGCAGCAGGTGCCTCGGCCTTCGGCTTGCGGGTCCGTTTGGCCGGGGCCTTCTCGGCCGGGGTCTCTTCCTTCGCCACTGCTGCCGCGGGACCGTCGACCAACTGCATCAGCGCCATCGGCGCAGAATCGCCCGGTCGCGGTTCCATCTTCAGGATCCGGGTGTAGCCCCCGGCTCGCTGGCCAAAACGTGGGCCAATGTCACCAAACAGCTTCTGTACCAGCGCCTCGTCGCGCAGTTGGGCGAAGGCCCGCCGACGGGCGGCAAGGTTGTCGACCTTGCCCAGGGTGATCAACGGCTCGACCACTCGGCGCAACTCCTTGGCCTTGGGCAGGGTGGTGCGGATGGTCTCATAGCGCAGCAGCGCTGCGGCGAGGTTGCGCATCAGCGCCTTGCGGTGTGATGCGTTGCGCGAGAGTTGACGACCGGACAGATGATGACGCATGGCTGTAGATTCCCGTGCCGACCGCTCAGGCCGACCTCAATTCCTCTTCCCGACGCAGGCTGGCCGGCGGCCAGCCATCAACGCGCATGCCCAGTGCCAGGCCGTGGCTTTCCAGGACTTCCTTGATCTCGGTCAGCGACTTCTTGCCGAGGTTGGGAGTGCGCAGCAACTCCACCTCGGTACGCTGGACCAGGTCGCCGATATAGTGGATGTTCTCCGCCTTCAGGCAATTTGCGCTCCGAACAGTGAGCTCAAGCTCGTCTACCGGCCGCATCAGGATCGGATCGGGTAGCGGCCCACTCGGCTGGGAAGCCACCTCGCCCTGACCCTCCAGCTCCACGAACACGTTGAGCTGGTCCTTGAGGATGGCGCCTGCGCGGCGGATGGCCTCTTCCGGATCGATCGTGCCGTTGGTCTCGATGTCGATGATCAGCTTGTCGAGGTCGGTGCGCTGCTCGACGCGGGCAGATTCAACGCCGTAGGTCACCCGGCGCACGGGCGAGAACGAGGCGTCGAGCTGCAGCCGGCCGATCGGCCTCGTCTGCTCCTCGAACTCGATCCGCTGGGCGGCCGGCCGGTAGCCACGGCCGCGCTCGATACGCAGGGTCATGTTGAAATCCACTGGCTTGGTCAGGGTCGCCAGCACCAGGTCCGGGTTGAGGATCTCGACATCATGGTCGCCCTGGATGTCCCCCGCGGTAACCGGCCCCGGGCCTTTCTTGTGCAGGCGCAGTTCCGTTTCGTTGCGCGAGTGCATACGAATGGCAATCCCCTTGAGGTTGAGGAGGACGTCGACGACGTCTTCCTGCACACCCTCGATGGAGGTGTACTCGTGGAGCACGCCGTCGATCTCGACCTCGGTGACTGCGCACCCAGGCATCGAGGACAGCAGTACGCGCCGGAGCGCATTGCCGAGGGTATGCCCGAAGCCGCGCTCGAACGGTTCGATCACGACGCGCGCGTGGCGCGGGGCCAAGGTAGACACCCTGACCGACTTGGGCTTGAGGAATTCCGTGGCGGATCGCTGCATGACCGTCACCTGCTACTTTGAGTAAAGCTCGACGACGAGATTTTCGTTGATGTCCGGCAGGATCTGGTCGCGATCGGGCAGCGACTTCAGGGTGCCTGACAACTTCGTCTCGTCAACCTCGACCCAGTCCGGAAAACCGACCTGGGTCGCTATGGCCAAGGCCGAGGAGATTCGGGCTTGGTTGCGGGACTTGTCCCGCACCGATACCGAGTCTCCCGGCTTGCACTGATAAGAGGGTACGTTCACGGGCTGGCCATTGACCTCGACGGCCTTGTGGCTGACCAACTGGCGAGCCTCGGCGCGGGTAGCAGCAAAGCCCATCCGGTAGACCACGTTGTCCAACCGGCCTTCGAGATAACGCAGCAGGTTCTCACCGGTGGAACCCGGCCGCCCAGCCGCCTTGACGTAGTAATTGTGGAACTGGCGCTCGAGCACACCGTACATGCGCCGCAGCTTCTGCTTCTCGCGCAGCTGCAGCCCGTAATCGGACAGACGGGTGCGACGCTCGCCCTTGATTCCCCCCGGGGGTACGGCGAGCTTGCACTTGCTCTCGAGCGGCTTGACCGCGCTCTTGAGGAACAGATCCGTGCCCTCACGACGCGAGAGCTTGCACTTGGGACCGAGATACCTTGCCATGACCTGACTTCCTCAGACCCGCCGCTTCTTGGGCGGACGACAACCATTGTGGGGAATCGGGGTTACGTCAGCGATGCTGGAAACCTTGAGACCGCAGGCGTTGAGCGCGCGCACGGCCGACTCGCGACCGGGGCCCGGACCCTGAACGCGAACCTCGACGGTACGCAGGCCGTACTCCTGGGCAGCCGTGCCGGCCTTCTCAGCCGCCACCTGGGCGGCAAATGGCGTGCTCTTGCGGGAGCCGCGGAAACCGGAGCCGCCCGAGGTCGCCCAGGCCAGGGTGTTGCCCTGCCTGTCGGTAATCGTGACGATCGTGTTGTTGAAGGAGGCGTGGATGTGCGCGATGCCATCCGACACCTGTCGCTTCGCCTTCTTGCGCGCCTTGCTGGCAGCCGACCCTGACGGTTTATCAGCCATCTTGTTTCATCACCTGGACTGGAACCCTTATAGAACCGGCCAACGCGGCCGGCCTGAACCTTACTTGCCGGGCTGGACCTTGCCCTTGATCGCCGCCCGCCGCGGACCCTTGCGAGTCCTCGCGTTGGTGCGCGTGCGCTGGCCACGTGCCGGGAGACCCTTGCGGTGGCGAACACCGCGGTAGGCGCCCAAGTCCATAAGCCGCTTGATGGCCATCGCATTTTCCCGACGCAGGTCGCCCTCGACGACCAGTTTCGCGACCGCACCACGCAGGGCTGCGACTTCTCCTTCCGTCAGGTCACGGACCTTGGTGGAAGGACTGACTCCCGCCGCCTCGCAGATGGTCTGTGCCGTCGTGCGGCCGATGCCGTAGACATGCGTCAGACCAATCACGATGTGCTTGTTCACCGGGATGTTGATGCCGGCGATACGTGCCATGCTTACCTGCCTCTACGCCGCGGAAAACGCAGCAGTATATCTGAAAAACACTGAAATTCCAAGTTCAGCCCTGCCGTTGCTTGTGGCGGGCGTCCGAAGAACAGATGACCCTCACCACCCCGCGGCGGCGCACGATCTTGCAGTTCTTGCAGATTTTCTTAACCGAAGGACGAACCTTCATGACCTGTCTCCCGGGGCTCTCGGCCCGTCAGCGTGGTGAACCAGGACGACCGTAGCCGCGCAGGTTCGCCTTCTTCATCAAACCTTCGTACTGGTGCGACATCAGGTGTGCCTGCAGTTGCGCCATGAAATCCATGGCCACGACCACCAGAATCAGCAGCGAGGTACCCCCGAAATAAAACGGGACCCTGGCGTAGGCGGTGAGCAACTCCGGCATGAGGCACACCGCGGTGACGTACAGGGCACCCCAGACGGTGAGTCGGGTCAGCACCTTGTCGATGTATTCGGCGGTCTGCGGACCCGGACGGATACCCGGAATGAAAGCACCACCCTTCTTCAGGTTCTCGGCAGTCTCCCTCGAGTTGAAGACCAGCGCGGTATAGAAAAAGCAGAAGAAAATGATGAGCCCCGCGTACAACAACATGTGCAGCGGCTGGCCGTAGCCCAATGCGGCCGCCAGGTTCTGCAGCGTTGCACCCCAGCCACCTTCCTCCTGCGCTCCGCCGGCAAAGAAACTGGCCAGCGTGGCCGGAAACAACAGCAGGGACGAGGCGAAAATCGGCGGAATTACCCCCGACATATTGAGTTTGAAGGGCAGGTGGCTGGTCTGCCCCGCGTACACCTTGCGACCCACCTGACGCTTGGCGTAGTTCACGGGGATCCGCCGCTGGCCACGCTCCACAAACACGACGAAGGCCGTAACCGCCAGGATCAGCAGCAGCAACAACATGCCGAATGCCGGGTTCATCTCTCCCGAACGCACCTGTTCCAGCGTCCCGCCAATCGCAGACGGCAGTCCGGCAATGATGCCGGCGAGGATGATCATGGAGATCCCGTTACCGATCCCGCGCTCGGTGATCTGCTCACCCAGCCACATCAGGAACATGGTGCCGGCCGCCAGGGTGACGGTGCCCATGAGGATGAACTGCCAGCCGGGTGACAAGGCCACGCCCTGATTCTGGAACGCCGTAGCGGCGCCGAAGCCCTGGAAGATCGCCAGCACAAAGGTGAAGTAGCGGGTCCACTGGGTCAGTTTGCGCCGCCCTGCTTCGCCTTCTTTCTTGATGGCAGCCATGCTGGGCACAACCACCGCCATCATCTGGATGATGATGGACGCCGAGATGTAGGGCATCACGCCCATCGCAAAAATCGACAGCCGGGACAGCGCACCGCCGGAGAACATGTTGAACAGCCCGAGGATGGTCCCCTCCTGCTGCTCGAACAGGCGGGACATCGCCGCCATATCCAGCCCCGGCACCGGAACGAAAGTGCCGATGCGGTAGACGATCAGGGCACCCAGCAGGAAAAACAGGCGATGGCGCAGCTCGGTGAAACGCGCGGCTTCACCGATTCCGAGTCCAGCACCGAGTCCCTGCGTCGCCACCTGCTCGTTCCTCCCTCAGCGCCGGCCCTCAGGCCGCGCCACCCTCGTCGATGCTGCCGCCGGCCTGCTCGATGGCCGCACGGGCACCCTTGGTCGCCACGACGCCTGGACCCTTGACCGTGATCGATCGCTCAATCTTGCCGGAAAGGATAATCCGCGCCTTGGCCGTGTTGGCGGGGACCACGCTGGCCTCCTTGAGCGCCGCGAGATCGACGATCTCCGCCTTGACCTTGAGCAGGTCGGTCAGGGTGACTTCGGCACGGGTACGGGCCATCGCCGAGCGGAAGCCGACCTTGGGCAGCCGCCGCTGGATCGGCATCTGACCGCCCTCGAAACCGACCTTGTGGTAACCGCCCTTTCGGGCTTTCTGCCCCTTGCCACCCTTGCCGCAAGTCTTGCCCTGGCCGGCGGAGGCACCACGCCCTACGCGGAGTCGGGGCTTCTTGCTGCCGGCACCCGGCTTGATGTCATTGAGACGCATGTCAGGCCTCCTCGACGCGCAGCAGGTGCTGTGCGGTACGGATCATGCCGCGATTCTCGGGGGTGTCTGCCACCACCCGGCTGTCGCGGATCCGCCGCAGGCCGAGCCCGCGCACGGATGACTGGATATTGTTGAGCTGCCCGGCGAGGCTGCCGGTCAGGGTCACCTTGAGTTTGGTTGCTGCCATGGCCTTCAACCCGTGATTTCTTCGATGGTCTTGCCGCGTTTGGCAGCGATGGACGACGGCGAGCGCATCCTGGCAAAGGCGTCGAAGGTGGCACGCACCACGTTGATGGGATTGCGCGATCCGTAGCTCTTGGCCAGCACGTTGCGGACACCGGCGGCCTCGAACACCGCGCGCATGCCGCCGCCCGCAATGACGCCCGTTCCCTCGGAAGCCGGCTGCACGATCACCCGGGTAGTCCCGTGGCGGCCGTGCACGGCGTAGTGCAACGTGTCGTTACGCAACGGCACAGAGACCAGGTTGCGACGCGCCTGCTGCATCGCTTTGGCGATGGCTACCGGGACCTCCTTGGCCTTGCCATAGCCGAAGCCCACCCGGCCCGCGCCGTCGCCGACGACGGTCAATGCGGTGAAGCCGAACTTGCGTCCACCCTTGACCACCTTGGCGGTACGGTTGACGACGACCAGTTTCTCGACCATGTCGTCGGTCGCCGCGCCCCTTTGCTCTCGTGCCATCACGCCACCTCTCGGGTCAGAATTCGAGGCCAGCCTCGCGGGCGGCCTCGGCAAGGGCCTTTACGCGCCCGTGATACATAAAACCAGAACGGTCGAAGGCCACCCTGGTCACACCCGCGGCCTTGGCACGCTCCGCGATCGCCCGCCCGACGGCCGCGGCCGCTGCGACGTTGCCCGTGCCGGGCAATTCCTTGGCCACCGCTTCCTGCACCGTCGAGGCGCTGGCCAGCACCTTGGCGCCATCGGCCGTGGTGACCTGGGCGTAGATGTGCCGGGGCGTCCGGTGAACCGTCAGCCTGGCGGTACCCGACTCGCGGATTCCTGCTCGACCGCGGGCGGCTCGACGCAGGCGTTTGTCCTTCTTGCTGAGTTGTGACATGGCGGTTACTTCTTCTTGCCTTCCTTCAGCACGATCTTCTCGTCCGAATAACGGACGCCCTTGCCCTTGTAGGGCTCGGGGGGCCTGAAGCCGCGGATGTTCGCAGCCACCTGCCCCACCTTCTGTCTGTCGATGCCCTTCACCAGCACTTCGGTCTGGCTGGGCGTCTCAATGGAGATGCCATCGGGCACCGGGAACGCCACGGGGTGCGAAAAGCCCAAGGTCAGGTTCAGGGTCTTGCCCTGCACCGCGGCACGGTAGCCGACCCCGACCAACTCAAGCTTGCGCTCGAAGCCCTGCGTGACGCCCTGAACCATATTGGCCAGATGGGCGCGGGTCGAGCCAGCAGCCGGTATCAGGGCCTTGGCAGACGACCCACCGTCAACCCGAACCGTCAGGCTCTCCTGTTCCTGGACCACGGAAATGCCCTTGGCGAGCGACAGCGTTAGGCTGCCCTTGCCACCCTTGACCGTCACCTCTTCGGCGGCGACCGTGACGGTCACCCCCTTGGGCAACTTGACGGGATTCTTCGCTACGCGAGACATGTCAAATTTCCTCGGTTACCAGGCCTCAGGCGACCAGGCACAACACTTCGCCACCCTCACCGACCCGCCGGGCTTCCCGGTCGGTCATGACGCCCTTGGGCGTCGAAACGATGGCCACACCCAGCCCGCCCAGCACCCGGGGCAAGCCATTCTTTCCTCGATACTGCCGCAGGCCAGGGCGGGAATAGCGCTCCAGCCGCTCGATGACCGGACGGCCGTCGTGGTACTTGAGGGCAACGACCAGCGTCGCCTTGCTGCCATCCTTGCGCACCGCGTAATCGGCAATATAGCCCTCGTCCTTCAGGACTCGTGCAATGGCCTCCTTGACCTTGGATGAGCCTACGCTCACTTCAGTCTTGCCCGAGGACTGGCCGTTACGAATACGGGTCAGGAAGTCAGCGATGGGGTCTGTCATGCTCATGTTCTGCTTACCTCACCAGCTGGACTTGCGCAGGCCCGGGATTTCGCCGCGCATGGTGGCTTCGCGCAGTTTGGTGCGCCCGAGGCCGAACTTCGCGTAGGTACCGCGCGGGCGACCAGTGATGGCGCAGCGCTCACGCAGGCGCGACGGGCTGGAATCGCGGGGCAGCTTCTGCAGCGCGGCAACAGCCGAGGCGCGATCATCGACCGAGGCCTTAGGGTCGCGGATCTGCTCCTTGAGCTTGGCCCGCCGGGCTGCGAACTTCTTTACGGTGCGGGCCCGCCGTTTCTCCCGCTCGAGCATGCTGGTCTTCGCCATGGTTACTTCCTGAAGGGAAAGTTGAAGGCCTCGAGCAGCGCACGTCCCGCTGCGTCATCGACGGCCGTAGTCGTGATGGTGATGTCCATCCCGCGCAGCTGGTCGATTTGATCGTAGGCTATTTCCGGAAAAATGATCTGTTCCTTGACGCCAAAACTGTAATTGCCCTGGCCGTCGAATGACCGTGGATTCACACCGCGAAAGTCCCTGATCCGGGGCATGGCGACGTTGATCAGACGGTCGAGGAAATCGTACATGCGGGCACCGCGCAGGGTGACCTTGCAACCCACCGGCAAGCCCTCGCGAACCTTGAACGAGGCAACGGCCTGACGGGCCGGACGCACCGAGGGCTTCTGCCCGGTGATCCGGGTCAGGTCTTCCACCGCAGCGTCCATCACTTTCTTGTCGGCCACGGCCTCACCGACACCCATATTGATGGTGATCTTGGTGATCCGGGGGACCTGCATATCGTTACCGAGGCCGAGCTGGCTCTTGAGCCTGGGCATCAGCTCCTCGCGATACTGCTTGTGCAAACGGGCCTGGTAAGCCATCTCGCCGTTCTCCACGCTCAAACGTCCACGACTTCGCCGCTGGACTTGAAGTAACGCACCTTGC
>JAURLT010000108.1 GCA_030831085.1 Gammaproteobacteria bacterium
GCCCGCAGGTTGCGCAGGCAGGAAAGCTTTTCCTCGCCGCGGCGGTTCGGAGTGGCCAGCCGGGACTCGAGGCGATCCTCGCGCCAGGTCAACTCCGTGCAGAGGGTCGAGTGAAAGCCGAGGCCTGCCGCGATCCGTGGGACGTAGAGATCGACGCTGGCTGATAGCAACACCAGACGGTGTCCCTCGGTGCGATGTTGCTCGATCACCCGTAGCGCCCCTGGATTGAGCAATCCCGGGAGGATTGCTCGGCAGAATTCATCCGCCCAGGCTTCAATCGTGGCCCGGTCCAGGTCGCCCAGCAGGTAGCGAATCAGGCTCGCCTTCAATTCCCCGCGGTCCTCGCCGCCAGCCAGATAGCGGCCCAGCGCCACCGGCGAGCGCCAGAGTCTCAGCGCCCGGGCCGGCCGTCGCGCGGCGAAGCCGGCCAGGAAGTGAACCAGCGTGTCGTGACGGGTGATGGTGCCGTCGAGGTCGAAAACCGCGATGTCCGCCACCGGCGCCCGGTTCACGCCGTTTGCCGGTCCCCGGTGGCGAGCTCCCGTAACACGTACTGGAGGATGCCGCCGTGCCGGTAGTACTCGAGCTCTTTCGGAGTGTCGATCCTGACGCGCGCCTTGAAACGGCGCTCGCTGCCATCCGCACGCTGGGCCGACACGGTCACTTCCCGCGCGGCGCCTTCATCCAGGCCCTCGATGGAGACGATCTCGTGGCCGTCGAGACCCAGCGACTGGGCATTCTCTCCAGCGACGAACTGCAGCGGAATGACGCCCATCCCGATCAGGTTGGAACGATGGATTCGTTCGAAGCTTTCGGCGATGACGGCCCGTACACCCAGCAGCATGGTGCCCTTGGCCGCCCAGTCGCGCGAGGAACCGGTGCCGTATTCCTTGCCGGCGAGGACGACCAGCGGGGTTGCCGTTTCACGATAGCGCATGGCGGCATCGTAAATGGACATCTGCTCGCCTCCGGGCAGGTGCAGCGTGACGCCGCCCTCGGTACCGGGTGCCAGCAGGTTCTTGAGGCGGATGTTGGCAAAGGTGCCGCGCATCATCACTTCGTGGTTGCCGCGCCGGGAGCCATAGGAATTGAAGTCAGCCGGTGCCACACCGCAGGCCTGCAGGTAGGCGGCTGCCGGACTGGAACGGGCAATGTTGCCTGCCGGTGAAATGTGATCGGTGGTGACCGAGTCACCCAGCAGGGCGAGCACCCGCGCACCTACCACGTCGCCGCGCGGGTGGGTCTGCATGGTCATGCCCTCGAAGTAGGGCGGATTCTTCACGTAGGTCGAGGCGTCGTCCCACTGGTAGCTATCGCCGGACGGCGTGGCGATGGCCTTCCAGTTGTCGTCACCCTCGAAGACGTCCTGATAGCTTTGGCGGAACATATTCGAGTCGACGCAGCTGGCTACGACCGAGGCCACGTCAGCCGGCGAGGGCCACAGGTCCCTCAGGAACACCGGCCGGCCCGCGCTGTCGGTCCCGAGCGGTTCACTGGTCAGGTCGATATCGGTGGTGCCAGCCAGCGCGTAGGCCACTACCAGCGGCGGGGAGGCCAGGAAGTTCATCCTGACTTCCGCATGTACGCGGCCCTCAAAGTTGCGATTACCGGAGAGCACGCTGGTGGCAATGAGCTCGCCTGCCTTGACCGCAGCCGAGATTTCCGGCCGCAGGGGACCGGAATTGCCGATGCAGGTGGTGCAGCCGTAGCCCACGGTGTAGAAGCCTACTGCCTCAAGGTCTGCGGTGAGGTCGGCCTTGTCGAGGTAGTTGGTGACTACCCGTGAGCCCGGCGCCAGCGAGGTCTTGACCCAGGGCTGGGCCTTGAGCCCACGCTGGCGAGCGTTACGGGCCAGCAGGCCCGCGGCCACCAACACTGACGGGTTGGAAGTGTTGGTGCAGCTGGTGATGGCGGCAATCAGTACTGCTCCATCCTTGAGCGTGTAATCGACGCCGTCCTTTACCACCGCCTCGCCGGTCGCGCCCGGGTGCTTGCGGGAACGTTCCTCCGACATTTTGCCGAGCGTCGAACGGTAGGCCTGTTTCATGCCGGTCAGCGGCACCCGGTCCTGGGGACGCTTGGGGCCGGCCAGTGAAGGCTCGACGGTGCCGAGATCGAGTTCGAGGATGTCGGTGTAATCGGCGTCGGGCTGGCCATTCTCGCGCCATAATCCCTGATGTCGCGCATACGCCTCGACCAGGGCCACTTGTTCCCGGCTGCGGCCGGTGAGTTCCAGGTAACGGGTGGTTTCCTCGTCGATTGGGAAAATGCCGCAGGTCGAGCCGAACTCCGGTGCCATGTTGGCCAGGGTGGCGCGGTCGGCCAGCGGCAGTCCGGCAAGCCCGTCGCCGAAGAACTCCACGAATTTTTCCACCACGCCCTTTTTGCGCAGCATTTCGGTGACGGTGAGCACGAGGTCCGTTGCGGTGGTGCCAGCGGGTAGCTTGCCGGTGAGCCTGAAGCCGATCACCTGGGGAATGAGCATGGTGATGGGCTGGCCGAGCATGGCCGCCTCCGCTTCGATACCGCCCACGCCCCAGCCCAGCACGCCCAGACCATTGACCATGGTCGTGTGCGAATCGGTGCCCACCACGGTGTCCGGATAGGCCGAGCCAAGCGCCTCGTTATGGAAGACCACCCGGGCGAGGCGCTCGATGTTGACCTGGTGCACGATGCCGGTGTTCGGCGGTACCACCTGGAAGTTATCGAAAGCCGACTGACCCCAGCGCAGGAAGGCGTAGCGCTCGCGGTTCCTCTCGAACTCTATGGCCGTGTTGTGGGCCAGCGCATCGGCGTTGCCGTAGTCGTCGACCTGCACGGAATGGTCGATGACCAACTCTGCCGGAGCCAGCGGGTTGACCCGTGCCGGGTCGCCGCCGAGACGGACGATCGCGTCCCGCATGGCCGCCAGGTCCACCACGCAAGGCACGCCGGTGAAGTCCTGCATGATTACCCGGGCGGGCGTGAAGGCGATCTCATGAGAGGGTTCTGCCTGGGGCTGCCAGTTGAGCACCGCCTCGATATCCGCCCGGGTGATGTTCACCCCGTCCTCAAACCGCAGGAGGTTCTCCAACAGGATCTTGAGCGAGAAGGGCAGGCGGCGCAGCCTGGCGGGGTCAAGCGCCTGCAGGCTGTTGATCTGGTAACTGCGGTCACCGACCTGCAGGTCCCGGCGGGCGTTGAAGCTGTCTGTCATCGATACTCTCCAGCGGACGGCATTTCAGGGCGCGCGGATTATAGCCGCTGGGGGCTCAGGCTTGAACGGTAGCGGCTTCGATCACGGCGCCCCCCAGGCACTCCTCGCCCTGGTAGAAGGCGGCGTACTGCCCGGGCGCGATGCCGCGCTGGGGTTCCTTCAGGTCGACCCTGGCGCGGCCGGCAGCGTCGAGGTTGACCCTGCAGGCCACGGCCGGGTGACGGTGACGGATCTGGACCTCGGCCTCGAAACACCCTCCGGGTGCCTCCCCGGCGATCCAGTCCACTGGTGCCGTCTGCAGGGCGCCCCCGAAGAGGGCAGGGTGATCGGTGCCCTGGACAACCAGCAATTCGTTGACCGCAAGCTCCTTGCGCGCCACGTACCAGGCGGAACCAGAGCCGCCACGTCGTCCGCCCAGGCCCAGCCCCGAACGCTGGCCCACGGTGTAGTACATGAGACCGACGTGCTCGCCAAGCATTGCACCGCTGTCGAGGTCGCGAATCGGGCCAGGCGTGGCGGGCAGGAAGCCCTGCAGGAATGACCGGAATGGCCGCTCCCCTATGAAGCAGACCCCCGTCGAGTCGCGTTTGGCGTGAACGGTGAGGCCGAGTTGGCGGGCGTACTGCCTGACCTCCGACTTGTGCAGGTTACCCAGGGGGAACAGCGCCATGGCCAGTTGCGAGGCGCTGACGGCCTGCAGGAAATAACTCTGGTCCTTGCCCGCATCGATGCCCCGCAGCAGGCGCGGACGGCCCTCCGCACGACAGATGCGCGCGTAGTGGCCGGTGGCAAAAGTGCTGGCTCCAAGGCGCCTGGCGTACTCGAGGCAGACCCCGAACTTGATTTCCCGGTTGCACAGGACGTCTGGATTGGGAGTTCGGCCCGCGGCATATTCAGCCAGGAAATGCTCGAAGACGCGGTCGCGGTACTCGCTGGCGAAACTGACCCGGTGCAGCGGGATACCGAGCTGCTGGCACACCCGCCGAGCGTCCTGAAAGTCTTCGGCGGAGGTGCAGTAGCCAGCCTCGTCTTCTTCCCAGTTGGCCATGAACAGGCCGTGAACCTCACGGCCCTCCCGGCACAGCATGGCCGCCGCCACGGCGGAATCCACGCCTCCCGACATGCCGACGATGGTCAGCCCCGACATGCCCCGGTCTGGACCTGCTCCGGATGCTGGTCGGGTTCCGTAGCGATACGACTGAGAACGTCCATGGGCAAGCGCACGCCGGCGAGATAGTCGTCGATGCAGCGCAGGACGAGGGGACTGCGCAGCCGCGGCTGATGGAGCTCCAGTTGCTCACGAGTGAGCCAGTGGGTGCGCACGATGCCACGGTCGAGTGCCAGTCCCGGGTCGCGGTCGCCGACGCTTCCGCAGAAGGTGACCCGAAGGAAACTGCGGCGGTTCTCCGGTGCAGTCCACAGGTAGATGCCGGTCACGGCCTCCGGCACGAAGTGGTGGGCCGTTTCCTCCCGGGTCTCGCGAATCACGGCTTCGAGCAGTGTCTCACCGGGTTCAAGATGGCCCGCCGGCTGGTTCAGGACCAGACGTTTCGAGGCGCGTTCCTCGACCACCAGGTAGCGGCCTGCACGCTCCGCAATCGCCGCCACGGTCACTTCTGCCTTGAGCGTCACGCGCAGCCCTCAGAGATGAAGCTGGCGGGTTTCGGGATGCGGCGCACTGCCGAGCCAGGCCTGATCGAACAGCGACAGGTAGTGACGGGCTACGGCCCGGTCGTTGGTCTCATGCACGCCTTCCCAACGCGATGCGTCGGCCCGGTAAACGATGGCCCGGTCGTCGGCAATGAGAAACGAAGCGCGATGTCCGCGAAAATCCGGGTGGGCGTGCCGGATCTCGATGTAGCTGGTGATCTTGCGGGCGAGGCCTATGAAGCGCGAGCTCTCGTAATGGGTTCTGGCAGGATCGGCTAGCAGCACCCTCACCTTGGCGTAGCCGCTGGTGAGCACCAGTCGCTTTACCGTTTCGATGAACTCGGGCTGATCCAGGACCGGCGGATCAAGATCCTGAGTGTGGACGGTCAACAGCCGGGTAGCCGACCTTGCCACCTGCAGGGCAGCCTCCTGCACCTCCTCGATGGAGGTCAGGATGGAGCGCGTGCCCTGCTGGGTCGTTTTCGAGGGGATCATCTCTCCACCTTCGGCGCAAGGTCCAGGTACATCTGGCGATGTGCGATGCCCGCTTCCATGAATTCGTCACCCTCCGCCCGGAATCCCTGCCGTGCATAAAAGCCGGTCGCATGCACCTGAGCATGCAAATAGGTGCGCTGGTGCCCGGATGCTACGGCCAGCTGGACCAGTTCCGCCAGCAACCGGTCCCCGATCCCGCGGCCACGGTAGGTCGAGAGCACCGCCATCCGGCCGATCTTGCCACTTTGTGCCAACCGACCCGTGCCAACTGGTTCACGATCGACCAGTGCCAGCAGGTGCCGCGAACTGGCATCAAGCCCGTCCCATTCGAGGTCTTCCGGCACCTCCTGCTCCCTGACGAACACTTCGGTGCGAATCCGCCGGAGCAGGGGTTCATCTTTCGGCCAGCAGGCTTCCCTGATCTCCAGGCTCTCGAGTCCCGCAACGCTCATGCTTTGGTGGCCAGCGTTGCCGCCAGGCCGGTGTAGGTCGCCGGGGTAAGTTCCAGCAGGCGCCGGCGCGCGTCATCCGGAATGGCCAGTTCGCCGATGAAGGCGCGCAACTCGTCCGCGGAAACCCGCTTGCCGCGGGTGAATTCCTTGAGCTTGTCATACGCGTCGGGGATGCCGTAACGCCGCATCACGGTCTGGATCGCCTCGCCAACGACTTCCCAATTGTCGCTGAGGTCGGCGGCCAGGCGGTTGGGGTCGGCCTCCAGTTTGTCCAGGCCCCTGTTGAGCGAGACCATGGCCAGCAGCATGTGGCCGGCGCCCACTCCGAGATTGCGCAGCGCCGTGGAGTCGGTCAGGTCGCGCTGCCAGCGACTTACCGGCAGCTTGGTGGCGAGAAAGCCCAGTATCGCTGCCGCCATTCCGGCGTTGCCCTCGGCGTTCTCGAAGTCGATGGGGTTGACCTTGTGCGGCATGGTGGACGAGCCGACTTCGCCGGTCACCGCCCGCTGCCGGAAATAGCCCAGGGACACATACCCCCAGAGATCGCGGCACAGGTCGGTGAGGATCGTGCTAAGTCCGATCAGGGCGTGGCACCAGTCCGCGATCCAGTCGTGGGGCTCGATCTGAGTGGTATACGGATTCCAAATCAGCCCCAGCGATTCCACGAACGAGCGGCTGCAGGCCTGCCAGTCGACTTCCGGGAAAGCCACCACGTGGGCGTTGTAATTGCCTACCGCGCCGTTGAACTTGCCGAGCGGGCGTACGAGAAGCAGGGCGGAGCGGGCCCTCTCGAGCCGCGCCAGCACGTTGGCCAATTCCTTGCCGAGGGTGGTCGGACTGGCCGGCTGGCCATGGGTACGCGAGAGCATGGGCAAGTCAGCCAGGGTGTGGGCGGAGCGGCGGATGCGTTCGATGACCGAATCCAACTGGGGGATCAGGACCGTCCGGGTGGCTTCGCCGATCATGAGGGCATAAGCCAGGTTGTTGATGTCTTCGGACGTGCAGCCGAAATGCACGAACTCCAGATGTGCCGGCGTGGCACCCACCGGCGCCAGTTGTTCCCTCAGCCAGTACTCAACTGCCTTGACGTCGTGGCGGGTGCGCGACTCGATCACCTTGACCGCACTCCCAGCCGACTCGCCCGGGTCCTCAGCCAGCCGATGTAGCAACTCACGGGCGCCCGACGGCAGGGCGGAGAGCTCCTCGATGCCCGGCGTAGTGGCGAGATGAAGCAGCCAGCGGCACTCGACCCTGATCCTGTAGCGGATCAACCCCTGCTCGCTGAAACAGGCCCGCAGGGCCTCCACTTGTGAGGCATAGCGGCCGTCGAGCGGTGAGAGCGCGTGCAGGTGGCCGAGAGTCATTTGCTGCGTCTGGAATGCTAGAATGGGCCTCGATTGTAAACCAATGCAGCCCCATCTCTGGCAACTCGATTCGGACGGCTTTCTGGGCCGGATCCGCTCGGTCCTTCCGCACCTGGACCTGCAGGCGGAGGGCGTGCGCATGGGTCCATTCGGGCGGGAACAGTCCCGCCGGATGCAGCACCTGTTTCCGGCGGAGCCTCGCCGGGCTGCGGTGCTGTTGCCGCTGGTGCAGCGACCGGAGGGACTAAGCCTGCTGTTCACGCTGCGCGCTGAGGGGATGACCAACCACGCCGGTCAGGTGTCATTCCCCGGTGGGCGCATGGAACCGGGCGACCCCGATGCTGCTGCGGCGGCGCTGCGGGAGACCCACGAGGAGGTCGGCATCGCGCCGGGCTCGGTAGAGATCCTTGGACTCATGCCTGATCACATGGTGATCTCCGGCTACCGCGTCACCCCGGTGGTTGGACTGGTAGACCCGACCGTCAAGACCTGTCCCCAGCCGGGCGAGGTGGCTGCCTGCTTCGAGGCCCCGCTGGCCTACCTGCTGGATCCCGCCAACCGGGTGCTGCGTCGGCTGCAGGTGGAGGGCGTCGACTTCGACGCCTTCGATCTGCCGTGGCATAGGCATCTGATCTGGGGTGCGACCGCGGGCATGGTGTTATGTCTCGGAGAGTTGCTGGAGCGCCAGTCATGAGCATGCAGAGGCTGCTCGACATCATGGCCAGGCTTCGCGATCCACAGGGCGGGTGCCCGTGGGATCAGGAACAGGATTTCGCCAGCATCGCCCCCTACACCATCGAGGAAGCCTATGAGGTGGCTGATGCGATCGAGCGGGCTGATGCCGAGGGGCTCAGGGAGGAGCTGGGAGACTTGCTGTTCCAGGTGGCCTTCCACGCCCAGCTGGCCCGTGAGCGTGGCTGGTTCGACTTCGCACAGGTCGCCGAGGGCATCTGTGAAAAGATGGTCAGACGCCATCCGCACGTATTCGGCGATGTTCGGGTGGGCAGCAGCGTTGAGCAGACCGAAGCCTGGGAACGACTGAAGGCCGAGGAAAAAATCGCCCGTGGCCAGCCAGCCGGGGTGCTCGACGACGTCCCGCTGGGCCTGCCGGCCATGACCCGTGCACGCAAGCTGGGCAGCCGGGCCGCGCGTCAGGGCTTCGACTGGCCGGATAGGGTGGGGCCACGCCAGAAAGTTGCCGAGGAGCTAACTGAACTGGACCAGGAACTCGAGTCCGGTGCGGACCAGGGCCGGCTGGAGTCGGAGCTGGGCGATGTGTTGTTTGCGGTCGTGAATCTGGCACGACACCTGGACATCGACCCGGAGGCTGCACTCAGGCGGACCAACCGGAAATTTTCCGAGCGCTTCGCCTATCTGGAGTTGCGACTCCGGGAGCAAGGGATCTCCGGTCGGGAAGCCGGGCTCGAGCAGCTAGAGACCTGGTGGCAGGAGGCCAAACGCAGGGAGCGAGGTGATTGATCGTTCAGCCGGGATTCATGGCCGGCTCGGTTAGAATGGGCCCATGTCCTACCACACCTACGCCGGTTGCCTTCTCACCCTGCTGCTCGCGGTCGGCCCCTGCGCGGGCGTTGCCGCTAACGACCGTCCTTCGAGGTCCGGCATGTCCATGGATCAGGCCGTGGCCATGGTGGAGAGCCGCTACGGTGGCCGGGTGGTGAAGGCCGAGCGCAAGGGCGAGGGCGAACGAGTGACTTACCGTATCCGGGTCCTGACCGAGGATGGCCGGGTACTCGACCTGCGTGTCGATCCGGCCTCCGGCAGGATCAGGTAGGGGGGGTGGTGAGGGCGCTGCTGGTCGAGGACGAAGCGGTCCTGCGCGAGGGTCTGGTTCGACGCCTGAAGGCCCAGGGTTTTGTGGTGGATGTCGCTGAAGACGGTCGGGTCGGTGAATACGCCGGTCTCGAGTATCCGATCGATGTCGCCATCGTGGACCTCGGCCTGCCTGGCCGGGATGGTATGGAACTGATCAGGGCCTGGCGGGCTGCCGGGCGCAATTTCCCTATCCTGGTACTCACGGCACGGGACCGCTGGCAGGACAAGGTCGA
>JAURLT010000109.1 GCA_030831085.1 Gammaproteobacteria bacterium
CCCCAACGAGCCGTTAGCTTTGCCGGTTCCCAGTGACCCGCTGGCCTTGCCGGTCCCCAACGAGCCGTTAGCTTTGCCGGTGCCTAGTGACCCGCTGGCCTTGCGACCAATTGAGCCACTGAAACTCAAAAGAGCGGCATTTTCGTCACCTATCAGACCAATTGAGACATCCACTTCCGATTCGCTGGAAGGGGAAAGAAACCCATCAATCAAGGCTTCAAAACGATCCCGACAACCGCTGCGCTGCCCAGAGTACAATAGACATTCGTCAGATTCTGATAGCAAGAAGTCGGCCAATAGCGGCCCACCCGGCAATGGTTGCGTGCCAATCACGCCAAAAACACAACGTTCGCCCACACAAGATTCAGTAGATTCAGCTGAACTAATGAGCGCATTAACATCAATTACTGTGTTTTGTATTGATACAAAACCCGTCTCATCAAGACCAGCATGTCCCACAAACAGCTCGGCAACATAACTTGCTCCAGGCACGTACTGTTGCGTGAGCAATTGCAATTCATATGGCTCAGCAGGCATTCCGCTACTAGGAATCACGCTGCTAACCAAGACATAGTCGCCGATCATCGGATAATCGGGGGACAACCCGCTTATCCTGAACTCGTTTCCGAGTACCGTTACCGTTTGCATCGTTCGATCGGCTATTGGTCCGACGGCGACTAAAGGCAATCTATTTGCCTTACCAGAGCCATCCGTGTACTGCTCACCAGACGCGGCAACACTCCAGATGATGAAGGGTGCGAAAACGCCTCGCACCAGTAACGAACGCAAAAGACTAGAAAAAAATACCGACAACGTAGGGCTATCGCCTGCCCTGTCTTTACTTCCCTTCATTATTTATCCCCTGACTGAATCAAATCATCGTCTACGAGACCTTTGGAATGTCCTCTCGCAAATTATCGGGCGTTAGAGAATAGAGATAGGAGTCATCGGATGCCTCCTTATAAACATAGAAACCAACTCCAACAGATAATTTTTCATCGCTACTTTGTGCAGCTTTATTAAAATCAACGAACTTTGTATCGAGGTCATCAATCAATCCAGCCAAACGTTCGTTCACCAAATCGCGGAACTTGGCCCAGTCAGTTGGATCAAGACCAAAATCTGGAAAAACCCACCTTTCGAACCGCTTCTCTTCCCCCCCGTGGTTACCTAGATTGTGATCGACTGTTTCTACGTAGCGACGTACTCCTCGACTGAAAACCTCAATTAACTCCGGCGCCATTTTTTCCGGAATATAGGTCCTCATTAGGACCTTCAATAACTTGGAATCGGCCAACCGCTCCATTGCACCCACACGCAGTAATTCATCCGACATCACGTCCGCGTGCGTGTGTGGCGCATACCGAGCTACCAAATCAGCAAAACCTGGTTGCCCGTTGGCGTTCCGGATATCTGCCAATTCCCTTGGGAACCCGTACGGACCAGTGAAATCTGGATCTGTATGCCAGCCTTGGAGAAGATGTGCGATCGCTGCAGCGTTACTCGCCAAAGCCTTGCTGAGCATGTCCTCTTCAGAAAAGACCTGAGCGAGCTCTCGTCGAGTCAGTCCAGTCACTATTGCAAGCTTCGCCAGCGATACGTGCTGGCCTTTCTTGGTAAGCTCATCCAACGCCGTGCGAGCGAACAACGTTTTTAGAATTCCCGAAAAGTCACGGTACGGTACGGAATTTCGGACAAGAATTCTGATCAACGGGACCATTAGGTGCCGAAAACCAGCCAACAATCTGAGATTGGACAGTGACGTACCTGACATAACCTTCCCCTTACTCCGCAATACTACGGTCAAAGCCTGAAATAGCAAGGGGTTAGGTTAGTTAGCTACATTAAATATTGATCTGCGAACGGATTTATAAATCCATAAAACATTGAAAAACATGCATCTGTAACAATAAACTATTTTCTTTGTTAATAACTCTCCCTAACTTTATGTTTTTTATGATTTTATTTCTGATGAATTGTATAAACCCCTACACCCAACTCAATGTAACGGCCTGTTTGGCTGGATTCATTTCGACGACGTTCCAACCATTCATCTAGCGAGTCAACCAGAAGTTGCCCTCTTTCTTGCACCATGCGCTCAAAAATTGGGGCCATCTCTTCTGGTACCTGGACGGTGCACGAGCGCTCAAATCGCCTAGGGTTACTAGTAGCAACATTGCATTGAACAGTATTTATGAACCCAATCAGTTGCCTTATCGCGGTGTCAACAGCGACAGGCCGACCTGCCCCGATGTCACTGGCAAGAAAGGTTGGTATCCGCGGCCTCATTTTTCCGCCTGGTCCAACGAATACTGCATTGAACTCAATTAGACGAGTCCGGAGTTCCTCTGCTGACGATTTGGTACCAACTTCTTTACACAAAGCACGAAAAGAAGGAGCGTCTCCTTCGAAGTCCAGAGGAATCGGCTCCGCGTCGCGATCTAAATACGCCTCTTTCCGACGCCAGGCACAAAGAAGTTCCATACAGTCTCTCTGTGCAAATCCCAATACTTCCGCTCGAGAGGTACCAATCTTGCTTTCTGCAGCAAGTTTAAGCTGCTCGTTAAACATCTTAGTCAAAACTTCAGGTTCAAAATCAGCAAGACACAAAACCTTTGCCAGATCAGAAAACAAAATCTGAAATAGTGCTTCTGGTGCGCTCTCCGATACAGTGGAGGCGCGCAATGAATTTCTGTGCGATGTGACCATAAAGAAACCTCGCTTGCTATTTTTTTAAAAAGATACCGCAGATATACTCATCACACACCCAAATTTTTGCACTGTGTGTGCATTTTTTGCTGGCTGCTTTTCAAGTTTTGGATCGGCCCATTGTCTCGATCACCAATTAGTTATAGTGAAATACTAGGTGCCCTTGCGGCCCTGATGCTCAGAGAGGGCATCACCGCAGCCGAATTCGGACGTCTGGCTGATATGGCCTTCGTAAGGGCGGCGCGTGACAAGCTGAAAACGGAAGGCATCGATGCCAGCTATTCGAGAATAGCGGCGATCACTGGAATACATCGTCACGCAGTCAGTACGATCCTTAATGAGCTCAACTCCCAGGACGGTTCAGAGAGCGTCTCGAAGCGACATCAGCGCCATCGGCTGGACCGTGTTCTGAGCGGATGGTTCGAAAATCCCTTGTATACAGACACGGCAGGCAACCCGATCGATATTCCACTGGACGGACCAGCACCGTCGTTCGCGGAACTTGTCCGCTCGAATAGCGGTGATATCTACTACGGAATTGTTCTTGACGAATTACAAAGAGTTGGGGCGATCGAGGTCACTGATTCCGGTACTTTGAAAGCAGTTTCCCGGCGGTTCGTGGCAGGGGGCGCTGATGAAGACGCCTTGAGCCATGCGGATGAGGTAGCCGGTGACGTGCTGAGAACCCTGATTCACAACTTGTTTGCAGACCGCGATTCAAGGCTCTTCGAAGACGAGGCGACAACGACTCTGCTGACACCAGAAGCGTTGCCAAAGCTTCGAAAATGGATCAACAGCCGGGCAACTGCGATGTTGGATGACCTGCAAGGATGGTTGGCTGCCAACGAAGTGACCGACACTAAGGATGAGAAGCCGTCGTCCGTGAGGGCGGGCCTGCGGATCGTTATGGTCAGGGACGACAAACCTGACCGGAGTGGCTGATGGCTAGTCGCCTTCGGGCGCTAGAGTGGACACCAGTCGGGTGAAGGACTCCTCGTCAAGGATGGTCACACCGAGCTTTTCCGCCTTCGCCAGCTTAGATCCGGCCTTCTCGCCAGCGATCAGGTAGTCCGTCTTTGAAGAGACGCTCGAGGATGCGATCCCACCCAGCTTGCGTATCAGCGCCTGTGCCTCTTCCCTGGACATGCTGGAAAGCGTACCAGTTACTACCACGGTCTTGCCGGTCAAGGGCGACGCTAAGGGCTCAGGCCTCTCCACATCAGGCCAACAGATTCCGGAGTCCACGAGCCGTTGAATCACGTGACGATTGCGCGCTTCGGCAAAGAAAGCGTGGACGTGACCGGCCACCACCGGACCAACATCCCGGACTTGCTGAATCTGTTCCTCGTTAGCTTCCATCAAGGCTGCCAATTTTCCGAAGTGACTGGCTAATGCACGAGCCGTGGCCTCGCCCACATCACGAATCCCCAGCGCAAACAGGAAGCGCTCGAGCGTGGTGTTCTTGCTCGCCTCTAGTGCCTCGATCACGTTCGCAGCGGACTTAGCCGCCATTCGGTCGAGTCCCGCAAGCATTTCGATGTTGAGGCGATAGAGTTCATCGGCGCTAGACACGAGACCCCGATCAACCAGCTGCTCAATCAGCTTTTCGCCCAAACCTTCGACATCCATGGCTTTGCGGGACACGAAGTGTCGCAAAGACTCCTTGACCTGGGCCTGGCAAAACAAGCCTCCCGAGCACCGAGCAACGGCTTCGCCCTCGCCCCTCTCTATTCCAGAGCCACACACAGGGCAGGAAATAGGCAGTTCGACGGGCTTTGCATTCGGAGCGCGCCTGTCCATTACCACGGACACCACTTCCGGGATCACGTCACCCGCCCGGCGCACGATCACGGTATCCCCAATTCGGATATCCTTCCGGCGCAGCTCGTCGATGTTGTGCAAGGTGGCATTACTGACCGTCACGCCCCCGACGAATACGGGCTCAAGGCGGGCCACGGGAGTCAAGGCACCAGTCCTTCCGACCTGCCACTCGACTCCGCGTACAAGGGTGAGCTCCTCCTCAGCCGGAAATTTGTGGGCAACTGCCCAACGCGGAGCCCGGGAGACAAAACCCAGACGCTGTTGTAGATCAATCCGATCCACCTTGTAGACAACCCCATCGATCTGGAATGGCAGTAGCGAGCGGCGGCTTGCAATCTCATCGTGATACTGCAGGACAGCGTCAATGCCTACGCATGTGCGGGCCTCTGCGGACGGTCTCAGGCCCCAGTCCCGCATGGCAGCGAGCCTGCCACTGTGGGTCGCCGGAAGCGTCGACTCATCGGGGGCATAAAGGCCGTAGAAAATCATTTCCAGCGGACGGCTAGCCGTCACCCGAGAGTCCAACTGTCGCAGACTGCCAGCAGCTGCATTGCGCGGGTTTGCGAAGGTTTTATCCCCTCTTCCTTCGGACTGCGCATTGAGCGCACGGAATCCGTCCACCGGCATGAACACTTCGCCGCGGGCCTCGAAGCGTGCAGGCCAGCCCCTGGATTGCAGCCGCAAGGGTACAGACCTTATGGTTCTTACGTTCTGGGTGACATCCTCACCCGTGGTTCCATCACCGCGCGTAGCCGCCCGAACGAGAAGACCGTCCTCATACAGGATGCTGATAGCCAAACCATCCATCTTGGGCTCACATGCATAAATGAGCTCCTGATCACCCCCGAGCCTGTCCCTGATGCGCCGATCGAAATTCCTGACGTCCTCTTCGCTGAAGGCATTCTCGAGGGACAACATCGGTGACAGGTGACGCACCTCGTCGAATTGATCCTGTGGTCGACCACCAACCCTTTGGGTGGGCGAGTCCGGGGTTACTAATTCGGGATGCTCTGCTTCAAGCTGGCGCAGTCGGCGCATGAGTCGGTCGTACTCGGCGTCCGGAACCTCCGGATCATCGAGAACAAAATACCGATAATCGTGGTGGGCGATTTGCAGCCGCAAGGATTCGATCTCGCTGGCCGCGGCCTGCATATTACTGCTCACCCCGAGATGGTCCCTCCCGCTCAAATTTGATGATTTCCTCACGTAGTCGAACCAGCCCCTGATTGTTTAGGGGACGACCCATCTCATCCTGGATCCGACCACCCAACTCTCCAACCAAACGCTTGGCAGTCATTAGCATGATGTCAAGCGTGGTCTCTGCATCAAGAGAGCCCGGAATTACGGCGAAAAGTGACACGCCACCGAACACATGCCCGGCCATGTGCTCGTAATCGAAGGAGCCAGGCTCGTTCAGACTGGCAGCGTGAAAAATTGTCCGCCCATCATCGCGAGATCGGTGAAAAAGCGAGTAACGCCCGAATTGCAGTCCCTCGGCAGCGAAGGCTGCCATGAGATCCCGCCCATTCCATTTGCCCTCAAGAGGGACGAGCCGAAAGGCCAGCACCCGCTGCCGCCGCGCTGCCTTGTGCGGCTCACCTTCTCTCGAAGGTGGCTGTTCAGGTTCCTGAACCTTAGGGGGCTCATCATCGCCCAGCACAGGGCGCTCGCGAATCGGTGCAGTCTGTGGCGAAGGACGCTTGAGCTCTGGTTCTGCGCCCTCCGGCAGGTCGAGGGTGGGTAACTGACGTGGCAAAGGTCGCCGATCAGATTCGTTTGAGGGCTGGGAGGTCGTAACCCTTGTCGTTGACTCACCGCCGACCACCTCGACGGCCTGGGCCATCGCCGGCTCGGCCTTTCGGACCGCCTGCCGACGGCGACTATCCCACCACCAAAGGCCGGCGATCAGACCAACTCCAATAATTGCCAGGATCCAGCGTAGCTCAGCCACCGGTAGCTTCCTGTAGGGTCAGCTCGCCGCCATTCTTACCGCCTCATCGACGTCGACAGCCACGAGTCGAGAGACACCAGGTTCGTTCATGGTGACACCAATCAACTGTTGGGCGAGTTCCATGGTGGACTTGTTGTGGGTAATGAAGAGGAACTGAACGTGCTGCGACATATCGCGCACGATTTCGCAGAAGCGCCCGACATTGCGATCATCAAGCGGCGCATCGACCTCGTCCAGCAGGCAAAACGGCGCCGGATTCAATTCGAATATCGAAAACACCAGAGCCACGGCGGTCAAGGCCTTTTCTCCGCCGGATAACTGGCTAATAGTGACGTTCCGCTTGCCCGGCGGCCTTGCCATGATGGCAACCCCGGAAGACAGGCTGTCATCCCCTATCAATTCCAGATAGGCGCTGCCGCCATCAAAGAGTCTCGGAAACTTTTCCTGCAAGCCCGCATTGACGCGATCAAAAGTGTCCTTGAAGCGGGCGCGAGTCTCGCGGTCAATCTTGCGAATGGCTTCCTCGAGGGTCGCGAGAGCCTCATTGAGGTCGGCAAACTGCTTGTCCAGATATTCCTTGCGCTCGGTCTGCTCTTTAAGTTCATCTATGGATGCCAGATTCACCGCGCCCAGCCGCTCAATCTTCGAGCCTACCTCGGCCAGTTGCTCCTCCCATGCCGCCACCGAGGCCTCATTCGGTAGTCCGGCCCGTACCTCTTCGAAGACCAGACGGGTTTTCTCAAACTGTTCGGCTACTCCCTCGCGGCGCACCTTCAGCCCTTCGTTGGCGAAGCGTTCGGCTTCAAGCCCCGCTCGCGCCTCCTCCAAACGACCCTCGACGGTGACTCGTTCGCGGTTCGCGATTTCAAGTCGATGCTCCACATCGCTGGCCTCCTGCCGAGCCTGGGTCTGCCGTGCTTCCAGCCCGAGTTTATCCTCCAGCAGCCCAGCCAACTCGCGTTCCATCGCCGCGATCGGCTCTGCAGCGGCGTCAATCTTCAGGCGCAGATGGTCCCGCCTTTCCTGGTGTCCCTGGGCCTGGGCCCGGCTACGCTCGATTCCCACCTTGAGAGCACCCAACTGGGAGCGTACTGACTCGAAACGAATGGCTGCTTGCTGTGCTTCATTGACCCGCTGTTGGGCCACTTGCCGTGCGGAATTGACGGCGTCCTCGCGGGCACGGCGTTCGTCTTCCAGAGCACGCTTACCATCGTCAAGCTGACTCATCCGGAGCAGGCCTTGTTCCAGCTCGCCTCGACCCTCACGGATCTGCTCCTCGTCGTCCTTGATGCTAAATACCGTTTCTGCCAACTGGCCGCGTACCGCCTGCAATCTGTCCGTGGATTGCTGCAGGCGCGCGCGGGTCATCTCCACCTGTGACCGCGCCTGCACCCAGTCGCGATGGGCCTGGTTGACCTCCGACTGCGCTTCATCACGTTCCTGCTCGGCGGCCAACCTGGCCTCACGAGCCTGCCGCAGTTCTGTGGTCAGCGACTCGACGTGGTCGGTGCGCTCCTGAGCCTTGCTGCGCAATTCCTTGAGCGCGTGCTCCCTTTCAATGACACCGGCGTGGACGTCGTTATCGCGCCTGACTCTCAGCCAGTTTGGGCCAATCCAGATGCCTTCCGGGGTGATGACTGACTCACCCGCGCCAAGGCTGTCGCTGATCGACAAGGCATCGCTGAGGGTAGAGGCCGTCCGGATCCCTTCCAGCAAACCGGCCGCCCATTCCGGCGACCTCAGCCGTGAAGCAAGCGACTGTGCAGCCGGCACGGCCCCGCCTTGGGAGGAGTGGGACTGGGTGACCACGGACAGTGCTCCACCGGACAGGTCACCAAGCCAATCTACGATCGATCCGAGGCCACCGACCACGACTGCCTCGAGGGAGTCGCCGAGGACGGTCTCAACCGCGCGCTCCCAGCCGCGCTCTACCTCCAGCAGCCGTGCCAGCCTCGGCGCATCGGCAAGGCCCTTGCTTTCAAGCCAGCTGGAGACCTGCTGATCACCCTGACCCAAGGCGGCCTTCTGCATGGCCTCAAGCGACACCATGGCGGCAGTTGCCTGCTGCAACTCGCTCTTGGCTTGATCGAGTGCGAGGGCACTGCGCTCCTCTGCAGCACGGACCGATTCCAATTCGGCCGTGGCCGCTTCCAGCCGCGTCCGGGCCTCCTGGTCGCGCACGGCGTCCGAATCGAGCGCTGCCTCAAGATCCTTCAGGTAAGCAGGATCGACCGATGACTCCAACAACTGGATCTCGTTGTCATGACGATCCTGCTGGGCGAGCAAACGGGCCAGTGCAGACTCCAACTGCTCAAGCCTGGTTCGGGTGACCATGGTCTTGCGACCAGCCTCCGAAACCTCCAGGCTGAAGGCCTCCCATCGCTCGCGCCACGAGGTGAGCCTGGACTCCGCCTCCACGAATGCCGCGTGGGCCTCGGCCTCCGCCTCCCGGGCAACGGCCAACACCGGCTCACTTTCCGCCACCATGGACTGCAACTGCGTCTCTTGATCGAGATCCCGTCGCAACAACTCTGTGCAATCCTTCAGCGACTTTTCGGTAGTTGTCAGGTCGGCGGCCTGCTGCTCGCGCGTGTCTTTGGCGAATGACAGGGCTTGTTCGACACGCCTGGCCTCCGCGCCCGCCTGCACCAACAGGGTCTGAATCTCGGCCAACTGGTCGGCCTTTGCCTGGTGCTCGGCACGGACTTGCTCGAGCCTTGCCTCTGCGGCTCGCAAGTCGGCGGTCACCGCTTCCAGCGCGTTCTGCCTGGCCGCCAACTGATGCTTGCCCACCTCCATGGCGGCATCGATCTCGATTAACCGCAGGGCGAGAAGTTCTGCCTGCAGCCGGCGCTCCTGATCCTTGTACTCGCGATAGCGCCTTGCCACGCCCGCCTGGCGGGTCAGGTGCCTGATCTGCTTTTCGACCTCCTCCCGCAGGTCGTTCAAGCGATCGAGGTTCTCGCGGGTGTGGGAAATCCTGTTTTCAGTCTCGCGTCGACGCTCCTTGTACTTGGAGATCCCGGCGGCTTCTTCGAGGAACGCGCGCAGGTCGTCGGGCTTGGCCTCGATCACACGCGAGATCATGCCCTGTTCGATGATGGCGTAGCTACGAGAGCCCAGACCCGTGCCGAGAAACAGCTGCGTAATGTCCTTACGGCGGCACTTGCCCCCATTAATGAAGTACGTGGAGGTGCCATCACGGCTTACCTGCCGCTTGAGAGACACCTCCTCGAAACCGGAGTAGGCACCGCTGAGCGTGCCGTCGGAGTTATCGAACACGAGTTCGACCGAAGCTGTCGAGACCGGCTGCCTGCTGCCGGCCCCATTGAAAATAACGTCCGCCATCGAGTCGCCACGCAGGTGTTTGGCGCTGATTTCGCCCATCACCCAGCGGACGGCGTCGATGATGTTGGACTTACCGCAACCGTTAGGCCCGACGACCCCGGTCAGGTTGCTGGGAAAGTGAACGGAGGTGGGGTCGACGAAGGACTTGAAGCCCGCAATCTTGATCCTGGAGAGACGCATCTAGGCCCTGATGAAGCTGATTGTTTTGTGGTGCCCGCATAGCCGGGGCTGACCGGCTAGTGTAAATTACGGGAAGCAATTTGACGATGTTTCCGGAGCTTCCAGCTTGACTTCCTCAGAACCCCTTGGCGCAGTGCAGAATCGACCCTCGGCCGTGTTGGAGACCTTTCCCAACCCTGCCCCGGGCCGCGATTACACCATCCGCATGGATGTCCCGGAATTCACTTGTATCTGTCCAAAAACCAGCCAACCCGACTTTGCTCACCTGACCCTCGAATATGTACCGGACCAACTGTGCCTTGAGTTGAAGTCCCTCAAGCTGTATTTCTGGAGCTTCCGGGACAGGGGGGCCTTCCACGAGGCGGTCACCAACGAGATTCTGGACCACCTTGCCGGCGCGGCCCGACCCAGGTTCATGCGCCTTACGGGGAAGTTCAACGTCCGAGGTGGCATCTACACCACGGTTGTGGCGGAAAGCCGGCTCGAGGGCTGGGCTGCAAAGATCCCCGTCAGCCTGCCCTGAAGCCCGCATTGGGCGGATGCCCGCACGGCTGATTTCCCTGCTGGACGAGGTGGGTTAGATCGCTATAATCCGCCGTTCACCGTTCAGGACAGCGCCAATGCCCGCCAAGAAAAAACCTGTCAGGAAGCCTGCCAAGCAGCCCGCCAAAAGTTCCAAAGCTGCCGGCGGAAAGGTAGCCAAGAAATCCGCCCGTTCTCCGGTCAAAGCCAAGGCCTCAGGCAAAAAGCCGGCCGCCAAGGCTGCCTCCAGGCCGACGACCAAGGCGAAGCCCAAGACGCCCGCGAAGGCGAAGTCCAAGGCACCCGCGAAGGCCAAGCCCAAGGCACCCGCGAAGGCCAAGCCCAAGGCACCCGCGAAGGCCAAGCCCAAGGCGCCCGCGAAGGCCAAGCCCAAGGCTTCCTCTGCGAAGAAATCGGCCCCACGGGCCAAGGTGGCCTCGAAGACAGCAGCCGGCAGGGCTGCAAAGCCGAAAGCGGTCAAGGCCTCCCCAGCAAAGGCCCCCGCCCCAGCCAAAGTAAAGCCCAAAGCGGCCGCGAAATTGAAAACCGCGGTATCCGCCCGGCCTGCCGTCAGCAAGGCCCAGCCAAAGCCGACTGCAACGCCGGTCAAGGAGGGTAAGACTCCAACCAGCAGCAAGCCCAAAGCGGAGCCCAAGCGCGCCGTTGCCGTCGCCAGCCAGACGCGGAGAATCGCACAACCGGTAGCGGGGGATGAGGACGATGGCTACGAGGGTGAGTCCAGACCAAACTTGCTGTTGGGGCCCCGCAACGTTACTCCGTACGTTGAGAAGTCCGGCGAGACCTACATGGGCCGTGAACAGCTCGACCACTTCAGGAACATTCTGGGCAGCTGGAAGCGGGACCTGATGGTCGAGGTCGACCGGACCATGACCCACATGAAGGACGAGGCGGCCAACCCCCCCGACCCGAATGACCGGGCGACCCTGGAGTCGGAATTCGCGCTGGAACTGCGCACCCGAGACCGCGAACGGAAACTCATCCGCAAGATCGAAGAGGCCTTGCAACGAATCGAGGACGGTTCTTACGGCTATTGTCTGGAGACCGGCGAACCCATTGGCGTCAAGCGCCTCGAGGCGCGACCTGTCGCCACCCTTTGCATCGAGGCCCAAGAGCGCCGTGAGCGTCGGGAGCGCCAATACGGAGACCGCGAGGACTGGTACCGCTGATCCGGGCGGTGCCCAACCGATAGGGCGCTTCGCCCCCTCTCCCACTGGGCACCTGCATCTGGGCTCGGTCCTATCCGCCGTGGGCAGTTTTCTGGCGGCCCGCGCCAACGCCGGACGCTGGCTGGTTCGGATGGAGGACCTCGATACACCGCGGGTTCTGCCAGGGGCCGACAGCGAAATCCTCTCCACCCTGGAGCGCCTCGGCCTGGAGTGGCACGGCGAGGTGCTGTACCAAAGTCGCCGGGCCGAGGCCTATTCGGAGGCCTTGGACCGCCTTAAGGCCAGGGGCCTGCTATTCGCATGCACCTGCAGTCGAGCCAGCCTGCTGGGGCCCGAGGAGGCCTGGTCCAGCGCGCCCTACCCCGGGATTTGCAGGCACAAGCCGCCAGTACCGGAGCACGGGCGCGCCGCCCTGCGGTTCAGGGTGGCGACCGATACCAGCGTGGTGGCCTTTCAGGACCTGTATCAGGGCCCGCAGCAGGAGGACGTGGCCACCACCACTGGAGACTTCATCGCCCTGAGGCGGGACGGCATACCGGCCTACCACCTTGCGGTCGTCGTCGACGACGCCTTTCAGGGCGTCAACCAGGTGATCAGGGGGGCAGACCTGATTGACAGCGTGCCGCGTCAAGTGTTGTTACAGCGTTCACTTGGATTGCCATCACCCCGCTATGGGCACCTGCCTCTGGTGACCGAACCGGACGGCTCTAAACTGTCCAAAAGCCGTGGCGCAGTCCCGATACGCCTCGAGGCGCCAGGGACCCTGCTGCTGCGTGTACTCAGGCTTTTACGCCAGGCCCCGCCGGAAGCCTTAAGCGGAGCCCCTCCCGCAGAAATCCTCGTCTGGGCGGCCTCACACTGGAGGCCAGAGGCTTTTATCGGCACCCTCCAGATTCCGGCCGATTACCAGGGGTAGGAGCGGAGTCCGTTTGGGCGTAAGGTGCGAGCATCGGCCGAGCCGGAGGCCATCTCATGCCGACCACTGCACCAAGACTGATCAAGAAATACCCTAACCGGCGCCTCTACGACACGGGCGCCAGCCGCTACGTAACGCTCAACGACATCCATCAACTGGTGATGGAGAAGGTCGAATTTTCGGTTCTGGATGCCCGTTCAGGCGAGGACATCACCCGCAGTATCCTGCTGCAGCTGATCGCTGAACAGGAACAGCGTGGCGCTGCCATGATGAGCGAGGAGTTCCTGTCGCAGTTGGTCAGGGCTTACGGAGGACCTCTGCAGGGCATGGTGGGTACCTACCTGCAGCAGTGCTTACGCTTGTTCATGGCCCAGCAGCAGCCTCTTCAGGACAGGATGCGTTCCATGGTTGGGGTCGACCCCGTCGCTACGATGGGGTCGCTGGCTGAGCGCAGCCTCGATATCTGGAGAGAAACTGCCGGCAGCCCGACGACCGCCGGCAGTAAAACCGAACGCTGATCAGTCGACGCCGCGCATGCTGAGGCGGATACGCCCCTGGCGATCCACTTCCAGCACCTTGACCCTGACAACATCACCCTCGTTGAGCTTGTCGGCGACGCGCTCGACTCGCTCGTCGGAAATCTGGGAGATATGCACCAGGCCATCGCGACCAGGCAGGATGGTGACGAAGGCGCCGAAGTCCATGAGCCGCGCGACCCGGCCCTCGTACACAGTGCCAACCTCCACGTCCGAGGTGATCATCTTGATACGGCGCTCGGCCTCGCGGCCCGAGTTGCCATCGACCGAGGCGATCTTTACGGTCCCGTCGTTGTCGATGTCGATAGTGGTGCCGGTCTCCTCGGTGATCTGCCGGATCACCGCACCGCCCTTACCGATAACATCGCGGATCTTCTCCGGATCAATCTTCATGGTGATGATGGTGGGGGCCCACTCCGACATGTTGGGACGGGCCTTGTCGAGCACCTTGTTCATCTCGCCAAGGATATGCAACCTGCCCTCACGGGCCTGCTCAAGTGCGACCTTCATGATCTCGGGAGTGATGCTGGTGATCTTGATATCCATCTGCAGCGCGGTGATGCCGGAGGCCGGGCCGGCCACCTTGAAGTCCATGTCGCCCAGATGATCTTCGTCACCCAGGATGTCGGTAAGCACCGCAAACCGTTCGCCTTCCTTAACCAGGCCCATGGCCACGCCGGCACACGGTGCCTTGACCGGAACGCCCGCGTCCATCAGCGCCAGGCTGGTGCCGCAGACGCTGGCCATCGAACTTGAACCATTCGACTCGAGAATTTCCGAAACCACGCGCAGTACGTAGGGAAACTCCTCGAGGTTTGGCATGGTGGCCATGATGCCGCGGCGGGCCAGGTTGCCATGACCGATTTCCCTACGCTTTGGGGAACCCATCATGCCGGTCTCGCCAACGCTGAATGGCGGGAAGTTGTAGTGCAGCATGAACGGCTCCCGGCGTTCGCCCGTGAGCGCATCGATGATCTGCGCATCACGGCCCGTACCCAGGGTGGCTGTGACCAATGCCTGAGTCTCGCCGCGGGTGAACAATGCTGAACCATGGGTCCGTGGCAACACGCCCACTTCCACGGTGATTGGACGGACCGTGCGGGTATCACGACCATCGATACGCGGCTTGCCATCGAGGATGCGCTGCCTGACCAATCGGTACTCCAGCCACCCCAACTCTTCCTGGACGTCGTCCGCCGAGAACGCCGGCGCCTCACCCTGACAAAGGGCAGCCACGGCCGCAGCCTTGACCTCGCCTACCTTGGCATGCCGTGCCTGCTTCTCGACGATCGCGTAAGCGGACTCCATCGCGGCCCCGGCCTGCGTGGCGACGGCATCCTTCAGGCTCTGGTTGCCGGCAGGTGCCTGCCAGTTCCACTTGGCCTTGCCAGCCTCAGCCACCAGTTTGTCGATCGCATCGATGGCCGCCTGCATCTGCTGATGCCCGAACAACACGGCCCCCAGCATGACGTCTTCAGGCAGGCAGTTTGCCTCGGACTCCACCATGAGCACCCCCTGGCGCGTGCCGGCCACGACCAGGTCGAGATCGGAAGCCGTACGAGTCGTGGAGATATTCGGGTTGAGCAGGTATTGACCGTCCTTGTAACCGACCCGGGCCGCACCGATCGGCCCCTGGAAAGGAACGCCGGACAGCGCCAGCGCAGCCGAGGCGCCGAGCAGTGCGGGAATGTCGGCATCCACATCAGTGTTGATCGACAGCACCGTGGCGACCACCTGGACCTCGTTGAAGAAGCCCTCGGGGAACAGCGGGCGGATGGGACGATCGATAAGGCGAGAGGTGAGCACTTCCTTCTCGGATGGACGCCCCTCACGCTTGAAGAAGCCACCCGGAATCTTGCCCGCGGCGTAGGTCTTTTCCTGGTAATTGACCGTCAGCGGGAAAAAGTCACGCCCGGGAACCGCCTCCTTGCGCGCCACCGCGGTGACCAGCACCACGGTGTCGGCCATGGACACGACCACGGCGGCGTCCGCCTGGCGGGCCATGCGGCCGGTCTCGAGTGTTACGGTGTGTTCCCCATATGAAAAAGTCTGACGAGCTATGCTCACTGTGCTGTCCTCGGAATTCGTGATAAGAAGCGGCCCAGACGGACAAACGGCCCTGTGGTGCAGGGCCGTCGCTCGTCTTCCCTAGCGCCGCAGGCCCAAGTCGGCCACGATCTTGGTGTAGCGATCGGGGGCCGTGGACTTCAGGTAATCGAGCAGCTTGCGCCGCTGCGCAACCATTTTCAGCAAGCCACGACGCGAAGAGTGGTCGTTCTTGTGGCTGGCGAAGTGGTTGGTCAACCCGCTGATCCTTTCGGACAACAGGGCTATTTGGACCTCCGGTGAACCGGTGTCCTTGGTGTTGACACGGAACCGGCCAACCAGGTCCGCTTTCTGCTCGGTCGTAAGTGGCATATAGACTACAAACCTTCCTGAGTTCTCAGTAACTTAAGCCTTGAATGAAGCCGCGCATTGTAGCCGCGTCCCGGCCCGGGCTCAACCCGTCCCGCCCTGACGCGCCGCGAGGAGCCTTTCTGGGGCTACTTGCCTGCCCAAAGCATCCATCCTGCCCGTGCCCATGAAAGCGCCGGAGGGGTCGAGGAGCCGGACCCTGGCGCCTGGGGGACCGACGGCAACGACCGGGTTGCCCTGGCGGAGCCGATGGGCGGGTTCGGGGTCGAGTTTCAAGGCCGGCTCACTGACCAAGGCGGCGTCGACCGGCAGTAACCAGTCGTCGATAGCCGGCTCCTCTCCGCTGGCCAGTTTCGCCTGCAGATCCTCGATCCGACGGGCGGCGCAGAGCTGGAAGCAGCCGACCTCGGTCCGCCTCAAGTTGGCGACGTGCCCGACCGTCCCGAGGCGGCTTGCGATGTCCTCGGCAAGGGTTCTGACATAGGTACCCTTGCTGCAGCCCACTCGCAGGCTAAGCAGGTCGGCCTCCAGTTTCAGCAACTCGAGTTCGTGGAGGTAAATCCTGCGGGCCGGCCTCTCGACCTCCTCGCCGGCGCGGGCAAGCTGGTACAGCCGCCGGCCACCGTGCTTGAGTGCCGAGTACATCGGCGGCACCTGCCACTGCTCGCCACGGAAACTATCCAGGACTTCGCAGAGGGTGGTCTGATCAGGTTCGGCAACCGGTCGGGACTCGGTCACCTCGCCCTCGGCGTCTCCGGTGCTGGTGCGTTGTCCCAGCTTTACCGTCACTTCGTACGCCTTGGGCGAATCAAGCAAGTGCCCGGCGAACTTGGTGGCCTCGCCGAAACACAGGGGCAACAAGCCGGTCGCCAGGGGATCGAGGCTGCCGGTATGGCCCGCCTTGCGGGCCCGAAAAAGTCGCCGAACCTGTTGCAGGGCGGCATTGGAGGTGATGCCGGAGGCCTTGTCGAGCAGGAATACACCGTCAACCTCCCGCCAGCGCGAGGTGACGGTCAAGACTCCTCGTCTCCCTCGGGCCGGGCGTGCTTGCGGTCCTCCGCAATCGCCTCGGCAATGAGCGCAGCTACCCGGGCACCCCGTTCAATGCTTTCATCCAACCTGAACTCCAGTTCCGGGACGCTGCGTATCGTCAACTCTCCACGCAGGGCCCTACGCAGGAATCCTGCGGCGCTGCGCAGCGCTTCAAGGATGAGCGCCGGATCGCCCTGACCGCCAAACGGGGTGAAGAAAACCCGCGCGTGGCTCAGGTCGCGGGACACCTCCACGGCCGTGATGGAAATGGCGGACATTCTGGGGTCCTTGACCTCGCGCCGAATGAGGTCAGGCAGGATCCTCTGGATTGCGTCTGCAACCCGCTGGGAGCGCTGAAATTCCCGTGGCACCCTGAGAAGATCCTAGAGCTTTCTCGCGACCTCGAACCGGTCGTAGCACTCGATCTGGTCCCCGACACGGATGTCGTTGTAGCCCTTGACGCCGATGCCGCACTCAGTGCCCGAGCGCACCTCCCCGGCGTCGTCCTTGAACCGCTTCAGAGACTCCAGTTCACCCTGGAAGATGACCACGTTGTCACGCAGCACCCGAATCGGCTTGTTGCGACGCACCACGCCATCGACGACCAGGCAGCCGGCCACGGTCCCGAACTTGCTGGAGCGGAAGACTTCCCGGACCTCGGCCAGTCCGATGATCTGCTCCTTGACCTCCGGCGCCAGCATACCGGTCATGGCCTGCCTGACGTCGTCGATAGCCTCGTAGATCACGCTGTAATAGCGGACATCGACGTTTTGGTCCTTGATCGCCGAACGCGCCGAGGCATCAGCGCGTACGTCGAAACCAATGATCTGCGCCCTGGAAGCTGCCGCCAGCATGACGTCAGACTCGGTGATTCCGCCAACGCCACTGCCGATGACCTTCACGATGACATCGTCGGTGCTGAGCTTGGTCAACGCCTCGGTAAGCGCCTCCACGGAACCCTGCACGCCGGCCTTGACCAGCAGCTGGATGCTCGCCTTGCCCTCCTCAGCCAGTTGCGAGAACACGTCCTCTGACCGCTGACCAGCCTGGCGCGCAAGACGCACGTCGCGGAACTTGCCCTGCCGGTACAAGGCGACCTCACGGGCCTTGCGCTCGTTCTCGACCACCAGCAGTTCGTCGCCTGCATTGGGCGGTGCAGGCAAACCCAGCACCAGGGCGGGCAAGGACGGACCGACCTCCTTCACGGCAGTCCCGGACTCGTCGAACAAGGCTCGAATGCGGCCGAACTGCTCACCCACCAGAATGGTGTCGCCCACCGCGAGCAAGCCGCGCTGGACCAGAACCGTCGCCACGGCACCACGGCCCTTTTCGATGCTCGCCTCGACCACTGTGCCACTGGCAGGGCCGACCGCGGGAGCCCTGAGCTCCAGCACCTCTGACTGCAGCAGGATGGCGTCGAGCAGCTTGTCGATCCCCTCGCCGGTTTGGGCCGACACGTTAACGAACATGGTGTCACCACCCCAGTCCTCGGCCACCACGTTTTCTGCAGACAGCTCCGACTTGACCCGCTCGGGATCCGCCTGCGGCTTGTCGATCTTGTTCACCGCCACCACCAGCGGCACGCCGGCCGCGCGGGCATGCTGGACAGCCTCCTTGGTTTGCGGCATCACCCCGTCATCCGCGGCAACCACCAGAATCACGAGGTCGGTTACCTTGGCGCCACGAGCACGCATCGCCGTGAACGCAGCATGGCCCGGGGTGTCGAGGAAGGTGATAACGCCCTTGGGCGTGGTCACATGGTAGGCACCAATGTGCTGAGTAATACCGCCGGCCTCGCCCGCCGCCACCTTGGTCCTGCGGATGTAGTCGAGCAGCGAGGTCTTGCCATGATCGACGTGACCCATGATGGTCACCACCGGCGGCCTAGCGACCGCCTCGGCCTCCACGGCGAGCCCAGCCTGCAACTCCTCCTCGACCTGGTTTTCCTTGAGGGCGACCGCGACGTGGCCGAGTTCCTCGACCACCAGCACCGCCGTGTCCTGATCGATGGGCTGGTTGATGGTGGCCATTACGCCCATGTTCATCATCGCCTTGATGACGTCTGGGGCCTTGACCGCCAGCTTCTGGGCCAACTCACCTACCGTAATTGTCTCGCCAATGTTGACTTCGCGCCTGACCGGCTGGGTGGGTAGCTGGAATTCCTGCCGCTGGTCGGACTGCACGGTGGCCCGCCGTCCACCGCCGCGGGCCTTGCCCTTGCGGTGCTTGGCGGACAGTCCGCCAGCAATGTGCAGTTCCTGGCGGCCATAGCGAGTGGTCTTGTCGTCCCGGGTCGTGCGGCGGGCTTTTTCCTCGCGCTCACGCCGCTCTTTCTCGAGCCGCTCGCGCTCGCGCTGCTCGGCCTCACGCTTGGCAGTTTCCTCAGCCTCGACCCGCTGGCGCTCTTCCTCGGCCTGCCGCTTGGCTTCCTCGTCCTTCTGCTGACGCTCGCGGGCCTGCAGGTCGCGCTGACGCGCAGCCTCCTCCTCGGCGTGCCGGGCTGCGTCTTCGACTTCGCGGATGCGGTCAGCCTCTTCCTGGGCTGCCTTGGCCTTTTCTTCGAGAATTTCCCGTTTGATGTAGGTTCGCTTGGCTCGGACCTCCACCTGAACAGTCCGCGCGCGACCCTGGGCCGCGGCTACCTTGAGCTCGGACTGGGCGCGACGCTTCAGGGTGATACGCCGCGGCGCCGCCGCCCCCTCCTCCTTGCCGTGCGCCTTGCGAAGGTGCGTCAGCAACTCCAGCTTGGCGTCCTCGCTGATGGTGTCATCAGGGCCCGCGACCTTGATCCCCGCCTCTTCAAGCTGACTGAGCAGCTTGTCGACCGGAACCTTCAGGACCTCGGCGAATTGCGATACGGTAACTTCTGCCATTGTTCCAAACCCCGCGCTGCTGCCTCAGGCCTGATCTTCTTCCGTAAACCAATGGGCTCGGGCGGCCATGATCAGGGCGCCAGCCCGCTCCGGATCGAGTCCCGGAACCCCTTCCAACTCGTCCAGCGACTGCTCCGCCAGGTCATCGCGGGTGCACACACCACGCGCCGCCAGTTCAAAGGCCAGTTCGGTGTCCATGCCCTCGAGCTGGAGCAGGTCCTCGGCAGGCTCGGCGTCGCCGATCTGCTCCTCGCTGGCGATCGCCTGGGTAAGCAGGACGTCGCGCGCACGGTTACGCAGTTCCTCCACGATCGACTCGTCAAATTCCTCGATGCCCAGCAGCTCGTTGGTGGGCACATAGGCAATTTCCTCGATGGAGGAGAAACCTTCCTGCACCAGGATAGTGGCCACATCCTCATCAACGTCCAGCTGTTTCATGAACAAACCGCGCAGCTCAACCTGCTCGGACTCGCTCTTCTCCGCTGCCGCCTGCTCGGACATCACGTTCAGGCGCCAACCGGTCAACTCGCTGGCCAGTCGGACGTTCTGGCCACCGCGCCCGATCGCCTGCGACAGACGCTCCTCGGTAACCGCGATATCCATCGAGTGGGCATCTTCATCGACCACGATGGAGGTGACCTCAGCCGGCTGCATGGCGTTGATCACGAACTGGGCGGCGTTGTCAGTCCACGGGATGATATCCACCCTCTCGCCCGCGATCTCATTGGAAACCGCCTGCACGCGTGATCCCCGCATGCCGACACAGGCACCTACGGGATCGATGCGGGGCTCCAGACTTTTCACGGCAATCTTGGCACGGGCCCCAGGATCGCGCGCAGCACCCAGGATCTGGATCAGGCCCTGGCCAACCTCGGGCACCTCGATCTTGAATAGTTCGATCAGGAACTCGGGCGCGGTGCGCGACAAGAACAACTGCGGGCCGCGCTGCTCGGAGCGGACCTCTCGAAGCAGGGCCTTGATGCGATCCTGCTGGCGGACGATCTCGCGCGGGATCATATGTTCACGAGGCACAAAGCCCTCGGCGTTGCCACCCAGATCCACATAGACGCCGTTACGATCCACCCGCTTCACGGTGCCGGAGACCAAGGTCATCACCCGGTCCTGGAACTCATCCACGATCTGGGCGCGCTCGGCTTCCCGCACTTTCTGCACAATGACCTGCTTTGCGGTCTGGGCAGCAATGCGACCGAAGGCAACCGACTCCATCGGTACCTCGACATAGCCGCCCACCTCGGCTTGTGGATCGACATCAATCGCATCGTCCATGCGAAGTTCCCGCTCGGGCACTTCAAGTTCAGTCGAATCATCAGCAAAGACCTTCCAACGACGAAACGTCTCGTATTCGCCAGTCTTGCGATTGATCGCCACCCTCACCTCGATATCCTCGCCGTGCTTGCGGCGGGTCGCCGAGGCCAGCGCCGCTTCCAGCGCATCGAAAATGATCTCCCGTGCAACGCCCTTCTCGTTGGAGACCGCTTCGACTACTTCGAGAATCTGCCTGTTCATCGTGCCAACATCCTGGGGAAGTCAGGGCCGCTCAGGCCACCAACCTCGCCTTGGTTACCAACCCCAGTGGCAGGCGCCATGCGCGCCCGTCCACCTCCATTTCAATCCACTCCTCGCCTTCAAATCCCGTGAGCCGACCCTTGAACCGGCGACGACCCTCGAGGGGCTCACTCAACTCCAGCCGCGCTTCCAGCCCCAGAAAGCGGCGAAAATGCTCAGCCGTCCGCAGCGGCCGGTCAAACCCCGGGGACGATACCTCGAGGTCGTAGGCCCGCTCGATCGGGTCGGCCGCGTCAAGTACATCGCCCACCGCCCGACTCACTGTCTCGCAATCTTCAACGGTCACCGGCAGGTCGTCCCGGCGATCGATGTAGAGCCTCAGCAGCGCGTTAGGCGGCGCGCGATACTCCACCTCCACCAGTTCGTACCCGGCCTGCCCTACCAGCGGTTCCAGCAGGCGAAGAAAACCTTCCCGCGTTGTCACCTGCTACCCCCGACCCAAAAAGCAAACGGCCCCACCGGGGGGCCGTCCTTGTGATCCTGCTACCGTCAGCATCCAGGGGACCCAGCCGGCTTTTTTCAAAGCCTCGACGGGTCGGTCCTTATCCCCTGAACCGACGCAGTATACGGCGTCAGGTGGGCAAAGACAACGACTCAGCGGTCACCAACAAGCCATCCTCGTCGGCGTAAAGATGCCAGCCCGGCTCGAAGGTCACACCGGCAAAGCGCACGGGAATGCCGACCTCCCCGAGCCCCCTTTTTTCGCTGCGCCTCGGGTGAGTCTCCAGCGCCATGACCCCCAAGGGCAGCTCACGCAGCCGGCGCGTATCCCGGACGCAACCATTCAGCACTACACCGGCCCAGCCATTCTGGGCGGCCTTTTCCCCGAGCAGATCACCCAGGAGCGCGCACTGCATGGAGCCACCGCCATCCACTACCAGCACCCTGTCGTGCCCCGGAGTCCCCACCAATTCGCGGACCCGGGAGTTGTCCTCGAAGCAGAGGATGGTGGCAATGGGCCCGAAAAATCGCCCCCTGCCCCCGAAATGCCGCAAACCCGGGCTGGCGACCTGAGCTGCCGGGTGGGCGTCAGCGAGATCGGCGGTGGAAAAATCCGTACTGTCCATGTGCGGATGCTAACCGATTGGGGCAATGGGACGTACACTGCCCACATGAAACCTTCGGCCGGCGTGCATTACCGAAGTTGTCACCTCTGCGAGGCTATGTGCGGCGTCGAGGTCAGGACCGATGGAGGTGTCATCACTTCCATAAGGGGTGACGAGGCGGATCCGTTCAGTCGCGGCCACGTATGTGCCAAGGCTGTCGCTCTCAAGGACGTTCAGGAAGACCCCGATCGACTGCGGCGCCCCCTGCGCCGTACGGAAACCGGGTGGCAGGAGATCGGTTGGCAAGAAGCCCTGGACGAGGCCGCCAGCCGGCTGGTCGAGGTGCAGGCTCGCCACGGGCGTCACGCCGTTGCGACCTACTTCGGCAACCCGCAGGTTCACAGCTACAGCGCGCTCTTGTCCGGCGCGCAATTTGCGCGCTCATTGCGCACTCATAACCGCTACTCGGCGACCTCGGTCGATCAACTTCCCCACCACTTCGCTGCGTACTTCTTGTTCGGCCACCAGCTACTGCTGCCAGTGCCGGACCTCGACCGCACGCACTTCTTCCTGGTGTTGGGCGCCAACCCGGTGGTTTCCAATGGCAGCCTGATGACGGCACCGGACGTGACCCGCAGGCTGAAGGCGCTCAAGGCGCGTGGCGGCCGGCTGGTGACGGTCGACCCAAGGCGGAGCGAGACTGCACGGCTGGCAGACCGCCATCTGCCAATTCGTCCCGGCACTGATGCGCTGTTCCTGCTGGCGATACTGCAGGTGTTGTTCGAGGAGCAACTCATCCGGCCTGGCCGGCTGGAAAATTGTCTGGATGGCCTGGACGACTTGCGGGCACGCGTAGCCGGCTACCGCCCGGAGGCGGTCGAAGGGATTACCGGGATCGCGGCCGGCGACCTGCGGGAGCTCGCCCGTGAATTCGCGCAGGCACCCTCCGCCGTCTGTTATGGCCGTATGGGCGCCTCCACCCAGGCCTACGGGGCACTCACCCAGTGGCTGAGCCAGTTGCTCAACATCCTGACCGGCAACCTCGACCGACCGGGCGGTGCCATGTTCAGCCAGCCTGCTGTCGACGTGCTCAGGCTGACCTCCGGTCTGGGCCAGGGCAGCGCCTATGCCCGACGCCGTACCCGGGTCAGCGGCCTGCCCGAATTCAGCGGCGAGTTTCCCGTGGCAGCGCTCGCGGATGAAATCCTGACGCCGGGCGAGGGCCAGATCAGGGCGCTGGTCACCTCGGCCGGCAACCCAGTGCTGTCCACCCCGAATGGACGCCGCCTCGAGCAGGCCCTACCAACGCTCGATTTCATGGTTTCGGTCGACTTCTACCTGAATGAAACCACGCGTCATGCCCACCTGATCCTGCCACCCACTTTCGGGTTGGAGCGAGATCACTATGACCTGATTTTCAACCTGCTGGCGATCCGCAATACCACCAAATACTCGGAACCCATGTTTCCACGTGATAGGCAGGCGCGGCACGATTGGGAAATCTTCCAAGGCCTCACCCAACGGGTCCTGCGCCGGCGTCCGGGCGGATCGGCGTGGCGGGAACGCGCCGCGGCGCGGTGGGCCACGCCCAAGCGAATGCTGGCGGCCGGCCTGCGCCTTGGTCCACATGGTACCGGCTGGAACCCATTGCGGCGGGGACTGACTTTGTCGAGGTTGGCGCGCGAGCATCCTCACGGGCTGGACCTCGGAGCCCTGCAACCCTGTCTGCCCGAACGGCTGGCTACCCCTGATCGGCGGATAAATCTGACGCCGGAGCCGCTAATGCGGGACCTCGAGAGACTGGATGATCGGCTGACTCATCCTGAACCCGGGCGGCTGCTGCTAGTAGGTCGCAGGGACCCTCGCACCAACAATTCGTGGATGCACAACAGTCGACGCATGGTGAAAGGTCCACTTCGTTGCACCCTGCTGATGCACCCCATTGATGCCGAAGCCGCCAGCCTGGTGGATGGTGAGCCTATCGAGGTTCGCTCCAGGACCGGTACCGTGCAACTGCCGCTGGAGGTCTCGGTAGACATGATGCCGGGTACGGTCAGCATCCCCCACGGGTGGGGTCACGGCCGGGAGGGTACCCGCCTGTCAGTCGCCAATCAGCACCCGGGCGTCAGCGTAAACGACCTGACGGACGAGAGACTGGTGGACGAACTGTGCGGCAACGCCGCCTTGAGCGGTGTCCCGGTGACGGTAACCGCCGCGCGAGCTTGATCGTCAGGCGTCTGCCGGAGCCGCGTAATGGGCGAAGGTGGCCCGGGCGCCGCGCGCCACACGCTTTGGTGGCGGCCGCAGTTGTTTCTCTCCCCGCGTTCCGCAGCGACGGCAGCGGGGCGTGAAATCCACCACTCGGCGCGTGGCCACGCCCTGTCGCTCCAGGTCGGACAGGTTGAGATCCGCCCACCTCTGGCAGCGCGGACAGAAGCACGCCAGCTGGTAGCCCAGCCTGGACAGGTCCGACAAGGTACTGAGACGAATGGGTGAATTGCTGTTCATGGGGGAAGCATGCCCCCCCCACTGGCTCAGGGCGTGACCCACCCCTCAAAACTCAAACGCCGGCCACCCATTTCAGCAGGACCATGCACAAAAGGCCGGCATAGGTCCCCAAAACGTAGCCAGCAACCGCTAGGAGCACCCCAACCGGCGCGAGTGTCGGATGAAAGGCCGAGGCCACGATCGGCGCGCTGGCCGCCCCGCCGATATTGGCCTGCGAGCCTACTGCCACGAGGAACACGGGGGCCTTGATCCACCACCCCACCAGCAGCATCACGGCTACGTGGATCAACATCCACACAGCGCCCACGGCTATCAGTACCGGGGCCTCCGCAATCAAGTTGAAATTCGCATGAGCTCCGATGGTGGCCACCAGCAGGTAGAGCATGGCCGCCCCGAGTCGCGAGGCTCCGGCGCCCTCCAGGCGCCTCGCGCGAGTCAGGGAAAGTCCGGCGGCCAGCGCGGTGACCACGATGAACTTCCAGATGGTGGCGGAAAACACCGGGGCTACGGTGGCCAGCCAGCGGCCGGCCAGGGTGGCGACCCACATGCCCACGAAGGCGATGGCCAGCAGGCGCAAGAGGTCGTCGAGCGTTGGGACGCGAGCGTGCTGGGCCTCGAAACCGGCGACCCGCCGCTTGAGATCCTCGATGGCCGCGGCATCCGCGCCCGTCGCCCGATCGATCCTGGACGCCTGCCCCGCGAGGTAGAGCAGGACCCCCATCCAGACGTTGGCGACCGCCACATCGACGATGACCATCAACCCGAACAGGCTCTCGCTGGTCCCGGCCGCCTGCGACAGCGCCACCATGTTGGCGCCACCGCCGATCCAGCTGCCGCTCAGGGCGGCAAGCCCCTGCCATGCATCGGCGGGCACGGCGTCGCGGAACAACCAGAGCGCAACAGGCCCGCCTACCACCACGCCGAGGGTGCCCGCCAGCAGCATGATGATCGCCTTCGGCCCGAGCCTGACCAGGGCGGGCAGGTCGAGCGCCAGGATCAGGAGCATCAGGCTGGCCGGCAGCAGAAACGCCATGACCCACTCATACAACGGTGACTCGGCAGGCAGGACGCCCAAGGTGGTCAAGGCCGTGGGCAGGAAGTAACAGAACACCAGTTGCGGCACGACGGCAAACAGCCGCCTTCCAACCGGCGTGCCCGCAAACCAGAAAATCCCTGCCAGGATCCCCAGCAGTACAGCCAGTACTCCGGCCGGCTCGGTGATCAATGCCATGAGCTACGTTCTCATGGGTTGGCTCATCAGTCTACCCACCCTGGCTTGGCGGAGTCATCGCCGTCGGCTACCTTTCCCAGACCAGACCCATAGGGATTTCCCATGCCAAGGCTCAACTACTGCCTGACCGCCCTGTGCTTGCTGACCCTGACCTGCGGCGCGATTGCCGACGAACGGGGCCCCCTCAAGGAGTTTCCCTACACGCCCGGCCTCGACCCTGCAGCAATGGACCGGGAGACCGATCCCTGTGAAGACTTCTTCCAGTACAGCTGCGGTGGTTGGCTGAAGAACAACCCGATCCCACCCGACCGTTCCAGCTGGGAGGTGTATTCCAAACTCGCCGAGGACAACCTGCGCTACCTGTGGGGCCTGCTGTCCGAAGCGTCTCGCGTCACCGGGGACCGCAGCAGCGAACAGGCCCAGTTAGGCGATTACTTCGCGGCGTGTATGAATATCGCCGCCATTGACGAGCGGGGACTCGCGCCGGCTGAAAGCACCCTGGAAGCCATCCGGCGGCTGCGCTCACGCAAGGAACTGCCAGACCTTCTGGCGCGCCTGCACGATGGCCGCGGCAACGGGGCGGTCCTGTTCGGCTACTCCGCCTGGCAGGATTTCGAGTCCAGCGACCGCTACATCGGTACTTTTTTCTCGGGCGGGCTGGGACTTCCGGAGCGCGACTACTACCTCGAGGACAGCCCCCGCATGATCGAGACCCGCCAGCGCTACGTTGAGCATATAGCGCGACTGTGGGAGCTTGCCGGAGGCGACGCAGACGAGGCGGAACAGGTTGCCGCCCAGGTCCTGACGCTGGAAACCGCCCTGGCCAGGGCAACCCTGCCCGTCACGGACCAGCAGGACCCCACCAAGCTCAATCATCCCATGAAGATCCGGGAGCTGGGTCGTGCCGCGAAGGGCTTCGACTGGGAACGCTACATGACTTTGCGCTCGCCGGACGCACCCGAGCGTATCAACGCCACGGAACCGGCGTTCCTGACCGCCGTGGCGGGAATCATCGACGACACGCCCATGACTGAACTGCGAAATTACCTGACCTGGAGCTTTCTGCGTAGCCATGCCCGCTGGCTGTCGGCGCCGGTCGCAGACGAGTCATTCGCATTCAATTTTGGCTATTTGTTTGGGATCCAGGAACAGCCACCGCGCTGGAAGACCTGCGTGCGCGGGGTGGACGAGGATCTCGGCGAGGCCTTGGGCAAGGAGTTTGTCAGCCGAACCTTCACGGCTGAGACCCGCGAAGAGGCGGTGCGCATGATCGCCCTCATTCAGGACGTCATGCGCGAGCGCATCAGCAACCTGGACTGGATGGGCGAAGCCACCCGGGCGAAGGCACTGGAGAAGCTCGAGGCCATGCGCAACAAGGTGGGACACCCCGAACGCTGGCGAAACTACTCGCCAGTCGCCATAAAACCCGACGATTATTTCGGCAATCGCAGCCGGGCGGCGGCCTTCGAGCAACGCAGGCTCCTGGCCCGCATTGGGCAACCGGTTGACCCGGACGAGTGGTCGATGACGCCCCAGACGGTCAACGCCTACTACGACTGGATGCGCAATGAGATGAATTTCCCGGCCGGTGTGCTGCAGCCGCCCCTGTTCGACCTGTCGATCGATATCGCCCCGGCCTGGGGCAATACCGGTGCCACCATCGGCCACGAGTTGATCCATGGTTTCGACGATGCCGGCCGGCACTTTGACGCCGACGGCAACCTCAAGGACTGGTGGAGCGAGGCCGATGCGGAAGCGTTCAAGGGGCAGACCAGTTGCCTGCTCGACCAGTACGCTGGGTACGTGGTGGTCGACGACCTCCGCATCAACAGCGAACTGACCCTGGGCGAAGACATTGCCGACCTCGCCGGCCTCACCCTCGCCTATATGGGCTGGCGCATTGCCACCGAGGAAGACAGCCTCTCAGAAGTCGATGGCCTGACACCCGACCAGCGCTTCTTCGTGGGTAACGCCCAATGGGCCTGTGGACACCAGACGGACGAGAGGGCACGCGTGCTGGCGAGGACCGACCCCCACTCCCCGCTTCGCTACCGGGTCAACGGTGTGATGGTGAACCTGCCGGAATTCCAGGAGGCCTTCCAGTGCGCGGAGGGGGACCGGATGTACCGATCCCCCGAGCAAATGTGCCGGATCTGGTAACGAGGCTCAGAGCCCCCCGGGCCCGCAGCGATCGCGCAGGTAACCCTCGAGTAGTTCCAGCACCTGCGCCTGCTTGTCGGGGGTGATGGACGGGCCGTGACCGTAGTCGCTGATGGCCACGTACGTGGAATCCTTGCCGGCCGCGAGCAGCGCCTCGTGGTATTTCTCGGACTGATCGATGGGCACCGTCTGGTCACGGTCGCCATGAAAGATGAGGATGGGGATCGAGGCCTTGTCGACCTGCTCCAGCGGCGACAGGCCGGCAATGGTCGGGTTCTGGAATTCCCGGTTGAAGCGTGAACCCTCGAAGGTGACGCGGTCAAAGGTGCGCAGTTCCGACAGGCCCGCGCCGGCGATCGCGCACTGCCAGGGCGGGTCCGGGCGCACGATGGCGGCCATGGCCGAGTAGCCCCCGTACGAGAACCCATACATCGCCATGCGCTCCGGGTCAGCAATGCCCTGCTCCACCAGCCAGCGGGCCCCGTCATCCTTGTCGTCCTGCATCTTCTGGCCCCACTCGCGGTCGCCTGCACGCCAGAGGGTCTGACCCCAACCGTCGGAACCGCGATACTGGGGTTGCAGCACGGCGTAGCCCCGGTTGGCCAGGAATTGCCGCCAGGTGTCGAAGCCGATCTGGTCTCGTGCCCACGGCCCACCATGAGGCATCACCACCAGCGGATAGGGCTTGTCCCCCGTCAACGGCAAGGTCAGGAAGGCGGGAATTTCCAAGCCGTCACGTGCCTTGTAGTTCACCAGCCTGGTCTTCGGCATCTTGGTCGGGTCCAGCAGCGGCCTTGGCTTACCCAGCTCGATCAGGCCCTTGGCAGCGTCGTACAGATAGTAGGTGCCCGGGTCGTTGGAATCGGAGACGAAAACTACGGCACGCGTTTCGTCATCCGAGAAAGAGCCGAGGCTGATGTGCTTGCCCGGAAAAGCCTGTTTAAGGCCCTTGTGCAGCGCGTCCCGGTCCGGGTCGATCCAGTACACCTCGCCCCGGGGGCCGGCAAAACTGAAGCCGAGCAGTTGGCCAAACTTCTTGCGGGTGGTGCCCAGCACCACCCCGGTCGCGTCGTACTTGCGGTGCTCGAAGATGGGCTCGGAGAGCTCATCCGTCTTGAGGTTGTATTCGCGGATCACCGCATGTTCGCGACCCTTGGTATCGGTCATGTAGAAGATGTCAGGGTCGAGTCCAAACCCTGCAGGCTGCAGGCCTTCGCGATCGCGGGCAAAAAACGTGGCAATCCTGCCCCAGTCATTGGAGCCGGCCTTGCGGGCCTCGACCTCGATGCGCGCCGTGTCGCCGCTGCCCTCGGTCTGGATCTTGCCGCGAACGTTGCCCTCGAGATCCGTAAAGGCCTGGCTGCCACTGGCAGCCTTGAAGATGCGCTTCACGCGATATTTGTCGAGGTCCATCTCGTAGATATCGCCGGCACCCTCGAAATTGGCGATCCGCACGAGGACACGATCAGGGTCGTTGGGCAGGCGGTCCAGCAAGGAAATCTGCCCAAACAAGCTTTCAATCCTGGACCCTCCGCCACCGAAGGGCTCCAGCAACTCGCCCTTGCGCAGGTCGTAGACGAAGGCCTTCTGACGGAAGGTCTTGATTTTCCTCGCCCCAACGGCGAAATCCATGTTCTGGAGGCCGATCACATAGACGGCGTGGTCGTTGAGCCAGGACGCTCCCACGGGTTTCCAGCGGGAACCGTCCGAGGCGGTCAAATCGAAGCGCTTGGGGGCTGCGGCCAGTGCATCGGCATCCCACACGGCCACCGAGGGGGTGCCCGTGACATCCGGCAGGGACACCGCAACCAGATGCTTGCCATCGGGAGACAAGGCGACGCTCGAGAGCACCGGGTCGTGCACCCACGCATTCAACTGGATCTGGATGTCCGCGGGCGATGGGGCCCCCTGTGCGTGGCCGGGGGCACCGGCGAAGGTCGAGACCGTCAAAAACAGGGCCAGAAACGGGCGCAGTGCAGGCATGGGCTAGGTTCCACGGCAAAGGACTTCAGGGCGAAAAATAGCATGACCCTTGGGTTTTTCCACCCGAAGATGTTGCTTATAAGAGACAAATGTTGAAATCGCCCTATACTCAGCGTAAAAAGGGCTTCAAGTTTTTGGTTTTCCGACACTTGGGGAGAAATTGCAGATGAGCAGGTCGTTGAAGAACGAGGTGCGTTCCATTCTGGCATTGAGCGTTGCCACGCTGGCCCTGTCACCCATGGCACTGGCCCAGGTTGACGAAGCGCAAACTGCCAAGGACACGGTTGCGGAGGAGGAAGAAGAGGCCGAGTTTCAAGAGGTGGTGGTAACGGGTTCGCGCATCAAGCGCAACGAGTTCACCAGCCCCGCTCCGATCCAGGTCATCACGGCCGAGCGCAGCCAGCTCGCCGGCTTGCTCTCCACCGAGGAAATCCTCAGGAACTCCACCGTAGCTTCAGGGCAACAGGTCAACGACTCGTTCTCCGGCTTCATCACCGATGGCGGCCCTGGCGCGAACACCATCTCGCTGCGTGGTCTGGGTGCCAACCGCACGCTGGTGCTGGTGAACGGCAAGCGCTGGACGCCCTCCGGTGTGCAGGGCTTCACCAACTCGGTGGACCTCTCGGCCATTCCCTCCACGATCATCGGCCGCATCGAAATCCTGAAGGACGGTGCGTCATCGATCTACGGTGCGGACGCGGTGGCCGGCGTGGTCAACGTGATCACCAAGGAATCCCTGGATGGCTTCCAGCTGAACGCCTCCGGCCAGGCTACCGACAACGGCGGTGGCGAGCGCTGGACCTTCGACGGCTCCTTCGGCAAGGTGTTTGACCGTGGCTCCTTCTCCATCTCGGCCCAGTACGCCGAGCAGCAGGAACTGGTGGCTGCAGACCGCAAGTGGGCCGAGTGCAACAAGATTCCGCGCTACACCGACCAAGGCAACTATTACCCAGGCAGCCCGGCGACTGGCACCCAGGTTGGTGACGGCGTGATTGACAACCGGGATCCGGTCACCGGCGAGCCGCTGTGCTTTGGATTCATCTATGGTCTGGCCAACACTGCGTTGGGTTTCCTGCGTTATGAGCCTAGCCTGACCTCCGCGTTCGACACCTCTAATCCGGCGTATGACCCGCGGGTGGCGTACTTTGGAGGCTTAGTTGGCGCTGATCTCGCCTACTACACCCGCTATCCGGTCAATGGTCTGAGCAGCGTGTCGTATCCCCTGCTCATCAGCAACCCGACGAGTTGCCCGACGGCCAACCCGAACTGCAATCCCTTTACCAGCTTCCGTCCGATCAGGCCCTTATACGACAACGACGGAGCCTACTATCGCGACGAGCTGAGCCCGAACGTGGCCATGATCCAGACGCCCAACAAGCGCGTCTCGGTCACCTCCTTCGGCCAGATGGATCTCGACCTGTTCGGCGGCACCAGCACCGCCTACTACGAGCTGTTCTACAACGAGCGCTCGACGGAATCGGTGGGCGGCTACCGACAGTTTTTCCCGACGGTCTTGCCAGTAACCTACGATGGCGAATACCTGCACCCCTATAATCCGTTTTCGCCACTGCTGTTCCTGGGCGGCTTTGGGTTGGGCGTCGCCCAGCCTGTCATTCCCAGCTGGAACATTCAGGACCCCGCGTCCTACATCGACGTGGATCGCTACAACGCCTACGTCGGGTTGAAGGGCGACCTCACCGGCTCGTGGGATTACGAGGTCAACGTGGGCTACGGCCGCTCCAAGGGCACCTATCGCCGCGAGCAGTGGCTGGATGATCGCGTCGAGGCAGCTGTCAACGGCATCACCTACGACGAAAACTTCAACGTCGTCTGCCACCCCGAGGTGCTGGCCCAGTTCCCGGACTGCGTGCCCTTGAACCTCTTTACCGAGGATGCCCTGCTGCGTGGCATCATCCCGGCGGATGCGCTGGCCTTCATCAGCAAGGACACCGTGGGCCGGACGATTTATGACGGCTACACGATCTCCGCTTTCGCCACGGGTGACCTGTTCCAGTTGCCCGCTGGCACGGTGAAGGCGGTGCTGGGTGCCGAGTACCGCGATGAGTCGATCGACGACGTGCCAGACCCGGATGCCCAGGCCAATAACTTCTGGGGCTTCAGCACGGCGGGCATCACCCGCGGCGACGACCAGGTGCAGGAAATCTTTGCCGAGGTCGAGGTGCCGCTGCTGACCGGCATGAAGTACGCCGAAAACGTCTTCCTGAGCGCCTCCGGACGCTGGACGGACTACGACTCCTACGGCAGCGACACCACCTACCGGTTCGGATTGAACTACCAGGTCAACCCGGAACTGCTGCTGCGCACGACCTTCGGCACGTCATTCAGGGCACCCGACCTGTATGAGCAGTTCCTGGCCGACAACGTCGGGTTCTCCTCGAACCTGAACGACCCTTGCAGCAACTATGGCAGCAATTATCAGCCGGGCGACCCGGTCTACGACAACTGCTTCGCCCAGGGCCTTGATCCTGAGAACTACCGGGCAACCAGCAGTATCCTGTCCTTCACGGGCGGTGCGGACGGCCTGGAGGCCGAGACCTCTGAAGCCTTGACCGTCGGTATCGTCTATTCACCTAGCTACGCGGACATCTCGTTTGCCGTGGACTATTTCGACATCCAGATCGAAAACACGGTCGAGTCGCCGAGCGTCGGCTTCATCCTCGGTTCCTGCTACAGCTCGGTGAACTTCAGCAGCCCGTTCTGCTCGAGGGTCGGACCCCGTAGCGAGATCGACGGTCAGCTGGAGTTCGTGGACTCCTCGTTCGTGAACGTGGGCAAGCAGCAGTCTCGGGGCTATGACTTCAACATGCTGTTCGAGCATCAGTTCCCGGCAGGCAAGCTCACGGTGGACATGAACGCCACGTACCTGGACAAGCAGAACATCGACGTGTTCGGCACGTTCTACCGGCTTGAGGGTGGCTGGGGCTTCCCGCGCCTGTCGGCACGTGCCCAGGTGCGCTACGACTGGCGCGATTTCCGCTTCGGTTGGTCGATGGACTTCGTGGGCGAGAGCGAGGAAGGGCCGAACTTCGATCCTGGCACGGAGAACAAGGACCGCCAGAACCGCACGCCGAACTATCTGAACCACACCCTGTCGGTGCGTTACTCCCCTTCTTCGAAGGTGGACGTGATCGCCACCGTGCGTAACGTGTTCGACAAGGATCCGCCGTACGTGTCCGACCAGGGCAGCAACGGCGCGGGCCGCGTGTACAACACCCTGCCGGGCGTAGGCTACGACCTCTTCGGTCGCACCTACATCGGCCAGGTCAGCTACCGGTTCTAAGCCGGTTAGCCGAGCGTCCTGACGGAAGCCCCGGGCCACCCCCGGGGCTTCTTTTTTGGCGCACACTATCCGCATGGCGATGCCACCCATCGAGCCTCCCAGACACCTGCTGCTCGCGACCACCGAGGGGCGCATCCTGCTGGTCGGTCTCGTCGGCACGCTGCTGCTGGCGGCTGCCATCGGCTTGGCGTGGCTACTGACTCCGGACCGGGCCTTTACTTACATCGTGATGGCAGGCCTCAACCTGAGCATCGGCCGAGCCGCCGGCATGTCCTTCGGCTACGCCAGTGGCCTGGGACATGAGCAGGTGATCCCCATCAACATGCTGATCGAGACCGTGCAGGTGATCGTGGTCTATCCTCTGTTCGCCCTGACCTGGACCCACCTGATCGATACCCCTCGCTGGAATGCCCTGATGGTCCGCATGCGGGCTGCCGCCACCCATCACCAGGGCCGGGTGCAGCGTTACGGCATCTTGGGGCTGTTCTTTTTCGTGTTCACCCCGTTCTGGATGACCGGCCCCGTGGTCGGCGCCATCATCGGCTTCCTGATCGGCCTGCGCCCTTGGGTGAACCTTGGGGTCGTGCTGGGCGCCACTTATGTGGCGATCGGGGTGTGGGCGCTGCTGCTCAATGAGCTGAATCGCTGGCTCGGCGCCTATAACCAGCTGGCGCCGTTCGCGCTGGTGGTCGCCCTCGTGCTGCTGGCGCTCAGCGGGAGGCTCCTGAGGAGCCCCAGAAACGGCCAGAAGCCTACTTGAGCACCCGGTCGCAGGTTTCGAGGTTCGCGGCTGGCTGGTAGCTGTATCCCGCCTTGGCCAGGTCATCCACGCAGAACAGCACCTCCCCGGTGGCTTTCGTGCGTGAGGAATAGAAGGTTGCCAGACCGCTGGCGTCCGTCTCCCTGAGCCGATCGCCAGAGGTCACCGCCCCGCTCCAGGACCCGCCGATTGCCACCCCCGGCACTCCGGCCCCCAAGCCGTTGGTCACCCGAACCTGGCTGACCACCTGCGCGCCTCGGGCGACCACCGACAGGCTGATGTCGTCCACTGACAGGTCCGTTTCGTTACCCGTGGGCGGCGGAGGCGGCGGCGGTTCCACCGGGGGCGCCTCGAGACTGCAACCCTCCCCCGCGACGTACCTGACCCACTCGTACTGGGCGACCAGCGGGCTGCCGGGATATTGGAACTCACCGGCCCAGCCAGCAGCCGTCGCATCCACCGGCCAGGCGTTCAGCATCAGTTTCTGCAGCGAATCGGTGGCCTTGGGAGTCGGCGCTTTCGAATCATCCAGCACCTCGAGGACCACCTCGCCATCCACGTACCAGGTGATTCCCGTCGACGTCCACTTGAAACCATAGCGGTGAAAATCGGCCGCCGCGTCGAAGGGCAGCAGGAGATCGATTTCGTTGGTCGGACCGCCAGTGTAATTGGTCCAGATATTGAACTGCAGCAGGGTGGTGCCGTCGTCGAGAAAGCCCTTGCCCAGGAACTCGATGTCGATCTCGTTATGCAGCCCATTTCCACCATTGTCGTAAGGACCGGCGTAGGTGAACAGGCTGGTCACTACGCCCGGCACCGCAATGGGTCGGAAGCTGGCCTCGAAACAGCCATAGCCATGGAACCCATTGGTTCGATATTCACCGGAGGTGTAGGGCTCCCCGCGCGTGGACGTATCGTCCAGCAGGATCTCCAGCAGGCCGCCAGAGAACTGCACATGATCAGCCGCCCAGCCGTTGTCGAAGGGCGACCCGTTGGTCCAGCCGTCGGCCATGGACCAGCGCTGAGAATCGTGGGCGTCCAGCCAGTCGGTGAAGCTCGCCTCGGCCCTGGGCGGCTTGGCGGGGCGCCTGGCGGCCTCGGCGCCCGCGATGACGCTCCCCGCAACCACCACGGTGGTCGCCGAGACAACGGTGCGCAAACGCCTTCCCGGCATCCCTGGCCCCTGACAAGGCCGGGCGGCGCCCGGCGTTATGTCAGGTTACAAAAACTGTGAACTGGATCAAGTTTTCGTTTGACATAAGTCACCAATTTTGGACATAAAAAAGCCCGGAGCGCTCCGGGCCTTGTAGAGGTCACATCTGAACGGCGCCGCTCTAGAAGCGCCGGCTCAGCTCAAGCCCGCCGTAAGCACCATCGAGATCGTCCTGGAACCGGTAGCCGGCCTTAAGGGCCACAGACCAGGCGCCGTCCGAAGGCTGGAACACCGCCACCAGTCCCGACAGCCACGCGTCGTATTCATCATTGCCCTGGGCAGCCACCTCGAGCCCGAGGTGGGTCGAGGCATTGGAGGTATTGAGCAGGCGCATGCGGCTCCAATAGCCATCGAAACTGGTCGTGTAAGAGGCAATGACCTGGGCTTTCCAAGTGGACGAGAACCGACGTTCGCCGTCGAACTGGATCTTGGCGCCGCTCTTGCCACCGCGGGCGCTGGCGCTCAAGTCGTCTGGTGCCAAATCGGTATCCACGAACCGATAGCCGATGGAAACGGCCCCATACCCGTCGGCAGAGGACGCGCTCCAGCCAATGGCCGCCTCTGCCCCATACGCCTCGGCCTCCACCAAGCCAGGCTGGCCAAGGTATTCGTAGCCGAAGGTGTCGGCCCAGTAACGCTGAAACCAGCCCCTACCCTGCTCCGCAAGACCGTCGCTGGGTACGATCACGCCTACATAGCCCGAATAGGAACTTTCTGAGCCTTCCGCCCCGGCAAACCAGGTGTTGTCCGCTGCGGACGCAGGAGCGGAACACAACCACGCCAAAGACCCAACCAGAACCCAATTTTTCATTGTGCGTGCAGCCTGTGCAGGTAGAGAGGCGAAAGTTTGCTACCCATCAACTCGGGCTCACCGACCTCGCCATCGACGAATTGGGCCCCGTTTTCGGTCACTTCATGAGCCGCCACCCGGGCCCCCCCTGGCATCCCGAACACCGTCACCAGCGCTCGGGAACCATTCGGCATTATGTTACGTGAAATGTACCCGACCCCGATACCCGATTCAGTGTTGGCGTCCCGAAACACCAGCGGAGACCAGCCCTCGGCCCGCGGCAGCTTCGCGCCCTTCCACGCACCCCTGAACGGCGCGCTCAGGCGCTCCCAGGGGGTCGGAGTCTGTTCACGCCAGCCATTGAGACGCATCTGCAGGTCTGAGCCAAACAGGAAGGCATCCAGCTGCATCCGTTCGGCAAAGTGCTTCCAGTCGAATTCGCAACCGACCGAGATCCGCTCCTCGCCATTGCGCAGCTTTTCCACCAGCCTGGAGCGCACGATGGCATCCACTTTCAGGGGTCCCGCCGGCAGCAGCAGCTGACCGACCAGGCGGTCCCCAACCATGGCGGTCACCGCGACCGGGCCGGTAAGCCGACAGCCCAGGGAGGAAATGTCGGAGGCCCGGACCATGACGCTCCTCGGTTCCCGGGCGAGCTTGAAGGGCACCGGCAGGGGAAAGCGGTACTCGCGGCGGCGATGGCGCGCCAGCCGAACGGCATAGCCGATCGCCAGCGCGGCCACTCCCAGCGCAAACCCTGCCCAGAGGATGTTGGCCACGACGGCGCCAGTCGATAAATGTCCGAGCCGCCAGTGATAAAAGACGCCAACCGGGATGGCAACGGAATTCAGGATCAGCACCAGATGCTGGGGCCACAGCGTCCGACGGGTCGCGTCGGCCTCGCCCAGCATCTTCGAGGTCACCACAAAGCGTAGCTTGCGAAAGAAGAACCCAAAGGTGGCAGTAACGAAGATTGCGAAGCGCATCATCGTGTACTGCTCAGTCAACAGGCTCCGCCCATAGCCACGGGCCACCTCTTCGTATACCCAGTAGTTCAGGATGATATAGGGCAAAAAATGCACGATGAAGTCGCGGTCGAAGGCCACGATTGGCATGACACCCAGGCCCAATACGATCACAGGCGCGAGAAACAGGATGCCGCGCTGCCAGCCTTCAAAGTATTGCATCACCGTAGCAAAGTAGGAGATGCGCTGTCCGAACGTCAGGCCGCGACCAAATAGAATGCCCTCGCGGCGCCAGACCTGCATGGCCCCTTGGCCCCAGCGGAGTCGTTGCCTGAGGAACGGAATGGCGCCCGCCGGGGCCATCCCGAAGGCCAGCGACCGACCGTAGTAGACCGACTTCCACCCACGCTTGTGGAGCAGCAGGGAGGTATGTATGTCCTCGGTGACGGTACCCGTGGCAAAGCCCCCGACATCCTCGATGGCCGACCGCCGCACCACCGCGCAGCTGCCGCAGAAGAAGGCGGCATTCAAACGATCCTTGCCGGCCTGTATGACCCGAAAGAACAGCATCTGCTCGCTCCACACCAGCGAGTGATCACGATCCACGCGATGCTGAAATGAATCGAGGTTGTAGAAATCCTGCGGCGTCTGCACGAACGCCACTCGCTGATCGTTGAAGAAGCCAAGGGTCTCGTCGAGAAAGCCAATGCTGGGCGCATGGTCGCAGTCGAATATTGCCACATACTCTGCATCGCAGTGCTTCAGTGCATTATTCAGGTTGCCTGCCTTGGCGTGGGTATTGTGCTCCCGAGCGATGTATCGGCAGCCAATTTCCTCGGCCAACTGGCGCATTTCGGGCCGGTTTCCGTCATCCAGGAGCCAGACCTGCCCGACGTGCTTCATGCGCTGGGCCGCGATCAGGGTGCGGCGCAGCATGTATACGGGTTCGTTGATAGTGGGAATAAAAACGTCGGCCGTCCTGCCCCCTGGCACAGGAATGGCTTCACGTTCCTTGAGGTGCCAACAGGAATAGATGTAACAAAGCGCCCCAAAGAAGCCGAACACCTCGGCGCCATAGACCAGCCAGGAAAACCACAGCGCATGCGGATTGAAGGTACCTAGCCGCCACTCGAGGTACCACACGGCAATCATGAGGAAAGCGATAATCAGCGATACCTGGGCAACGCTCAGTTTTGCCGGCGGCCCGCCCACCGTCGGGAGCGTATGGTTTTCGGATTTTTCCACCCTGAGTTCTCCGCCTCTCGACCCGTTGATTCATGGAACGCCCTGCCAAAGCGCCCCTTGTTACTGGGCTGGGACGGTACATGCGTACTTGAACGGAAAGTGAGACGCATCTCACAAGCACAGGCGCTTATGTCGCTCCCCGGGCTCAAAATGTGATCCGCCTCGCATTTCGATCAGGACAAAAATACGCATCCCCGAGGGTTCCCATACCCGCGCTCACGTATTAACCTTGACCAATGACAGGGAAATTTCCGGCGGTCGCCATCGTCTCCAGGGGTGCGCGTTGCGCTGCGAGCAAGAAACTGGATGGTCAGCGCTTACTGGCGGCAGAAGCGCCGCTGCTGCCGCTCAAGAATTGCACCATGCCCGAGCAATGCGCCTGCAGTTACCTGAAATTTCCTGATCGCAGGAAGGAAGACGAGGATCGCCGCTTCGGGGCCTTCTCCCATCGGGCCTTGTACTACGGGGGCCCCGAAAAACGCGGCACGGGTGGCCGCAGGAAAGATGACTAGGCTGCGGCCAGACCTTTCTTAAGGAGCGTTTCCAAGGCCGGGCGCAACTCCGGGTGACGGAAGTGAAACCCTTCCTCCATCAGGCGGCGAGGCTCCATCCGGCTACTGGTCAACAGCAGCTCTGACATTTCGCCAAGCAGCATTTTCAGCGTCCATGCGGGGACATTCATGATGGCCGGGCGGCCGAGTACCTCGCCCAGGGTCCGGGCTAACTGGGCCTGGCTGACTGGAGTTGGTGCCGCCGCATTGTAAGGGCCCTCGACCTGCTCTCTCTCAACCAGCCAGCGGTAGATCTCCACAATATCGTCCACATGAATCCACGGGAAGTACTGGGCTCCACCCGCCAATGGTCCTCCAAGGCCCAGCCGAAATGCAGGCAGCATGCTGGCCAAGGCCCCACCGTCACCCAGAACCACTCCGGTGCGCACCACTGCCACGCGGCTACCCAGCGCCCTCGCCTCCTGGGCCACCAACTCCCAGCGCTGACAAAGCCCCGCTGCGAAGTCCAGCCCCGGGGCACTCTCCTCGGTGATGCACCGGTCGGCATGATCGCCGTACCAACCGACGGCCGAGGCTGACACCAGAACTCGCGGGGGTGCGACGGTGGCCATCCAGTCGAGCAAACGTCGAGTGGTGCCGATGCGAGAGTCCAGCAGCACCGCCTTCCTTCTGACAGTCCAGCGCCCGCCGGCGATGGAGGCGCCAGCAAGGTTCACGATCGCATCTACCGGATCCCGAATGCCGTCGAGGGTGCTTACAACCTCCTGGACTCCTTCCAGTCGATCCCGGCCGGAGGTTTGTACCCAGGCGATCACCTCATGATTGGCTCCGGCAAGCACCGGACACAGGTGCCTGCCGATGAAACCCGAAGCCCCAGTGACCAATATCCTCATATTCAGCCAGGTCCGGCTGGCCCGGAGGCTGATCCTGCCACCCTGGAGAAAGCCTCCACCCTGTTGCGACCGGCCGCTTTGGCGGCATAAAGCGCCTGGTCAGCAAAGGACACGAGGTCATGATCATGCAGTTGCCGGGACGGCGTGATGGAGGCGGCCCCAACGCTGATGGTCACTCTCTCGCCGTAGGCAGAAGCGCGGTGCTCAAGACCGAGAGACTCCACCGCGGCCCGTAAACGCTCACCCAGAATCAACAATCCCTGCTCGGGCGTGCCGGGGCAAATCACTGCGAACTCCTCGCCACCAAAGCGTGCGAGCGTATCGGTTTCGCGACCGACCACTCCCGCCATCGCCGATGCCACCGCACGCAGGCAGTCATCGCCACCCTGATGGCCGTAGTGATCGTTAAAGGCTTTGAAGGCATCGATATCGATCAGCAGAAGGCCTAGCGGCTCGTTCGCCCGGCGGCAACTTGCGGTCACCTCTTCCATGACTTGATCGAAGCGGCGTCGATTCGCTACGCCGGTAAGCTGATCCGTCGTTGCCAGCTGTTCCAACGCCTCCTTGGCGGCTGCCAGATCGGCAGTGCGGGCGCGGACCTCCGCCTCCAGGCGATCCTGTTCGCCCAGCAACCACAATGCGTTCAACCGGGAAGCAACCAACTGCCTGAGTATGACCACCAGTCCAAGGACCGCAACGCTGGCCACCAGCGTAAAATTCCCCTCGGTTTCCTGTCTGATGGAGATTTCCTCAACCAGCATTGCGGTCAGGGCAATACCAGCGGCAGCGGCGCTGACCGGAGACAACGTCTGCTCTCCCGGTGACTGTAGCGCCTCGACTTTGGCAGGCGTTTCTGGTCTCCTGCGCGCGAACAAACCAAACAGGCCCAAACTGACCAGGGCCGCGACATGCACCGAGCTGGCCAAGGCAAGGATTCGTGCGTCCGGAAAGATGTAAAGCGCAACGCCAAGCAGCCCATCGCCGACGAACAGCGAAAGCACGGAAAAAGTCAAAGTGCGCCGGGCGACTCGAGTGAGGGACCGCGCTCCTGAGCGTAGCGCAATCAGGAGCCCAAGGATCATGGCCAGATCGAGAACCGGATAACCAACCTCGGCCACCACGCCAAGAACCGCGCCATAACCACCATAGGCTGGGGCTCTGGCTATCAGGTAAAACCAGACCAGCAATCCAAACGCACCAACGGTTATCAGGGCATCAAAGGCGGCTATCTGCAAGCTACGCACGACCCTTGGCTGCCGGCTCAGCAACAGCAGGGCAGCGGTGATCAGAAGGTAGGCCAGCAGTTGCAGGAGATCCCCAATGGGTATGGGGCGACCCGCACCGGTTACTGAGATCTCTGGGAAGGCAAAAAATATAAAGGCCGTACCGTCAAGGGTGGCAGCCAGGACGAGGGCTGCCAACGCCTGTCGCTCGGGGCCGGGCTCCCTGGAGCGCCAACCCAGGACGATCATCAACAGGACCAGCAGACGCCCCATCAGCTGGAAGCTGAACCACGGCCAACGCCAGACCCCCCCTTCGGGCAGCAGGACAACAGCGACATGGGTAGCGACAAAAAGACCCAAGGTGAGCCAGAACAGCCCCCTCTCACGAGCTTTCAACCTGGAGAACGCACCCCGGATGTCAGCCGGCACGGCCCCGTTGCTGATGCCCTCACGGTGGTCCGAGGTCATAACTCCAAGAATACCATGAACTTGTGTCACACTCAGCCGATGTACCTTCCAGAAGGACCCCGGCAACCCGGGGCAGACAGCCTGGAGCAGTTCTTTGTCGCAGCCTGTCAAAGCTGCCCACACCTTGACCCGCAAGCGGGCTACCAGGTCCGCTGGATCGGCCTCGATGCACCTACGACTCTTCAGATCTTCGAACGCATTCGAAGCGGCGACAAGTGTGGAACATTTGCCCTGCCGTGGATCCAGTCACGTACCGGTCAACCTGAGCCAACAACCGGCGACCAGTTGGTACTCATCGATTTTGACGGACGGCCGACCTTGCTGGTGCGCCTGACCGATGTTTACCTCCAAAGCTTCGGTTCGGTCACAGAACAGGACACGGCCATCGATGGGGAGCCGGTCCGCGCGCTGGACACCTGGATCCCGTTGCATACCCGACACTGGAACAAGGCACTGGCCCAGTTCGGTCTTTCGGTAACACCAGATATGCCATTTTGGGTCCAGAAGTTTGCGCTGATGTATGACGCCGACGGGAGCCCGAATGATCCGCCGTAACAACCCTGTCCTTGGCTTTGTTCTGATTGCTCTTGGCGCCTGCAGTCATCCCGCCGCTGGCGAGAATAATGGTAATTCGCTCGACATTTTTTGCGGAACCCTGATCGACGGCGAAACTGATAGCCCAAAACACCAGGTATTGGTTCGAATCGTTGATGGAAGGTTTGCAGAAGTAATGGCCGACGCTAGCCGCGAGGGCCCTTACGACCTCGACCTCCGGGATCACATCTGCCTGCCGGGGCTCATAGATCTCCACACGCACCTCACGGATCAACCGGGCGACACCGCCGATCTCAGTGTCTACTACCAGCGCTCTCAAGAGGATCAACTGGTAATCGCCAGGGAATCCGCCAGAGCAACCTTGCTCGCTGGCTTTACTTCGGTGCGCGACGTCGGCACCTACATCGCATGGACGGATCGGGCCTTGAGGGATGAGATTAACTCGGGAAGCGCTATTGGTCCGCGTATGCAGGCAGCTGGCTTCTACCTGACCGTGCCCGGCGGTGGGGGCGACCTGGTTATCCCGGGGTATGCGGAGGAAAGCATCCCGGTGTCGGTCAGGCAGGGCGTGGCCCGTGGCTCGGAGGCCTTCGCCGATCGGACGCGCCTGGCCGCAGAGGGCGGCGCAGACGTCATCAAGGTCATCGCGTCCGGTGCGGTCCTGGCCTTCGGCGGGGTGCCGGGTGAGCCGGAGATGACCCCCGAGGAATTGGCGGCAGTCGTCGAGGTGGCCTCGGCCAGAGGCTTGAGGGTGGCCGCACACGCCCACGGTGCCCGCTCAGTCATCGAGGCCATAGAGGCCGGGGTGACCACCATCGAGCACGCCTCCTTGATCGACGAGGCCGGGATGCGCCTGGCAAAGGAAAAGGGAGTCACCCTGGTCATGGACGTCTACAACGGTGACTACATCGCGCGGGAGGGCCGCGAGCAAAACTGGCCGGAGGAATTCCTTCGCAAGAATGATGAAACCACTGAAGCCCAGAGGCAGGCTTTCAGCCGCGCCGTCGAACTGGGAGTTCCAATCGCCTTTGGAAGCGATTCGGCCGTCTATCCGCACGGACTGAACGCACGACAATTCAGCATCATGGTTCAGCGAGGCATGACGCCCATGCAAGCGATCAAGTCGGCAACCACGCAAGCCGCCCGGACGATGGGGTGGGAGGACCGAGTGGGACGGGTTGCGCCCGGCCTTTATGCCGACCTGATCGCGGTCAGGGAGGACCCGCTCAAGGATATTGCCAGCCTCGAGCGGGTCTCGGCGGTCATCAAGAATGGCGTGGTCTACCGAGCTCCCTGACCAGGGAAGGTCATGCCAAAACGACCGTCACCAAGCTCGTCCCTCGCCCTCTGCCGCCAACCGTCGTAATAGATCTTGAAGCCGGCAGGGTTGTCGGACTCGACCCGGAACGGTGGCTCTCCGTAAATCCTTCGACCCTCGGTCACGCGCTGCTCGCCAGTCAGGACCACCCGGCCGAGGCCGTCGGTGGCCTCAATGACCGTGGGTTCGGTCACGATCAACCAGAAACGCTTGAGCTTGTCCGTCGGGTCGGGCACGTATTCGGCGGTCGCTACGGCCGCAGGCTCAGTTCCCACTACCGGCGATGCCGAATCTGCGGCGTCCTCTGCGACAGGTTCCTCAGTGATTTGTTCACCAGCAACCTCCGGAGTGACGGTGTCCTGAGCTTCTACAGCAACGTCATCCGCAGCGTCCCCCGGCGACTGTTCCTGCGCCGCGACAACCGGGCTTTCATCAAGACCCACCGGCTCCGCCGCTGCTTCAACTTCTGCCTCAGGCGCAGGTGCAGGCGCAGCAGGCTCGGTCTCCGGCTCAACGCCAGCTTCACTGGTCGCCGCCTGCCTGATCGGCACCTCTCCAGGAATCCAGTCAGGTCC
>JAURLT010000110.1 GCA_030831085.1 Gammaproteobacteria bacterium
CACGTCGGCACCGGAAACCCTGTTTCAATTTTCTCCACCGGACCCATCCGCCGGTGCGTCGTCCAGTACAGGTACGTCGCCCATCGGAGCCGACTGCGCCGGCTGCTCCGGCAGGCTGTCCAGCAAGCTGCGCTCCGGTTCTGCAGACGGCCGGCCAGCCACGTAGGTAAGGGCGATACTGGTAACGAAAAACAACGTCGCCAGCACGGCGGTGGCCTTGGAGAAAAAGGTGGCTGCGCCCCTTGCACCGAACACGGTGCCGGAGGCCCCCGCACCAAACCCAGCCCCGGCATCGGCACCCTTGCCGCGCTGGATCAGCACCAGCGCGACGATACCCGCACAGAGCAATAGATGGGCGGCTATGAGAAGTGACTGCAACATATCCTGTCCAATTCCCGTTTGTATCAGGCCTGCGCGGCAGCCTCGCAGATCCTGCAAAAATCGGCCGCCACTAGCGAGGCACCGCCCACCAGCCCACCGTCGATATCGGGCATGGCGAACAACTCTCCCGCATTGGCGCCCTTCACGCTTCCCCCATACAAAATCCTGAGGGAGCCGCCAATTGTAGCATCCTTGGCAGATATCCTTCCACGCAGGTAAGTATGGACCTCCTGCGCCTGAAGCGGGGTGGCTGTCTTGCCCGTCCCGATCGCCCAGACCGGCTCATAGGCCAACAGGGCGGAGGCGAAGGCCGGTGGCCCGGCCACCTCAATGACGGCCTCCAGCTGGCGGGCGACCACGGCCTCGGTCATTCCGGCCTCCCGCTCCTCCAAGGTCTCTCCTACGCACAGGATGGGCACCAGACCCTCGCGCTGGGCGGCCACAAACTTGCGCGCCACCAAACGGTCGTCCTCCCCGTAATGCATACGCCGCTCGGAATGACCCACGATGACATGGCTGCAGCCGACATCGCTGAGCATGGCGGCAGAGACCTCGCCCGTCTGGGCACCGACTGCCTCGGCACAGGTGTCCTGGGCGCCGAGCAGGATGCCCGCATCCCGCAGCTGCCTGGAAAGCTCCCACAGGTAGACGAAAGGAGGGCAAACCAGCACGTCGACGTCCTCCGACACCGCACCGGCCTCTACCAGGGCGGCCACCAGGTCAGCGTTGTCTGACCGGTTGCCGTGCATCTTCCAGTTGCCTGCCACCATTTTCCTGCGCGTCACAATGCCTCCCGGGACGCCGCTTCCACCGCCTCCGCAATGGCCTCGGCATGTCGCTTGACCAGTTCGGCATCTTCGCCTTCCACCATCACTCGAACCACCGGCTCCGTCCCGGAATTGCGTAAAAGCACCCTGCCCCGGCCGGCAAGGGCGCCCTCGACCTCTGCCACCCTCGCCGCCACCCGCGGATGGGACCCGGAATCGAAGGTCTTGACCACCCTGACATTGAGCAGGGTCTGCGGAAAGCGCTTGAGCCCCGCGGTCAGCTCCGCCAGACGCCTGCCGGTCTGCTTCATGACTGCCAGCACCTGCAAGGCGGCAATCAGACCGTCGCCCGTGGTGGTTTTGTCCAGACAGAGGAGATGGCCCGAGGTCTCGCCGCCGAGCGTACCGCCGAGCTCGTTGAGCATCTGCAGCACGTAGCGATCTCCCACAGCAGCACGATGAAAGGCGATACCCAGGTCCCTGAGGGCTACCTCCAGGCCCATGTTGCTCATGAGGGTGCCCACGACCGGCCCGGGAAGCCTTCCGGCAGCGCGCTCATAGGCAGCCAGCAGGTACAGCAGTTGGTCCCCGTCGACCGTTCTACCGAGGTGGTCCACCATCACCAGGCGGTCGCCGTCGCCATCCAGCGCCACACCGACATCCGCCCGCACTCCGGTGACCGTCAGCTTCAGCAGGCCCGGGTCGGTCGAACCACAGCCGTCATTGATGTTGCGACCGTTGGGCGAGCAACCAATGGGAATGACGTCCGCACCGAGGTCGGCCAGCACGCTGGGTGCCACCTTGTAGGCCGCCCCGTTGGCGCAGTCCACCACCAGCTTCAGGCCACGCAGGTCCACCCCATCAGGCATGGTGGACTTCACGAATTCCTGGTAGATCACCCGGCGGTCGCCGACGTGCTGCGCCCTCCCGAGTTGCTCAGAAGGTCTGGTCACCGGGTCGCGAAGCAACTCTTCTTCGATGGCGTCCTCGATGGCGTCTGGCAGCTTGGAGCCGTGGCGGTCAAAAAACTTGATGCCGTTGTCCTGATAGGGATTATGGCTGGCGCTGATGACTACGCCGAAATCGCAGCGCAGGCGCGTGACCAGGTGGGCGATGCCCGGGGTGGGCAGCGGACCTACCAGCTTCACGTTGACCCCGGCCGCGACAAATCCTGCCTCCAGGGCCGACTCAAACAGGTAGCCGGACAGACGCGTATCCTTCCCCACCAGCACTGTTCCACCGTCAGGTGTCAGCACGCGAGCCGCGGCGCCCGCCAGACGCATGGCAAAGGCGGCCGTCATCGGCTCGCTACCCACCAGGCCCCGGATCCCGTCCGTGCCAAAATGACGTGACTTCATGCAGTGACCCCAACCTGCCAACCGCCGCAGACGGCCGCGGCCACCCGGACCGCGTCTACCGTTTCGGCAACGTCGTGGGCGCGAATGATGGACGCTCCGCGCTCAACTGCCAAGGTGGCCAGCGCCAGGGAACCGGCAAGGCGCTCGCTCGTGGGGCGGCCGGTGAGGGTCCCGATCATACCTTTACGGGACAACCCCACGAGCAGCGGCAGGTCGGCGCAGCGCAGGCTAGACAGCCGATCCAGCAACTGCAGGTTGTGGGCCAGGGTCTTCCCGAAGCCGAAGCCGGGATCAATGACTAGCCGGTCCGCGGCGATGCCCAACCCCCGGCAGGCCGCCACCCTCGCCTCCAGGAACTCGCGGACCTCCAAAACCACGTCATCGTAGACAGGCTGCTGCTGCATGGTGGCAGGCTCTCCCTGCATGTGCATGAGGCAAACGGCCACTGATGAGCGAGCGATAGCCTCCAGCGCGCCGGACTCACGCAGTGCACCCACATCATTGACCATTGAGGCGCCGGCCGCGATCGCCTCGCGCATGACCTCCGGTTTGCGGGTGTCGATGGATATCGGCACCGGCAGCTCGGCGGCGAGCGCCTCGATGACCGGCAAGACCCGCCGTTTCTCTTCCGCGGCGTCGACCCCTGAAGACCCGGGACGGGTGGACTCCCCGCCCACGTCCACGATGGCTGCACCTTGCTCCACCATCTGCCGGCCACGGTCGAGGGCCGCATGGAGGTCCGGATATGCTCCTCCATCGGAAAAGGAGTCAGGCGTGACGTTGAGGACGCCCATGACCACCGGCTGGGAAAGGTCCAGCCGATGGTTCCCACATCGCAGACTGCAAGGAGCCGTCATGCCCTGTCCGGCCACGGCGGGGCGACGGAGCGCAGACTAGTGCTGGCTGGCGGCAGGACCCACGGCAGGTGCCGCAGGCGCCGGCGCCTCGGGCTGGCCACCCGGCGGCTTGCCGGAGTCCTCCCAGCCAGCCGGCGGGTTGGGCTGACGGCCGTCCATGATGTCCTTGATCTGCTGCTCGTCGATCGTCTCGTAGCGGATGAGGGCTTCCGCCATGACGTGCAGCTTGTCCATGCACGAGGCCAGGATGTCACGGGCACGCTGGTAGTTATCGTCGATCAAGCGCCTGATTTCTTCGTCGATGACGTCGCGGGTCTTGTCGCCGACCTGCTTGTGCTGGGTGACCGAGCGGCCAAGGAAAACCTCCCCATCATCCTCGGCGTAGGTCAGGGTGCCCAGGCGCTCGGACAGACCCCACTTGGTCACCATGTTGCGGGCCAGTTCGGTGGCCCGCTCGATGTCGTTGGACGCGCCAGTGGTCACCGCCTCCGCGCCGAAGACGATCTCCTCGGCCACGCGGCCGCCGAACAGGGTCGCAATGCGGCTCTCGAGACGCCGCTTGGAGGTGCTGTAGCGATCGGCCTCGGGCAGGAACATGGTGACCCCGAGTGCGCGGCCGCGCGGGATGATGGTGACCTTGTACACCGGGTCGTGCTCGGGAACGCTCAGGCCCACGATGGCGTGGCCCGCCTCATGGTAGGCAGTGAGGCGCTTTTCCTCCTCCGACATGACCATCGAGCGGCGCTCGGCGCCCATCATGATCTTGTCCTTGGCCCGCTCGAACTCCTCCATGGTGACGGTGCGCTTGTTGGCGCGGGCCGCGAACAGGGCAGCCTCGTTCACCAGGTTCATCAGGTCGGCGCCGGAAAAGCCCGGGGTGCCGCGGGCGATGATGGAAGGGTTGACGTCGTCGCCCAGCGGGACGCGACGCATGTGAACCTTGAGGATGTGCTCGCGACCCCTGACGTCCGGCAGCGGTACCACCACCTGCCGATCAAAGCGACCCGGCCGAAGCAGCGCTGGATCCAGGACGTCCGGCCGGTTGGTGGCGGCAATCACGATGATGCCTTCGTTGCCCTCGAAACCATCCATCTCGACCAGCAGCTGATTCAGGGTCTGCTCACGCTCGTCGTGCCCGCCACCCAGGCCGGCCCCGCGGTGCCGACCCACGGCATCGATCTCGTCGATGAAAATGATGCAGGGCGCATGCTTCTTGGCCTGCTCAAACATATCGCGGACCCGGGACGCGCCCACCCCGACAAACATCTCGACAAAGTCGGAACCAGAAATGGTGAAGAAAGGCACCTTGGCCTCGCCGGCAATGGCGCGGGCCAGCAAGGTCTTGCCGGTGCCAGGCGGACCCACCATCAACACGCCCTTCGGGATCTTGCCTCCCAGCTTCTGGAACTTGGAAGGGTCCTTGAGGAAGTCGACGATCTCGGTGACCTCTTCCTTGGCTTCGTCCACCCCGGCCACGTCGGCGAAGGTGACGGCCACCTGATCCTCGGACAGCAGCCGTGCACGGCTCTTGCCAAACGACATGGCACCCCGGCCACCGCCGCCGCCCTGCATCTGGCGCATGAAGTACACCCACACGGCGATCAGGAGCAGGATGGGGAAGGAGGACAGCAGCAACTGCATCAGGATGGACTGACGCTCCGGCGGTGCAGCGTCGAAGTTGACGCGCGACGACTGCAACAGGCCAATCAGCGCCGAGTTGTCAGTCTCCGGGTTATAGACGACGTAGGGGTCGCCGCCGGCGCGCAGGCCGGTGATGGTCTCGCCCTTGAACGTGGCCGTTCGGATGCCGTCCGCCTTCACCTCTTCCAGGAATTGCGAGTACGGCATGGGTTGCGGCGCGCCGCCACGGACGCCGAAGTTCGAGAAAACGGCCAGCAGTACCGAGGCAATGATCACCCACAGCACGATGTTCTTGGTCAGGTCATTCAAGGCAGGCACTCCAGTGGTGGCCGGGCTCTACGGGTTAGAGGGGGGCAAAACACAGGCAGTTCAACTTACTACGACCGCCCGGCAACTGCCAGCGAAATGGGGGCGTTTTGCGAGTCTTGCAAGGGGCCACTGCCCTATACTCCGCACATGAGCCTGAGCCCCAACCAACGCAAGTACCTGCGTGGACTTGGCCACGCCCTGCACCCCGTGGTCCTGATCGGCCATCACGGACTGACCGAGGCTGTGATCAAGGAGACCACGGCCGCCCTGCACAGCCACGAGTTGCTGAAGGTTCGGGCCCGTCTGGGCGACCGCGTCGAGCGACAGACCGTCCTTTCGACGCTGGCCGAAAGGACTGAGTCTGAACTCGTACAGACCATAGGGAACGTTGGTCTTTTTTACAAGAAAAACAAAGACTCAGGAACGGTAATTATTCCTGATTATTAGCCTGCTCAGAGCAGCCGGACCTCGATGATCTCGAGGTGGCGGGTTCCACCCGGCACCGTGACCGAGACTTCTTCACCCACTTCCTTGCCCACCAGGGCCCGGGCAATCGGCGAATTGATCGAGATCAGGCCCTCGCGGATGTCCGCTTCGTCGTCGCCGACGATCTGGTAGGTCACCTCAGCGCCCTCCTCGTCGGCCAGCAGAACGGTCGCCCCGAAGACCACCCGCCCGGTGTCAGGAAGCGTGGTGGGGTCGATGACGTGGGCGTCGGACAGCCGGGCCTCGATTTCCTTGATGCGGCCCTCGATGAACCCCTGTTGCTCACGGGCGGCGGCGTACTCGGCGTTCTCAGACAGGTCGCCGTGGGCGCGGGCCTCGGCAATGGCCTTGATCACCGCAGGGCGGTCCTGCGACTTCAGCCGTTTCAATTCGACGCGCAGCTTTTCGGCGCCTTTCAGGGTTATGGGAGCGCGACTCACCTGGCAGCCCTCGCGTGCAGGTCCTGCAGCCGGTTGACTGTCGGATCGACCAGATGCTCCAGCGCGTCACAGGTGGCCCGCGCTGCGGCCAGGGTGGTGTGGTAGGCCACCCGTCTCGCCACCGCCTCGCGTCGGATCGAGCGCGATTCCTGAATGGCCTGCCTCCCCTCCGTGGTGTTGATGATCAGGTGAATCTCGCCGTTCTTGATCATGTCCACGATATGCGGGCGTCCCTCGCGCACCTTGTGGACCACCCGACAGGGGATGTCGGCGGCGCGGAAAACGCCGGCCGTCCCGCGCGTGGCCACCACCTCGAAGCCCTGGTCAGCCAGTTTGCGTGCAACTTCCACGGCAGCCTCTTTGTCCCGGTCGCGAACGCTGAACAGCACCACCCCGGACAGGGGCGGCGCTACCCCCCCGGCCAGGGAAGCCTTGGCAAAGGCCTCGGCAAAACTCTCGCCAGTGCCCATGACCTCACCGGTGGACTTCATTTCCGGACCGAGGATCGGATCCGCCTCCGGAAACTTGTTGAACGGGAAAATCGCTTCCTTCACTGAATAGTAGCCCGGCTTGCGCTCCCATGAGCCATCCAGCTCGGCCAGCTTGCGGCCGGCCATGACCCGGGCGGCAACCTTGGCCAATGGGTACCCGATGGCCTTGGAGACAAACGGCACGGTGCGCGAGGCGCGCGGGTTGACCTCCAGCACGTAGACCTGGCCGGCCTGGATCGCGAACTGCACGTTCATGAGACCCACCACGCCAAGAGCCCTGGCCATCTGCCGGGTCTGCTGTCGCAGTTCATCCTGCAGTGCCTCGCTCAAGGTGGCGGGTGGCAGCGAGCAACTGGAATCCCCGGAATGCACGCCTGCCTGCTCCACATGTTCCATGATGCCGCCGATCAGTACCTCCTGGCCGTCACAGATCGCGTCCACGTCCACCTCGATAGCCGTGTCCAGGAAGCGGTCCAGCAGGATGGGACTCTCGTTGGAGACCTCCACCGCCGAGCGCACGTAGCGGGCCAGGTCTTCTTCGGAATAGACGATCTCCATGGCGCGCCCGCCCAGGACATAGGACGGACGCACCACCAGCGGATAGCCCACTTCGGCCGCCCGCGCCAGCGCCTGCTCGGCATCCCTGGCCGTGGCATTCTCCGGCTGGGTCAGGCCCAGCTTGGCGATCAGTTGCTGGAAACGTTCGCGGTCCTCGGCCAGGTCGATGGAATCCGGGTTGGTACCGATGATGGGCGCACCGGCCGCCTCGAGCGCCCTCGCCAGCTTGAGCGGCGTCTGGCCGCCGTACTGGACCACGATGCCCTCGGGTGACTCCAGTTGAACGATCTCCAGCACGTCCTCCAGCGTCAATGGTTCAAAGTACAGCCGATCGGAAGTGTCGTAGTCGGTGGAGACGGTTTCCGGATTGCAGTTGACCATGATGGTCTCGAAGCCGTCCTCGCGCAGCGCCAGCGCGGCGTGGACGCAGCAATAATCGAACTCGATGCCCTGCCCGATGCGATTTGGGCCGCCGCCAAGGATGACGATCTTGCGGCGCTGACTCGGCTCCGCCTCGCACTCTTCATCATAGGTGCCGTACAGGTAGGCCGTCGCCGAGGCGAATTCGGCCGCGCAGGTATCGACCCGCTTGTATACGGGGCGTACCCCCAGGCGCTGGCGCAGGGCACGAACTTCGCCCTCCTTCACTCCGACCAGCGCTGCCAGCCTCGCATCCGCAAAACCGAGGCGCTTGAGCGCGCGCATGCGCGCCGGATCCTCCAGGGCAGAGATGCCCGCCTCGGCCACCCGCCGCTCCTCCTCCAGCAGCCCACCGATCTGGGCAAGGAACCAGGGGTCGATCCGGGTCAACTCATGAATGCGCTCGAGACCCCAGCCGGCCCGGAAGGCATCGGCCACCAGCAGCAGGCGGTCCGGGCCCGGATGCCTCAACTGCTCCTCCAGTGCCGCGGCCGTTTCCTCCTCAAGAGGCAGGACGAGCAGCGGGTTGAAGCCCGACAGCCCGGTTTCCAGGCTGCGAAGAGCTTTCTGGAGCGACTCCGGGAAGGACCGTCCTATGGACATGGCCTCACCGACAGACTTCATCTGGGTGGTCAGGCGATCGTCAGTGCCGGGAAACTTCTCGAAGGCGAAGCGCGGGATCTTGGTCACCACGTAATCGATGGCCGGCTCAAAGGAAGCGGGGGTGGCGCCACCGGTAATCTCGTTGCGCAACTCGTCCAGCGTGTAGCCGACCGCGAGCTTGGCGGCGACCTTGGCGATCGGGAAGCCCGTCGCTTTGGAGGCCAGCGCGGAGGAGCGGGAAACACGCGGGTTCATCTCGATGACCAGCATCCGGCCATCCGCCGGATTGACCGCGAACTGGACGTTGGATCCGCCGCATTCCACTCCGATCTTGCGCAGCACCGCGATGGAAGCATCGCGCATGCGCTGGTATTCCTTGTCGGTCAGGGTCTGGGCCGGTGCCACGGTGATGGAATCGCCGGTATGCACGCCCATGGGATCCAGGTTTTCGATAGAGCAGACGATGATGCAGTTGTCCTTGCGGTCCCGCACCACCTCCATCTCGAATTCCTTCCAGCCGAGGACCGACTCTTCCACCAGCACCTCGTGGGTCGGGGACGCATCCAGCCCGCGGGAAACGATGCGCTCGAACTCATCGCGGTTGAAGGCGATACCGCCCCCTGAGCCGCCCATGGTGAACGAGGGCCTGATGACGGTCGGGTAGCCCACTTCCGCCTGAATGGCCAGCGCCTCGTCGAGGCTGCGGGCAATGGAGGCTCGAGGACACTCGAGCCCTATGTCGCGCATGGCGTTGCGGAACAGCTCGCGGTCCTCGGCCATGTCGATGGCGTCGCGTGAAGCCGCGATCAGCTCCACACCGTATTTCTCGAGCACGCCTTCGCGCACCAGATCGAGCGCCGTATTCAGTCCTGTCTGGCCACCCATGGTAGGTAGCAGTGCATCCGGCCTTTCCTGCTCGATGATGCGCGCCACGCTGCGCCAGTTGACCGGCTCGATATACACCGCGTCCGCCATGTCGGGATCGGTCATGATGGTGGCGGGATTGGAATTGACCAGGATGACTCGGTAGCCCTCCTCCCGGAGCGCCTTACAGGCCTGGGCGCCGGAATAATCGAACTCGCAGGCCTGGCCGATGATGATCGGGCCGGCGCCGATGATGAGGACGCTCTGCAGGTCGTTACGGCGTGGCATGTCAGCGCTCCCCTCGGCTCAGGCGGTAATCCTCCATGGAGGCGATGAAGCGCTCGAAGAGCCCCGCTGCGTCCCGTGGCCCCGGACTTGCCTCCGGATGGCCCTGGAACCCAAAAGCCGGCACGTCGGTGGCTGCCATGCCCTGCAGGGAGCCGTCGAACAAGGAGCGGTGGGTGGGCACCAGGGTGGCCGGCAGGCTGGACTCGTCGACCGCAAAGCCATGATTCTGGCTGGTGATCAGCACTCTGCCACCGTCGAGTGCCTGCACCGGATGGTTGGC
>JAURLT010000111.1 GCA_030831085.1 Gammaproteobacteria bacterium
CGAGCGGCTCTGCGCGGGTGCTTACCTGACCCGCGATCCCGGTAACCATCTCGGCCTGGTGCAGGAGGCCCTGGAACTGACCGTGGAAGTGGAGCCGCTGCTGAAAAAGCTGCGGGTGGAGGGCGAGAAGACCGGCAAGGTCACCGCGCTCGATCTCCCCGGCCAGCTGGAACAGGCGCTGCGCGCCAAGGTGCTTACCCGGGCCGAAGCCGAGCGACTGCGCCTCTACGACCGCAAGGTCATGGAGATCGTGCACGTGGATGATTTCGAGCCGGCTGAGCTAGCGGTCAGCCCCCAACCCGCCTAAACGATAATCGTTCTCAACAAGGTGTAGACTAGTGGCAGGGCTCCTCCATGTCACACGTCGACCACCTAGAACTTTCGCTCCCCGAACTCGCTACCGGCGAAGCCGCCGAGATCGTGGGGCTGCGTGATGGGGGCCTCGAGATCGGAGGCGAGCTGCATGCCACCCTCGCCCAGCGCCTGCTCGAACTGGGCTTCGTCCCCGGCGAGAAGCTGACCGTGGTCGGGCGGATCTGGCCGGGCGGCGATCCGCTGGCGGTGCAGCTCGGCCGTTCCCGCTTTGCCCTGCGCCGTCGCGAGGCGGAAGCCGTCCGGGTCCGCAGGCTTGGGTCATGAGCGGCGAAGCCCTGCGCATCGCACTGGTGGGGGTGCCCAACAGTGGCAAGACGGCACTATTCAACCGCCTGACCGGCGCACAACAGAAGGTGGCGAATTACGCCGGGGTGACGGTCGAGCGCAAGGAGGGCCGCTTCACCGGTGAGCGCGGCCGCGAGTACCGCCTGCTCGACCTGCCGGGCACCTATTCGCTGACGCCAACTTCCCTGGACGAGGCGATCACCCGTGACCTGCTGCTCGGTCGGCTGGCAGGCGAGCCCCGGCCCGACCTGGTGGTCTGCGTGCTCGACGCCACCAACCTGCGGCTCAACCTGCGCCTCGCCCTGGAATTGAAATCGCTCGGACTGCCGATCGTAGTGGCGCTCAACATGAGCGACCTCGCCGAGCAGCGCGGCTATGCGCTGGACGTGTCAGCCCTGCAGGAGGAACTGGGTCTCCGCGTGGCCAAAACCGCCGCGGTGGTCACCGGTGGCGCGCAGGCGCTCATCGACCTGCTCGATGATTTCACCTCCGCACTGCCCCAGGCGCGCGCCGCCGCGGAGTCGGGTGATGAGCTCGAGCGACAGCGCGAGGTGCGGGCCCTGCTGGTGCGGGTCGGCTATCGTGAACCGCTGCGGCCCCGCCTGCTGGAGCGGCTCGATGCCGTGGTGATGCATCCGGTGGCCGGACTCGGCGTGCTGGCGGTCCTGCTGTTCGCGATATTCCAGGCCGTGTTCAGCTGGGCCGCGGCGCCCATGGCATGGATCGAGCAGGGTATTAGCCTGGCGGGTGCGGGGGTTGCCGCTGGCTTGCCCCCGGGCCCGCTGCGCGGCCTGCTGATCGACGGGGTGTTGGCCGGCGTCGGCAGCGTGCTGGTGTTCCTGCCGCAGATCCTGATCCTGTTCTTCTTCATCCTGGCGCTGGAGGAAAGCGGGTACCTGCCCCGTGCCGCCTACCTGCTCGATCGGCTGATGGGTGGGGTTGGCCTGTCCGGGCGAGCCTTCATTCCGCTGCTGTCGAGCTTTGCCTGCGCGATCCCCGGGATCATGGCCACGCGCACCATCCCCAACCTGCGCGACCGGCTGGTCACCATCATGATCGCCCCGCTCATGACCTGTTCGGCGCGCCTGCCCGTCTACGCCCTGCTGATCGGTGCGCTCGTGCCGGCCCGCAGCGTAGGGCCGTTCAACCTGCGCGGCCTGGTGCTGTTCGGCCTCTACTTTGCCGGCGTGGCCTCGGCACTGGTCGTGGCGCGCATCGCCAAGAGCCGTCTGGCCAAGGGGGCCTATCATCCGCTGCTGCTGGAGCTGCCGGAGTACCACTGGCCCAGCCTGCGGAATCTCGCCATCGGCCTGCGTGAGCGCGGCGGCATCTTCCTGCGGCGGGTCGGCACGATCATCCTTTCACTGATGGTGTTGCTGTGGTTCCTCGGCAGTTACCCCGCTGCTCCGGCCGGCTCATCCCTGCCCGACATCTATTACAGCTACGCCGGCATGCTCGGCCGCGGGCTGGAGACTCTGCTCGCCCCGTTGGGCTTCAACTGGCAGATCTCCATTGCCCTGGTGCCCGGCCTCGCGGCGCGGGAAGTGGCGGTGGCGGCTCTCGGCACGGTGTATTCGTTGTCCGACCAGGCCGATGTCGCCACCGCGCTGGGTCCGGTGATTGCGAGGGAGTGGACGCTGGCCACCGGCCTGGCGCTGCTGGCCTGGTATGTCTTCGCTCCGCAGTGCCTGTCGACGCTTGCCGTGGTTCGGCGCGAGACGGCCAGCTGGCGCTATCCGCTGCTGATGGCCGGCTACCTGTTTGCGTTGGCCTGGGCAGCAGCCTTCCTGACCTACCGGCTGGCAGTCGCCGCGGGGCTCGGATGAGCGCATCCTGGCAGTGGCTCGTGGTGGGGCCCATCCTGCTGGCCAGCCTGGCCTGTGCGGCCTGGATGCTCTGCCCTGCCAGCCTGCGCTCGCGGCTGGCGCGGCGCTGGAGACTGCCTGCCCCGCGCGACGGCTGCACGGGCTGCAAGGGGCGCGAATGAGCCCGCAGCGACGCGCGATCCTGCACGTCGACATGGATGCCTTCTACGCCTCGGTCGAGGCGCACGACGATCCCTCACTGGCGGGTCGGCCCCTGCTGGTGGGCGGAACAGCAGGTCGCGGCGTGGTGGCCGCGGCCAGTTACGAGGCCCGTCGCTTCGGCATCCACTCTGCCATGCCCATGCGGGAAGCCCTGCGCCGCTGCCCGCAGGCGGTCTGCGTCAAACCGCGCATGGAGCGCTATCGCGAAGTCTCGCAACAGGTCTTCGCGGTGTTCGGCGAGTTCACCGACCAGGTCGAGGGCCTGTCACTCGACGAGGCCTTCCTGGACGTGACCGGGAGCCAGCAGCTGCTCGGTCCACCCACGACGATGGCCGCCACGATCAAGGAACGGATCAAGGCGCGCACGGGGCTCACCGCCTCGGTCGGAGTGGCCCACAACAAGCTGCTGGCCAAGCTCGCCTCCGACATGAACAAGCCAGACGGGCTCACGGTGATCCTGCCCGAGCAGGTGACCGAGCTGCTCGATGCCCTGCCGGTGGGCCGTCTGCACGGGATCGGTGCCAAGACCGCCGCGCGACTGCAGGCAGCGGGCTTCCACCGTCTCGGCGAGCTGCGCCAGGCGCCGGAGGGCGCGCTGCAGGCCCTGTTCGGTCGCGATGCCGAGCGCATGCGCGCGCGGGCAGCCGGCATCGATGAGCGGCCGGTCGTCAGTGACAGCGAGGAACGTCAGGTCAGTGCCGAGAGCACCTTCGACGAGGACCTGAATGACCCGACTCGACTGCAGGCAGAACTGGTGGCGCTGGCCGATCGCACCGCTGCTCGCCTGAGGCGTCGCGGGCTGCTGGCCAGCGTCGTGGTGGTCAAGCTGCGCCGCCATGATTTCGCTACGTTCACGCGACAGCGCCGGATTCATCCGCCGAGCGCGGACACCGCCGTCATCGCCGGGGTTGCCGGTCAGTTGCTCGAGGCCTGGCTCGCGGGACAGCGCGGGGTGCGGGTACGCCTGCTGGGAGTAGGGGCGGCCGGGCTCACTGCGGTGAGCCAGCCCGACCTGTTTGGACCAGGCGCCCAGGATGGGCGGCTGGATCAGGCCATCGATCGCATCCGGGAGCGCTTCGGGGGGCGTTCACTGCGGCGTGGCAGCCACCTCGGCTGAGGTCCAGGCACATGGTCAGTTAGGCCCGGCTGAGGCAGACTGTGCCCACCCAAGGCGGCCAGGCTTCCCGGTTCCAGGCATGTACGAGCAATTTTTCGGGCTGACCGAAAAGCCCTTCGCCATCACCCCGGACCCCCGCTACCTGTTCCTCAGCGAGCGGCATTCGGAGGCGCTCGCCCACCTGACTTACGGCGTACAGGAAGCAGGCGGCTTCATCCAGCTGACCGGCGAGGTGGGCACCGGCAAGACCATGACCGTGCGCAGCCTGCTGCAGCAGCTGCCGGCCAACTGCGACATGGCGGTGATCCTGAACCCGCGGGTGACGCCCGCCGAGTTCCTGCTGGCGATCTGCGACGAACTGCAGCTCTACGTGCCGGAAGGCACCGGGCAGAGCGTCAAGGCTATCGTCGACCTGCTGACCCAGTTCCTCATCGATGCCCATTCGCGTGGCCGGCGCGTGGTAGTAATGGTCGACGAGGCGCAGAACCTGAGTCCCGACGTGCTCGAGCAGGTCCGCCTGCTGACCAACCTCGAAACCTCCACGCAAAAACTGCTGCAGATCATCCTGGTGGGCCAGCCTGAACTGCGCGAGCTGCTGGAGCGCAACGACCTGCGCCAGCTGGCGCAGCGCATTACCGGCCGCTAACACCTGGAAAGCCTGACCCGGGCCGAGGCGGTGGCCTACGTACGCCATCGCCTGCGGGTGGCGGGTGCGGCGGGAGAAATCTTCACTCCCGCCGCGCTGCGCGAGTTGCATCGCCTGTCTGGCGGCATCCCGCGCATGATCAATGTGATCGGCGATCGTGCCCTGCTCGGGGCATTTGCCCGGGAAGAACACCGGGTCGGCCCCGCCCTGGTGCGAGCTGCGGCCAGCGAAGTGTTCGGCCGTCCGGTGCTCGCTCCCTGGTTGCGCTGGTCCACCTGGATCGCGGTTGGCGCGGGCGCAGCCTTGCTCGCTGCGTC
>JAURLT010000112.1 GCA_030831085.1 Gammaproteobacteria bacterium
GACGGGTCGACTATCGACAGCAATACGCCGGTCACCGTCCAGGACTCCACCGGCCAGAGCCCGCTCACCGGTGCGACCCAGATCGCCTTGGGCAGCGCATACACCTGCGCCCGGCTCAGCGACTCCACCGTCCAGTGCTGGGGGTTTAACACATACGGCCAGCTCGGCGACGGGTCCACTATCGGCAGCAACCTGCCGGTCGCCGTCCAGGGCTTCAGGCCCTGACTCGGGTTCATTGCTGGAAACGCCCGTCCCTCAGGGACGGGCGTTTTTTTTGGGGTGCTGTTCGAGGGGCCAACAAAGCGGGCTAAGCCGTTGATCTGACAAGCGCGCCCGGAGAGATTGCTCGCGGCCTAACGGCCGCTCGTCCCTCGCTGGCGCTCGTGACCGCCGCCGCTGAAGCGGCGGCGTCCTCCGCGACGACTGCGCCGTCGCTGCGTCGAACTCCCCCGGCGCTACGCGCCTTTTGGAGTCCGAACTTCCCGAGCCGGTGAAACGGCGAAGGGGGCACAAAGCCCCCTTCTTCGTTTCACTTGGCGCGCCCGGAGAGATTCGAACTCCCGACCTCATGGTTCGTAGCCATGCACTCTATCCAGCTGAGCTACGGGCGCGCCGAGCCGCGAACTTTAGCATCGGGCGCGAACCACTGCCACACTCCCAGCGATCTGCGCTGGAATGAAACTGCCCACAATACGTAAAACCTGCTGATTTTATTGGCCCTCTAGGTACTTTTGGCCATTGCCCGCGCCAGCAAGGGCTCATAAGGTGAGTCCTACTGCAGCGTCGGGAGATCAACCCATGAGCCTTACTTTCCGCTCCCTCGCCCTGCTGGGCGCACTGGTCCTGGGGTCCGGCGGGGCCTCTGCGCAGGTTTCGACCTGGACCGAGGTTTACGACCCAAGCCAGCTACTCGGCCTCAACGTCGAACTCAGCGAGGCCGATTACCTGACCATCCGCTACGACGAGACCTTTGACATCTACGTGCCCGCAACCTTCTGGGCCGACGGCGAGGCTGAACGCTACAACGTGACCATCCGCCGCAAGTCGGCAACCCCGATCAACGACAAGATCAGCTATCGCATGAAGTTTGAGGGCCGGGTCGACGACCCGTCCATCAAGACCTGGCACGACCTGAAAAAACTCAGCCTGGAGAACGGTGACGATATAGACGTGGTTCGGGAGGGACTGGCCTGGTATCTGCATCGCACGGCTGCCTCGGACGACTACCAGCCGGGCCTGGCTGCGTGGGCAGGACTGACCCTCCACGTTGTCGTGTCTGGCGTCGACGAGTTCAACGAGCCGTTCAGCTACGTCGATGAACGCCCACAGGGCGTCTATCTCAACGTCGAAATGCCGGACAAGCAATTCCTGAAGAATCGAGGTCAGTGGGTGTCAGACCAGAGCTGGCTCTACAAGCAGGATGACATCGGCCTCCCGGAACTCAAGGATTGGCCTTTTGACGACGACGTCGCAGAGTTTTCCAGCCCCGCCTATTCGGCGCTCGATTACCCGCCGTTTCAGGTGGAACGGAAGTCGCGCAAGCGGGTCTTCAACCCAACGCCCGATGACGCCGTCCTGCAGCAGGATCTCGAGCAGTGGATCAACATGGAAACCCTGCTCAGGCTGGGCGCCGTCAACGCCTACACGGCCAATCCGGATGAATTGTTCAACAAGGGCAAGAACTTTTACTGGGCAGACTTCGACGGCACAGCCGATGACCGGAGGGTGTATTTCCCCTGGGATCTTGATGCCGCCAGCTTTGACCCCGCGGGCACGATCTACGCCTCGACCTTTCAGGGCGGGCGCAAACGCAGGACGACCACCGTTGCCCAGCATCCCTACCAGGAAGTGATCCTCAATCACCCCGCGTATCGCGCCCAGTTCAATGCCATCATGGCCGCCCTGCTGGACGGACCAATGTCCGTTGCCAACCTCAAGGCGTTCCTGGACCAGACCGAGGCCCTGCTGACCCCGGCACTGCTGGCGGATCCCAACGCGAAGGTGGGAAACACCCCCGAGGAGGTGGCGGCCTACTTTGATGCGCTGCGGACCGCGATTGACGAACGCGACGCCAGCGTCCGCGCCCAACTGCAAGCCAACGGCCCGCCGGCGCCGCGCAGCTGGTAACGCGCTCGGTTAACATCCCTGCATGAGCAGCGGGGGTGCCGACTACGACGTAATCGTCATCGGTGGTGGCGGGGCCGGCATGTCCGCCGCCATCGAGGCCGCCCGTACCGGTGCCCGCACGCTGCTGGTCGAATCAGACCGGAAACTGGGTGGCTCCACCGCCCTCTCCGGCGGCGTGTTCTACGCGGCCGGCACCTCGCTGCAGCGCGCCTGCGGCATTGAAGACTCGCCTGACGCCCAGTTCCGCTATTACATGAACGTCAACCAGCACAAGCTGGAGGCCGGCGTAGTCCACCGGCTGTGTGAGTACAGCGCGTCCACCTTCGAATGGCTAGTTGCGCTGGGGGTGGAGTTCGATGCCGCAGATCTTTACGTCTCCGGCGTGGACGGCATCCGCCGCGGGCACCGGGCTCGGGGGCATGGCGCGGCAATTGCCGCAGCCCTCGAGGCGGCGGTCAGCGCGGCAGGGATTGACGTGGCCTTGCACACCCGGGTGCAGCGACTGGCCACCGATCAGGGGCGCGTCAGGGGCATCGTCACCGCGGACGGCACGGTCACCGCGGTCGCCGTCATCCTCGCCACGGGTGGCTTCGGCAACAACCCCGACCTTCTGCAGCGACTGTATCCGGATGCCACCCGCTACCCCGAGGCCAACTGGTACATCGGCACCCTTCATGCACTCGGTGATGGCTTGACCATGGGCGAGGCAGTCGGCGCCGCCCTGGCCGGCCACAACCGCGGCCTGCTGCTGCTGACCACCGGATTCACCCGCGACCTGGAACCCTACCTCCCGGGCTGGCTGGTCTACGTCAATCGCAAGGGGCGTCGGTTCATCGACGAGACCACCGAATATTCGGTACTGGCCGAGGTCCTGAAGGAACAGCCAGGGGCCGAGTGCCTTGCGCTGTTCGACGAGGCCACCCGCCGCGCCGCCACCCAGCGCGATGGGGCCAACTGGGACGCGGATCGTCTGGCCGGCTTTGCGGCCGAGGGGCTGATCACTCAGGCAGAGACGCTTGAGGGCCTGGCTACCAGGGCCGGCATCAGGTCCAACGCGCTGCACAACACCCTTGAACGCTACAACGCGGACTGCGCGGCGGGCCACGATCGAGCCTTCCTCAAGGAGGCACGACATCTGCGGCCCGTCCTCACCCCGCCCTTTTATGCCGCACCGATCAAGCCCGCGGTGATCTGCTGGACCGGCACCGGGCTTCGCATCGACCCCGACGCTCGGGTGCTCGACCAGGATGAACGTGCCATCCCCGGCCTCTATGCGGCCGGAGAGACCACCGGCGGCATGTTCGGTCAGTGCTATGCCGCCGGCGGGGCCTCGGTGGGAAACGCCATCGTCTTCGGACGGATCGCGGGACGCGAGGCGGCCCGCAGTGTCACGAATCCTTCTTGAAACCGTAAAGATCCGATCAACTCCCAGTCCCATCCTGCGTACCCGGGCAATGGTTTCCCGGGGGGCTCATGCTCGACAGGACGCGAGAACACTTCACGCTCAGGTTACGGACGGTCTTCATCTCCGACATCCACCTTGGTTTCAAGGGTTGTCGCGCCGAGTTCCTGCTCGACTTCCTGCGGCGGGTCGAGTGCCAGCAGATCTACCTGGTCGGCGACATCGTTGACCTGTGGAGCCTGTCCAAGACCTTTTACTGGCCGCAGGCCCACAACGACGTGATCCGCACCCTGCTCGGCAAGGCCAAGCACGGTACCCGGGTCGTTTACATCCCGGGCAACCACGATCGTGTGTTCAGGGACAACGATGGGTTGGTCATGGGCAACGTGGAAGTGCACCGCGAGGCCATCCACGAAACGGCAGATGGTCGTCGATTCCTGGTGCTGCACGGTGACGAGTTCGACGACATCGTCCGGGTCAGCCCCTTCCTCGAATCGGTGGGCAGCAGGGCCTACGGCTTTGCCCTTCGCATGAATCGCTACGTGAACCTTTTGCGCGGGTGGTTCGGCTACCCCTACTGGTCGCTGGCCGCCTACCTCAAGCACAAGGTCAAGAACGCGGTGAAGTTCATTGCCAACTTCGAGCGGGCACTCACCACGGAGGCGCGCCGCCGCAACGTGGATGGCGTGATCTGCGGCCACATCCATCGCGCCGAGATCACCCAGTTCGACGATGTCACTTACTGTAACGATGGTGACTGGGTGGAGAGTTGCACGGCCTTGGTGGAGGATCACTCGGGCAAGCTCTGTTTGCTGCGCTGGACGGAAACCGCGACGGTGCTGGTGGACGGGCAGGAAGTGCCACTGATGGAGCATCCCCTGCCCATCGAGGAGTTGAACGAGCCGGCGCTGGCATGAGGATCGCTATCGTCACCGACGCCTGGCACCCCCAGGTCAATGGCGTCGTGCGGACCCTGTCCACCACGGTGGAGTGGCTAGAGCGGCTGGGACACGAGGCCGCGGTCATCTCACCAGAGGGCCTGCCCTCCATCCCCTGCCCTACCTACCCGGAGATCCGTCTGAGCCTGCGTGCCGGTCGCTCGGTAGCCAGTCGACTGGAGGCACTGAGGCCGGATGCCATACATATCTCGACGGAGGGGCCGCTGGGGCTGGCAGCACGCGGATGGTGCCTGGAGCACCACCAGCCCTTCACGACCGCCTACCACACCCAGTTTCCCGAGTATCTGCGGGCACGACTGCCCGTTCCGCTACGCGCAAGCTACGCGTGGCTGAGGCGCTTCCATGCACCCGCCGTACGCACCCTGGTCTCCACCGAGTCCATGCGACGTACCCTGGCAGCGAGGGGATTTCAGCACCTGGCCAGATGGGGGCGGGGCGTCGACTGCGACCTGTTCCGCCCGCAGGACAAGGCGTGGCTGGATCTGCCGCGCCCGGTATCCGTGTTCGTGGGTCGACTCGCCGTCGAAAAAGGCATCGAGGAGTTCCTCGCCCTGGACCTGCCCGGCACGCGCCTGGTGATTGGCGATGGCCCAGCCCGCGACGCCCTCCAGCGCCGGTATCCGGATGCCGTGTTTACCGGCTATCTTCAGGGCGAGACCCTGGCCCGACACCTCGCTGCCGGGGACGTCATGGTGTTTCCCAGCCGGACCGACACCTTCGGGCTGGTGATGCTGGAGGCCCTCGCCTGCGGTGTGCCGGTTGCGGCCTATCCGGTCACGGGACCGGTGGATGTCATCCAGCATCGTGTCACGGGTGTTTTGCATGAAGACCTGCGCCTCGCCACCCTCGCGGCGCTGCAACTTGATCCCGCCACCTGCCGAGCCGCCGCACTCCACCATTCCTGGGAGGCCTGCACCCTCCAGTTCCTCAGGGCGTTGGCTTGCGAGGAGATGGACTGGACCGGCACGGACTGCGGCTTTCCGTAATGCCGGCAGGGCACCGGAAATAGAAAATGGCATCCTGCTGTAAGCAAGGGACACAGGGCCGTGGCGCGTTGCACCCCGGATTCAATCGACGAGCGCGCGTTCGACTACTACCCGAGACTGTCGCGGTTGCGTCGCTACTGCCTATCGAACCTCGAGGCGCCCATCTCCCTGAGCCAGGCGGCAGAGCAGGTGTCGCTGGAGCGCACCTATTTCTGCACCTACTTCCGTCGCAAGGTCGGAGTGAGCTTTGGTCAGTGGCTGACCTTGCTACGAGTGGAACGCGCCCTCCGGCTGCTCGAAGATGAGTCCATGCACATCACTGATGTCGCTACCGCCGTTGGCTTCCAGAGCCTGAGCGCCTTTGAACGGGCGTTCCGCTCGACGATGGGCACCACTGCCGCGCTCTATCGCAAGGGCGTCAGGCCTACGCACTAATACCTAATTTTTTAAACCATTCCATAAACAACCAAATCCACGCGGTATTTAACCAAACATCCGCAGCGCATCTGCGCTGACATGAGCCGATGATGAAAGTCCGTTTAACGGAGGGCCAGAAGACCTGGCCAGGAGGCTCGAGATGAGATACGGAGATGACTTTTTTCACACAGGCGTGATTGCCACGGTGGCCCTCACTGCATGCCTGATCACCGGTTCGGCACTCGCCGACCAGGCCGCTCAACTGGAGGATGCGGAGGTAACGGCGGCAAAGCTTGAAGGTTCCCGGGTGACCAAGACCGTGCGCGTGTCCTATGCCGATCTGCGCATCGACAGCGCCGAGGGCATCGCAACCCTCAAGTCGCGCATCAGGGCAGCGCTGCGCGAGGTCTGCGACCGGGCCGATACCAAGCTTTTGCGCGACCGGGCCGATGAGCTGCGTTGCCGGCACGACGCCTGGGACGGCGCGATGGCGCAGGTTGACGAGCTAGTTGCCGAAAGGGTGGCTGCTCGCTGACCTGATGCCGGTCCCGCCGGTCCCGGCGGGACGCTCCTGCGGTGGTTTCAGCGCTGCCGCAGGAGCTTTTGTGCGTCAGCCTCGCCGTGACGCTCCCCGAGCGGCCGCCGGCAAGCGCGATGGGGCAAACATTTCCTGCAAATGAGCAATACAGGTACAGACCTGTTCGGTCGCGAGCGCGTAGCGCACCTGTCTTGCCTCGCGGGTGCAAGTCACCAGGCCGGCCCGCCGTAGGGTGGCCAGTTGTTGACTCAGTGCGGGTTGCCCAATCCCGGTACAAGCCTCGATCTCGGAGACGACCCGCGGACCGCCGGCCAGGCATGACAGGATCATCAGCCGCTGCGGCTGTGCGTAGACCCTGAGCACTTCTGCTGCACCCTCTGCGCTGTCCCGGTCCAGATAGGGTCTAGTCATCGGCGTTTTGCCCCTTGACTAATAAATTAGAGATCTCTAAATTACACAATTACAAAGTTTAAGTAAATAGATAAACAGGGGACCGTATGAGCGACAAGGCACTGGAACACGCCGCCAGGCAGGTCGAGTCCACTCCGGCACGGCTGCTGGAGGTGAAGGGCTTTTTCGATCCCGAGACCTTTACCGTCAGCTATGTCGTCCACGACCCAGGCTCCCTGCGCGGCGCCATCATCGACAGCGTGCTGGACTTCGATCCTCCTTCCGGTCGCACGCAGCACACTTCCGCCCAGCAGCTGGTCGACTACGTTCACGCACAAGGGATCACCATAGACTGGCTGCTGGAGACCCATGCCCATGCCGACCACCTGTCCGCCGCACCCTGGCTGCAGGAGCGCGTAGGGGGCCAACTTGCCATCGGCAAGCACATCACCGTCGTGCAGGAGACCTTCGGCAAGCTGTTCAACGAGGGCAGTGACTTCCGCCGCGACGGCTCCGATTTTGATCGCCTGTTCGTGGATGGCGATACCTTCCAGGTCGGGGACATCCCCGCCACTGTCCTGCATGTGCCTGGGCATACGCCCGCCTGCGTGGCCTACGTCATCGGCGACGCCGTCTTCCTGGGTGACACCATGTTCATGCCGGACTACGGCAGTGCGCGCGCGGACTTCCCGGGTGGCGATGCCCGCCAGCTATATCGCTCCATGCGCCGGTTGCTGGCCCTGCCGCCGACCACGCGACTGTTCATGTGCCATGACTACCTTCCAGCCGGGCGGACCGAATACGTGTGGGAGACCAACGTCGAAGCCCAGCGCAAGGGTAATATCCATGCTCATGACGGCATTACCGAGGAGGAGTTCGTGAAGATGCGCACCGAGCGCGACGCCAAACTGGCGGTTCCGCGCCTGATCCTGCCTTCCATCCAGGTCAACATGCGAGCCGGCCACCTGCCACCCGCGGAGTCGAACGGCATGGCCTATCTCAAGCTGCCACTGAACGTGCTGTGATGGACGCCTTCGCCAACGCCATGCCCCTGCAGGGCTTCATCGGTGGCCTCTTTATCGGCCTGGCCTCCGCGATAGTCCTGCTCGGGCTGGGTCGGATCGCTGGCGTCAGCGGCCTGTCAGCACGCGCCTTTGGCATTGCCAGCTCCGGCCCCCCACGCGCGATTGCGCTCGCCTTCGTGGTTGGACTGCCACTCGGTGCGCTGGTCACCCGCCTGCTGTTCGAGGGGGTCGAGGTTCACTTTCCCGACTCCTGGTTCCCGCTGATCGTGGGCGGCCTGCTGGTCGGCTTTGGCAGTCGTTTGGGATCGGGCTGCACCAGCGGCCACGGCGTGTGCGGACTGTCACGCCTCTCGCCCCGGTCCATCCTCTCCACGATCACCTTCATGCTTTCGGGCTTCATTACCGTCGGGCTGCTGCGCACCGGAGGCTACCTGTGACGCGCGTTGCCCTCGCCTTGCTGGCCGGTGCCCTGTTCGGTAGCGGCCTCGCCTACTCAGGGCTTGCCGATCCCATGCGCGTGCAGGGTTTTCTAGACCTGCTCGGCGACTGGGATCCCACGCTGATGTTCGTGATGGGAGGCGCCCTGGTGCCCATGGCGATCGCCTGGCGATTGCAGGCACGCGCCGGCAAGCCCTGGCTGGATGAGCGTTTCGAGCTGCCCGGCACCCGCCACCTCGATGCCAGGCTGGTGATTGGCGCCATCCTCTTCGGGGCCGGCTGGGGCATCGGGGGACTCTGCCCGGGACCCGCTTTCGCCAACCTGGCGCTGGCGCCGCTGCCAGCATTGGCCTTCGTCAGCTCGATGCTGGTGGGCATGCTGCTGCATCGAGCCGTATCAGACTGACCTTGAAGATCGAACGGGGGAACACTCGATCATGCACATCAATAAACTGACCGACGACTACGCCGTCTGCGCCCAGATCCAGGCCGCCGACCTCGCGGCGATCAAGGCCGCGGGCTATCGCTCCGTCATCTGCAACCGACCGGATGGCGAGGAATTCGGCCAGCCGCCGGTGGCGGAGATCGCCGCCGCCGCCAAGGCGGAGGGCCTGCCCTTTTATCATGTGCCGGTCATCTCCGGCCGCATGACCCTCGACGACGTGCAGGCCATGGCTGCAGCACTTGCCGAGGCGCCCGCCCCGGTGCTCGCCTTTTGCCGGAGCGGAGCGCGCAGCGGTAACATCTGGCAGGCGGTGCAGGAGATCGCGCCGTGAGCTGCGGCTGACCCTTGTCCCCCGCCCGGTTCCTGCCCATCCTCGAGTGGAGTCGCAGCTACAACGCCGCGACCTTCACCAGCGACCTCAATGCGGCAGTGATCGTCACCATCATGCTGATCCCGCAGAGCCTCGCCTACGCGATGCTCGCCGGCCTGCCGCCGGAAATCGGCCTGTATGCCTCGATCCTGCCGCTGGTGGCCTATGCGCTGTTTGGCACCAGTCGAACGCTGGCCGTAGGACCGGTGGCGGTGGTCTCGCTGATGACGCTCACCGCTGCCGGACGGGTCGCGGAACCCGGCAGCCAGGCCTTCATCGAGGCGGCCATTGCCCTCGCCACGCTCTCCGGAGGCATCCTGCTCATCATGGGCCTGCTGCGACTTGGCTTCATCGCCAACCTGCTCTCGCACCCGGTCATTTCCGGCTTCATCTCGGCCAGCGGCATCCTGATTGCGCTCGGACAGCTAAAGGGTGTCGTTGGTTACACGGAGGCCGGTCCCGTCAACCTGCCAACGCTGGCCATCGGCATACCCGCCCTGGCCTTCCTGTTCTGGGTCCGCAAGGGCTTGAAGCCGCTGCTGATGAAGGCAGGCCTGCCCAACCGGCTCGCCGAACTCATCGCCCGCGCCGGGCCGATCATGGCCGTGGCGGCCTCAACCGCGGCCGTCGTCGCCTTCGACCTCGACGCCGCCGGTGTGCGCACCGTCGGTGCGGTGCCGCAGGCGCTGCCCCCGCTCGGCCTGCCCGGCTTCGATGCCGCAATCTGGCAGACACTGCTGATCCCGGCGCTGCTCATCAGCACCATCGGCTTCGTCGAATCCGTCTCGGTGGCCCAGACGCTGGCAGCCCGCCGTCGTCAACGTATCCAGCCAGACCAGGAACTGATCGGGCTCGGCGCGGCCAACCTGGCCTCGGCCGTCTCGGGCGCCTATCCGGTCACCGGCGGCTTTGCACGTTCAGTAGTGAACTTTGATGCCGGCGCCGAGACTCCGGCGGCCGGCGCCTTCACGGCCGTGGGCATCTCGCTGGCGGCGCTGTTCCTCACGCCCTTCCTCGCACGCCTGCCGGTGGCCACGCTGGCGGCCACCATCATCGTCGCGGTGCTCACGCTGGTCGATCTCAAGGCGCCGCTTCGGGTATGGCGCTATTCCCGGTCTGACTTTTCCGCCATGGCTGCCACCATTGCCCTGACGCTGCTGGTCAGCGTTGAGGCCGGCGTGACGGCGGGCGTGGTACTCAGCCTCGCGCTGTTCCTGTGGCGCGCCTCACGTCCCCACGTGGCCGTAGTGGGCCAGGTCCCGGGTACCGAGCACTACCGCAACGTGCTCCGCCACCAGGTCATTACCCATCCGAACATCCTGACCCTGCGCATCGACGACTCGCTGACTTATCTGAACACCCGCTGGGTCGAGGAGTTCCTGATCGAGGAACTGGCCGAGCACCCGGAAGTGCGGCACGTCATCCTGATGTGTTCGGCGGTGAACGCCATCGACGCCTCGGCATTGGAGAGCCTCGAGGCCATCAACCAGCGACTCGCCGACGGCGGCCTGCAACTGCACCTGACCGAGGTGAAGGGTCCGGTGATGGACCGCCTGCAGGACACCCACTTCCTGCAGGCGCTCAGCGGTCGCGTGTTCCTTTCCCAGCACCAGGCCGTCGAAGCCCTGCGCGGGCACTGAGAACGCGCCAGCGACTCAGTTCAACGGCGACTCGACCGGTCGGCCAGCGTGGGTCCACTCGTGCATCGAGCCGTCATACAGGGCCACCTTCGGGTTACCCACGATCTCGTGCATCACGAACCAGGCCCCCGAGGCGAGGTGCCCCGTGTTGCAGTACGTGATGGACGGTGCATCGGGCGTGATGCCCTGGGCGAGCAGCAATCTGCGGTACTCATCGGGCTTCAGGAATCGGGCCGCGCCGCCAGCCTGGCGAGTGACCAGTTCCGGAGGCAAAGGTCGTGCCCCAGGGAGGTAGCCTCCGGCCTTTACCGAGGAGCGACGCGACAGGCCGTAGAACTGGCTCATGTCGCGGCCGTCGACGAGTTGCACGTCGCTCGCCGCCAGCGCGGCTTCCACCGTTTCCATACCCGCGAAGAGATCCGCCCTGAGCGGACCGGCCTCCCAGTTGCCGGCCTCCGGCGCGACGGGTGCTGCGACGCTCCACGGCC
>JAURLT010000113.1 GCA_030831085.1 Gammaproteobacteria bacterium
ATCAGCAACCTGATGAATCGTCAGGGTGGACGCGATGAAAAGGTCCTTGACTACCTCGAAGATAAACTGCGGGAACTCCGCGACAGTAAGGAAAAGCGCTCATGAGTGAGGCACCGGCCGTCAGTTTCGAGATCAGCGGGTCGATTGCCCGCGTGACGCTCAATCGTCCCGAGGCCGGAAATTCCATGGACCTGCAGTTCGGGCGGGACCTGCTGACAGCGGCGGAGCGGTGCCGGGATGAGGCAGCCCGGGTAGTGATCCTGACCGGCGCCGGCAAGGCCTTCTGCTTCGGGGGTGACCTGGGGGGCATGGCCTCCCTGGAGGGCGAGGCCAGACGGGACTACCTCCTGGAACTCACCCGCAACCTGCATGCAGCTGTGGCCTGCTTCGTCTCGCTGCCTGCCCCGGTGATCGCGGCGGTCAATGGCACCGCTGCGGGCGCGGGCGTGGGGCTGGTAGCGATGGCCGACCTGGCGCTGGCCGCCGAATCGGCGAAATTTTCGCTGGCCTACACCGGCGTGGGCCTGACGCCGGACGGCAGTACCTCGTATTTCCTGCCCAGGCTGGTGGGGCCCAAGCGGGCCATGGAACTGGTGCTGACCAACAGGCCGCTGTCCGCTGCCGAGGCAGTCGAATGGGGGCTGATCAACCGGGCAGTGCCCGATGCTGCCCTGGCAGAGGAGACCGCAGCCCTGGCCGAGAGGCTGGCCGCGGGCCCGACGGGCGCCTATGCCGAGGCAAAGCGCCTTCTGCGCAGCACTCAGCCGCTGATGGAGCAACTCGACGACGAGGGCAGGACCATCTCGGCGCAAGCCATTACCGCCGAGGGCCGTGAGGGAATCAGCGCCTTCCTGACCAAGCGCAAGCCGACTTTTCCGCGCTGAATCAGCCGGCCTTGCCCTGGCGGGCGACGGCCTCGGCCGCCGCCTTGATGGCCTCTTGATCCCCCAGGAAGCGCCGCGGCCCGGTGGGCGCGAGGCTCGCGTCCAGCTGGTAGACGATGGGCACCCCGGTCGGGATGTTGAACTCCAGGATCTCGGCGTTCGACATGCCTTCCAGCATCTTGACCATGGCCCTGAGGCTGTTGCCGTGGGCCACTACCAGCAGGTCCTCGCCGCGCCTCAATGATGGCGCGAGGTGCTGCTCCCAGCAGGGCTGCACGCGGGCGAGGGTGTCCTTCAGCGATTCGGTCGCGGGCAGCACCGCCGGGTCGAGGCCTGCGTAGCGGGGGTCATGCCCGGGGTGACGGGGATCGGCAAGCGCGAGCGGCGGCGGCGGAATGTCGTAACTGCGACGCCAGATCTTCACCTGCTCCTCGCCGTGCTCGGCCACCGTTTGCGCCTTGTTGAGCCCCTGCAGGGCCCCGTAGTGGCGTTCGTTCAGGCGCCAGTCGCGCTCGACGGGAATCCACATCAGGTCCATGCCGTCGAGGATGATCCACAAGGTCCTGATGGCGCGCTTCAGCACCGAGGTATGAGCACGGGCAAACCGGAAGCCTTCGGCCTTGAGTAACTGCCCTGCCGAGGTGGCTTCGCTGCGACCTTGCTCGGTCAGGTCGACGTCGGTCCAGCCGGTGAACAGGTTCTCCAGGTTCCAGGTGCTCTGGCCGTGTCGCACCAGTACGAGTCTTCCTGCCAAGGGTCTTGCTCCTGTCTTTGGACGCGGGATCTTATCCGACTAGGCGACCAGCCGCCTGAGCGACTGCAGCGCGACCGACAGGGTCGCGAAATCGACGGCGCCGGTGCCTCGCATGTCCTGAATGGCCCGCTGCAGATGCTCCGCCTGCCCGCGCTTTCCCGAGTACCAGGCTTCCAGTGAGGGTCGCGACTTTGGCGAGGCGGCGATTACCGCCTCGGCAATCCTGCGCTGAAGGGCGTAACACTCCTCGCGCAGACTGGTGCGGGCCGCCGCCTGCCAGTGGCCCTGATGAGGCAACTGTTCGGCCTGCTCGCGGATCCAGGTAATGTCGAGACGATCGCCGAGTTCGAAGTAGAGATCGCAAACGGCTGACAACGGGCGTTCGGTGACCCCTGCGAGGTCGACAATGTCGATGGCGGATCGGGCAGCGTTGAAGCCGGCTACCCGGCCAGCCAGCTCAGGCGGCACGTCGGCAGCCACCAGCCGGTCCCGGGTCGCCGCATAGTGATCTGCTTCCAGCCCGCGCAGGTTGCCGGGCAGGTTGCCCAGCACGATATCGAGACCGGGCCGCAGGGAGGACACTGCTCCCTCGATGTCGAGCTGGCCACCCTGCTGTGACAACACCCAGTAAGTCAGATAGCGCAGCAGGTTGGCTGCATCGTGCAGCATGGACAGCTGGGCCTCAGTGCGGCAGCGATTGTCGAGGGCCTCTATGGCGGCCCAGGTGTCTCGCATGCTGGTGATCTCACGCGCAATGGCATAGGCGCGGGCGATCCGGCCGATGTCGGCGCCGGTGTCTTCCGCGGTGCGAATCGCAAACACGGGGCCCATGCGGTTGACCATACTGTTGGTGGTCGAAGTGACGATGATCTCGCGCCGCAGCGGATGCCTGGCTACCAGGTCGCTGAAGCGCTGCTGGAGCGGGCGCGGAAAATAGCGGGTGACCTCGCCGCCGAGGTGGCTGTCCTCCGGCACATCCGAGTGCTTGAGTTGCTCGGAGAGCCAGAGTTTGGACACCGACAGGACCGTAGCCAGCTCCGGGCGCGTGAGGCCCTTGCCCAGCCTGCGGCGCTCTTCCAGCTCTTCCTCGCCCGGCAGGGCCTCCAGCTGACGGTCAAGTCTTCCAGCGCGTTCCAGCACGCGGATGATGCGCGCATGCTCGCTGAGATGCTCTGCTGCCCTCGACTCCGTAACCGATAGCGCCTGGCCCTGCAGGTAGTTGTTACGCAGGACAAGTTCAGCGACTTCATCGGTCATGCGGGCCAGGAGGCGATCACGGTCGGCACGCCGCAGGCGGCGGGTGCGCACAGCCTCACCCAGCAGGATCTTGGTGTTGACCTCGACATCCGAGCAATTAACCCCGCCTGAGTTATCGATGAAGTCTGTGTTCAGCCTGCCTCCGTGCAGGGCGAATTCCACCCGTCCGCGCTGTGACAGGCCCAGGTTGCCGCCCTCGCCGACCACGCGGCAGCGCAACTCGTCGCCGTTGACGCGGATCGCGTCGTTGGCCCGGTCGCCCACCTCGGCGTGTGCCTCGTCGCTGGCCTTCACGTACGTACCGATGCCGCCGTTCCACAGCAGGTCAACCTCCAGCTTGAGGATGGCCCGGATCACTTCGCGCGGGGCCGCAGATGGTGCCTCGATACCGAGCAGGTGACGGGCCTCCGGGGACAGCGGTATGGACTTGGCCTGGCGCGAATAGACGCCGCCGCCGGCGGAGATCAGCGCGGGGTCGTAGTCGCTCCAGGCCGAACGGGGCAGCTTGAACAGGCGTTGCCGTTCTCGATAACTGCTGGCCGCAGCAGGAGCGGGATCGATGAAGATGTGCTGGTGATTGAAGGCAGCGAGCAGGCGGGTGTGCTTCGAGAGCAGCATGCCGTTGCCGAACAC
>JAURLT010000114.1 GCA_030831085.1 Gammaproteobacteria bacterium
ATGAGCGGGGCGACTGGGAGGGCGTGCGCAACCTGCTGGACGTGCTGGTCCCCAATTCGCAGAGCGCCCTTGGCGACGGCTGGGAGTCCATGGCCGCCAACCTGATCGCCGGTTACGGTGCCATCCCGCTGGTCGGCACGGCCGAGCAGATCGTGGACGGCTTGCTGGCTTTTTCGAAGGCAGGCCTCGACGGGCTTACCCTCAGCTGGGTCAACTACGAGGAGGGCCTGACCCAGTTCGGGGAAAAGATCCTTCCGCTGATGCGCCAGGCGGGGCTGCGGCAGTGAGGGCACTCCAGGACATGTCGGTACTCATCACCGGGGGCGGCTCCGGTATCGGTGAGGACTGCGCGAAACTGCTGGCCGAGGGCGGCGCGCAGGTCACCATCAGTGGTCGCCGGGCGGAGAAGCTTGCCGCCGTGGCCGACGCCATCGGGCCTGCCTGCCGAACGGTGGTCGGCGACGTACGCCATCAGGCGGACCGCGAGGCGATGCTGGCGGCGGCCATCGAGCACGGCGGAGGACGCCTCGATGCGCTGGTCAACAACGCCGCAAACATGTACCGGCAACCGGTGGACGGTTACACCGAGGAATTCCTGAAGGAAGCCTTCGACACCAACGTCATCTCGGCCATGATGCTCTCCAGTCTGGCCGTGCCGGCACTTGCCAGCTCTCAGGGGGCGATCATCTTCATCGGCTCGACCCACACCCGTCGAGCCTTCCCGGGGGCCTCGCCCTACGCCACGACCAAGGCGGCCGTAGAGGGCCTGACCAGGGTGATGGCTGCCGAACTGGGGCCGAAGCAGATCCGCGTGGGATGCATCCTGCCGGGTGCCGTGTTCACGGAACTCAATCTCCGCGCCGGGCTGTTCAGCGAAGACCAGGCCCAGGCCCGCTACGATGCCGTCGCGGGCCTGCATGCCCTGGGACGCATCGGCACCGGCCGCGAGATCGCCGAAGGCGTGGAATACCTGATTCGCGCCGAATGGGTCACTGGTGTGGCGCTGGAAGTCGACGGCGGCATTGGGCTGGGGGTGTCCAACTTCTAGTCCGGGAAGGAGGCTGAGCGCATGCCGAACGCCTTCGATTACGTCATCATTGGCGCGGGCAGCGCCGGCTGCGCCATCGCCAACCGCCTCAGCGAGGACCCGAATACCTCCGTGTGCCTCATCGAGGCGGGCGGCAGCCACCGTCACTGGTCAGTGTGGGTGCCGGGCGCGGTGCTCTACAACCTGGTCTCACGCCAGCGCAACTGGTCGTTTGCGACCGTGCCGCAGCAGGGACTCAATGGGCGACGCGGCTACCAGCCACGCGGCAGGTGCCTCGGCGGCAGTTCCAGCATCAACGCCATGATTTACATCCGTGGGGCTCGCCAGGACTACGACGCCTGGGCGGCACTGGGCAACCGCGGGTGGGGCTACCAGGACGTCCTGCCCTTTTTCATGCAATGCGAGCATCGCGAGGCTGGCGCTGATGCCTTTCACGGCACCGGCGGCGAGCTGAACGTCGCTCCAGTGACCACCCCGGGGTCGATCAACGAGCGGTTTTTCGCCGCCTGCCAGGAATTCGGGCTGCAGCCTAATCCGGACTTCAATGGTGCCAGCCAGGAGGGCTACGGCTATTTCGAGGTCACCCACCGTCATGGCGAGCGCTGGTCAGCGGCCAGGGCTTACCTCGACCCCATCATGCAGCGCCCCAACCTCAAGATCATGACCGGCGCCCTGGCAGAGCGGCTGCTGATCGAAAACGATACTGCAACCGGTGTGCGGGTGAGGCGGGGGCGCAGCCACCACGACCTGCTGGCAAAGCGCGAGGTGATCCTCTCTGCCGGCGCCTTCGGTTCGCCCCAGCTGCTGCTGCTCTCGGGCATCGGCCCCGCAGACAAGCTCACGCCCCATGGCATTGCGCAGGTTCACGACCTGCCAGGCGTGGGCGAGAACCTGCAGGACCATCCCGACTACGTCCTGTCCTACGATTCTGACCTGGCCGACAACATCGGCATCTCCCTGCGGGGCACCCTGCGTTTGCCGGGCGAGTTGCTGCGCTATCGTCGCGAGCGCAAGGGGATCCTGGCCTCGAACCTCGCCGAGAGCGGCGCATTTTTTTACGTCGATCCGACGGAACCCTCTCCCGACATCCAGCTGATCTTCGTGCGCGCCGTGGTCGACGACCATGGACGCAAGCTGCACACCGGCCACGGCTACAGCCTGCACGTCAGCGTGATCCGCCCGAAAAGCCGCGGCCGGCTCTGGCTCAACAGCGCCGACCCGTCCGAGGCACCGGCCATCGATCCCGCCTTCCTGGAGGATGAGCGCGACATGGATAAGTTGGTCGCCGGCACGCGCTTGGCCCAAAAGTTGCTGCAGTCCAAGGCCTTCAGCGACGTGCGTGGCAAGCCCTACTACGCAAGCGCGACGACCAGCGAGGATGAGTTACGGGCCGACATCCGCGCCCGGGCCGACACCCAGTACCACCCGGTCGGCACCTGCAAGATGGGACGCGACGCGCTGGCGGTGGTCGACGATCACCTGCGCGTACACGGCCTCCGCCAGCTGCGGGTAGCTGATGCCTCCATCATGCCGAACCTGATCTCCGGCAACACCAATGCCCCGTCGATCATGATCGGCGAGAAATGCGCCCACCTGATTCGGGAGGAAGCCGACCACTCATGACAGCCCACCGCCGGCATAAAGCCTTCACCCTGATGGCAGGGCTCGTCGCCCTGCTCCCCGTTACCGTCAACGCCACACCTGATTTGTCGGATCGCAGCGACTTCGAGGCCGCCGGTCGCGGCTTCATCGCCAGCTTTCCAGAGGGAGTGGTCACCGACGCCGAGGGCAGGGTGGTTTACGACTACGGAGCCTACGACTTTCTGCAGGGAGAGGCACCCGCCACCGTCCATCCCGGCCTCTGGAGACAAGGGCAACTCAATTCAATGCATGGGCTCTTCGAGGTGGTCGAGGGGATCTACCAGGTACGCGGGTTCGATGTCTCCAATGTCACCTTCATCCGCGGTGAGCGCGGCTGGATCGTCGTCGATCCGCTGATCACCCGCGAGACTGCGGTGCGCGCGTTGGAGCTGGTGAACCAGCAGCTCGGCCCAAGGCCAGTTACGGCAGTGGTCTTCACCCACTCCCACCTGGATCATTTCGGGGGTGTGCGTGGCATCGTGACCGAGGAACAGGTCGCCAGTGGCGAAGTTGAGATCGTGGCGCCCGCAGGCTTTGTTCGCGAGGCGATCAGCGAAAACCTGCTGGCTGGTAACGCGATGGCGCGTCGCGCCGCCTATATGTTCGGCTCCCTGCTGCCGCGCTCACCAGAGGGACAGGTGGGCGTCGGGCTCGGACAGGCCATTTCCACCGGCACTACGGGCATGCTCCGCCCCACCCTGGAGATCGAGCGCACCGGCCAGTCGCTCACCGTGGACGGCATCGAGCTGGAATTCATCCTGGCGCGCGATGCCGAGGCACCCACCGAGTTCATGTTCTACCTCCCCAAATGGCGGGCCTTCTGCCAGGCGGAGATCATCAACCGCACGCTGCACAACCTCTACACGCCGCGCGGTGCCAAGGTGCGCGATGGGCGCCTGTGGAGCCGCTATATCGACGAAGCCATCGTGGCGTATGGAGGTCGCACGGACGTGTCCTTCGGATCACACCACTGGCCGACCTGGGGGGCGGACGCAATCCGCGAGTTCTGGCGAGACCAGCGCGACCTGTACCGCTACATCCACGACCAGACGCTGCGCCTGGCCAACCAGGGCCACACCCTGCACGAGATCCCGGATCTGCTGCAGCTCCCGCCGGGCCTGGCCGACGAGTTCTACAGTCGCGGTTACTACGGCACGGTCAGTCACAATGCGAAGGCGCAGTACCAGCTCTACCTGGGATACTTCGATGGCAATCCAGCCAACCTGGACCCGCTGGGCCCGGTGGAGGCCGGGCGCAAGTTCGTCGAATACGTGGGGGGCGCCGATCAGGTCATGGCACGGGCTGGCGCGGATTATCAGCGCGGGGAGTATCGCTACGCAGCCACCGCCCTGAACCACCTGATCTTTGCCGAGCCGGACAACCGGGCTGCCAGCGAACTGCTGGCGGAGATCTACACGCAGCTTGCCGCGAGCAGCGAAAGCGGACCCTGGCGCAACTTCTACCTGTCCGGCGCCAGCGAACTGCGTCATGGCGTTCAGCGACTCGGCACCACCCGCACCGGCTCACCGGACCTCGCCCGCGCCCTGCCCCTGGACCTGTTCTTCGACTTTCTGGCCGTGCGCCTCGACGGCCCGAGGGCCGCGCAACAGGATCGCGAGTTCAACTTCGAGGTGTTTGATTCCGGGGAGCGAGCCCTCCTGATCGTGAGCAACGGCACCCTGCATCACCGCATGGGCATGCGCTCTGACAGCGCGCCAAGCTTTCGTATTGCCAGCGAGGCCCTGATCGGGCTGAAGACCCGGCAGAAGACCCTGCCACAACTCCTGCAGGAGGGCAGCGCAAGCATCGAAGGCGACCCGACTGTAATACTTGGATTCTTCAGGCTGCTGGAGGAACCCGAGTTCTGGTTTGAGATCGTCCGGCCCTGACCAGACGACCATGTCGTGCAGGACCGGCGCACAAAAAAACGGGGCGCCCGAAGGCGCCCCGCAACTTTCGCATTAAAAGCAGAACGCGCTTAGTTGCCGCCGCAGAAGTTTACGGCCGAACCAGCGGCGACGTTTGCCGGAGCCACCGCCGTGCTGTTCGCATCAAGTCCCGATGCGCTCACGGCTGCGTCCGACACGCTGAATTCACAGAGCTCCGCGCTGAAATCGGCGGCCGGTAGCGTCTGTCCCTTCTCCTTGGTTTCCTGGCGATCAAGCGCATCGCAGTTCAGGGCCACGAGGGCCGCAGAGACCTCATCCTGGGATGGGCCGCTGAGCACACTGCTGGACCAGCTGAAATTACCGCGCTTGTTGGCCATGGCAGTGCCGCTTGCGCTCAGGTCACTGGACACCGTGGCCTGATGGTCTGCACTGTATTCGACGACGTCGATCGTGGTCAGCTGTCCCTTGACCTTGGTGACCGCCTG
>JAURLT010000115.1 GCA_030831085.1 Gammaproteobacteria bacterium
CACCCGGCTCTGGACCTGGTGTTGAAGTCCATCGACCAGGGCCCGGCGCTCGGCATCAAGGCCTGGATCCGCCGCCTCACTCCGCAGGCCACCGCCGTGGTGCGTCAGTCTTTGGCCTCACTCGCCGAGCGCGGTGTCCTGCAGGCCTCCGAGTCGCGCTTCCTTTGGGTGCTGAAGACCCGCCGCTACCCGTTGCTCGACGGGTCGGAGAAAAAGGAAGCCAAGTTGCGCATCGTCTCTACCCTGCTAGGAGACGACATCCCCACCCCGCACGATTCGGTGCTCATAGGCCTGGCCCGGGTGGGCGGCCTGCTGGAAGGTTTCCTGTCCGCCAGTGAAATCGACCGGCTGTCGGTACGCATCAACCAGATTGGCAGCGTGGACTTGATCGCCAAGGGCGTCGAGTCAGCGATTCGAGAGGAACAACTTGAGGTAGCCAGGACCTTTCTGGGTCCGGTCTGAACATACTGGGGGATAGATCGCATGAACGTAAGCATTGAAAACACCGAGGGCGGAGTGTCGGTAGCCAGCGCCCACGGACGTCTGGACTTCGGCGCCTCGGCGGAATTCCAGAAGGCGCTCGAAGGTGCAGTGGCCGCCAAGCCCAAGGCCCTGGTGATTGAGTGTTCAGCATTGGAATACGTATCGAGTGCCGGCCTGCGGGCGTTTCTGGTGGCGGCCCGGGCAGCCAAGGCCGGTAACGTGGGCTTTGCCGCCTGCGGACTGCAGCCCGCCGTCAAGGAAGTGTTCGAGGTCAGTGGCTTCAGCAAGATCATTGACGTCCAGGCCGACCTGGCGGCCGCCCTCGCGGCGCTGGCCTGATCGCGACGCCCGGCTGGCTGGCTGGCTGCGCCGTGAGCCATTCCTTTCGGGTCGAGGCCACCGCCGAGCGCCTGCCTGAGGCCAATACGGGCCTTGATGCCTGGTGGACCAGCGCGGGGCTTCCTGACGAGGCGCGCTTCGCCTTTGAGCTCGTGCTGGAGGAGATCTTCATGAACGTGGTCATGCACGGATCTCCGCCAGAGGGCCCGGCCTGTACGGTCGAGGTCACACTGGACCGGCGGGGGGACGAGGTTTGCATGGAGGTCGCGGACGACGGCGTGCGGTTCGATCCCCTCACGCTGGAAGACCCAGACACTTCGACACCCATTGAGGATCGTCGGGTAGGCGGTTTGGGCGTGTACTTCGTTCGGGAAATGATGGATACGGTCCACTACCGGTACAGCGAGGGCCGCAATCACCTGACCGTGTCCAAGAGTCTTGGCCCGACCACATGAACTGGGTAACGCTGCACCTCCGGCCCTTTGCTCTCGCGACGCTCCTGATCGTGGCCGCCTCCGCACTGCTACTGTCCTCGGAGCCGTCGCAAAAGCCGGGCGATGACGGCGAGGCCCTGCCGCGGGTGGCCCTGGTGCAGATCGCCTCCCTGCAGGCGCTGGACGACGGTGCCGCGGGCATCATCGAGCGCCTCGCCGAGCGCGGCTTCGTCGACGGCCGGACCCTGGCGCTGACGCAGTTCAACGCCCAGGGCGACCTGCCAACCGCCAACGACATCGCGCGCCGGGTAACCGACGGCTCCTTCGACCTGATCGTCACGGTGAGCACCATCTCCACCCAGACGGTGGCCAATGCCAATCGTCAGGCGCGGATCAAACACGTGTTCGGGCTCATAACCGATCCGTTCGCCGCAGGCCTCGGGATCAGCAGGGAAGACCCCCTGGATCACCCGTCCTACATGTCCGGTTATGGCGCACTGGTCTCGACCGCCGATGGCATCCTCATGGCGCGGCGCATGAATCCGGGCATGAAGCGGCTGGGGCTGCTGTGGCACACGGCCGAATCCAATTCGCAGGTCTACGCGGAGGCGGCACGCCTGGCCTGTGCCGACCTCGGTATCGAACTGCTCGAGGCCAATGCCGACACCTCCTCCGCCGTGGCAGAGACCAGCGCCTCCCTGATCTCGCGCGGGGTGGATGCCTTGATCGTGACCGGCGACGTGGTGGTGCTGAGCGCCATCAATGCCCTGATCAAAACGGCCGACAAGGGCAAAATTCCCGTCTTCACCGTCATTCCCTCCAGCATCGACAAGGGCGCCATCTTCGACCTCGGCGCCAACTACCTGGCCATCGGGCGGGAAATCGGCAATCTGGCCGCGGACGTTCTCGAGGGCAAGGACCTGGCCACCGTGCCGGTGGAAAATCGCGCCCCGCCATCCTTCATGCTGAACCTGCAGGCACTACAGCGCTTCGCCCCGAGTTGGCAAGCTCCGGAGGACCTGGTGGAAAAAGCGGACGTGTTGATCGACGAACAGGGCGTACGGCGCAGCCGCGACGCAACCGGGGACTGATCCATGCAGGTGACCTGGCGGGACAACGGCGGGGTGATGGAAGTCAGGGCAACCGGCCGCCTCGACGGCTATTGGTCCGATCATCTCGCCCAGGCGCTCGATGAACTCCTGCGGCAGGGCAACCATGCGGTACGCCTCAACATGGCTGAGATCGAGTATCTGAGTTCGCTGGGCATCCGGGTACTGATTTCCTCGCACAAGAAGTTTCGCGCGGTGGGTGGCAGTTTTGCGCTGCGCGCACCGGGGCCATCGGTGCTGAACGTCCTCGAACTCGCCGGGCTGGCGGCGCTGCTGCTGGAGGGCGCATCGACCGCCGCGACTTCGCCGGCCGCCAGTGTTCCGAAGGCGCGCGTCGAATTCACCTCCGCTGGCGCACGCTTCGAGGCCTACACCCTCGCCGAAGCGAGCATGCAGGCGCGCCGGGTCGGGCGGCCCCTGGCTGCGGGGTCTCAGGGGTATGGCGAGGCGGACTGCGAGCGCATCACCCTCGGGCGCGCTGATCTTGCCTTCGGGCTCGGTGGCTTCGGCGAGGACTTTTCCTCCACCGTGGGCCGCTTCGGGGAATTTCTTGGGGTAGGATCCCATGCCGCCACCCAACCCGCCGATGGCAGCAACGTCACCGACGTACTAGCGGCCGACGCCGACTACCTGCCACAGGTACAGGTGCTGTACGGCATGCACTGCACCGGACAGTTCTCTCGCTTGCTGCGCTTCAACGTCAACGATGAGGCGACACCCTTGCCGCTGTCGGCGCTGTTGGCGGAGGCACTCACCAGAAGCCAGGCTCAGTCCGCGTGTGTGGTCATCGCCGCCGAGACGGCCAGCCTGGTGGGCGCTGCACTTCGCCGCACACCCATCGAGTCCGGGCTTGATCCGTTTGCCTTTCCCGATGTGCGCAGCTGGTTGTCTTTTACAGTGGAGCCTGCCCACGAGCGACGGGCAGTGCTGATCGCAGGGGTCATCACCCGCCCCGGAAGCGCATGGCTCGACGCCCTCGTTCGTCCGGTTGCCGCGGAACAGGGACTGCTTGGGCATTTGCATGCCGCCGTGTTCCGGCCCCACCCACTGCAACTTGGCAACATCGCGCTGGACGAGGTCGTCCGTGCCTGGTTTGCCGATTCGCCACCGGAGGCCGTGCTGCACCTGATGGGGGACGATCGGGAGATGGGCGCTCCTCGCGAGAGTCTTCTACTACGGGGTGCCTGCTGGGTCGCCCCGCTCGAACAGCCAGGAGTGCCGGCATGACCCTGCTGGTGGCTGCCTTCACCGTCGGCCTGATCCTCGCGCTGCTCGCCCTCGGCATGCTGATCAGTTTCCGGATCTTCGCGTTCCCCGACCTAACGGCCGAAGGCTCGCTCACATTGGGCGCAGCGGTGGCCACCGTCCTGATCGTGCACGGTCAACCACCGTTGCTCGCGACCGCGGCCGCCTGCGTCGCTGGCAGCGTCGCCGGGATGCTGACCGGCCTGATCCACACCCGGTTGAAAGTGAACGCGTTGCTGGCCGGCATCCTGATGATGACTGCCCTCTATTCCATCAATCTGGATGTGATGGGGCGGAGCAACCTGCCACTCACCGGTCATACCACGCTGATGGATTACGCCGCCTCCATCGGCGGGCTTTTTTCGGGAGGCGCGGAGACCCTGCAGGTCCTGGGCCGCGACCTGAGCTGGCAGGACCTCTCGGCCTTTGTCATGGTGCTACTCCTCGTATCCGGGGTGACGGCCCTGCTGGCCTGGTTTTTCAGAACCCACCTAGGCACCGCCATGCTGGCCACCGGCGACAATCCGCAAATGGTGCGCGCCCTGGGCGTGGATGACAAAACCATGATGACCCTCGGCCTTGCCCTGTCCAATGGCCTGGTAGCGATGTCCGGCGCTCTGCTTGCTCAGTACCAGGGCTTCGTCGATGCCGGCATGGGCATTGGCATGCTGGTCTGGGGCCTGGCCAGCGTCATCATCGGGGAGACCCTGGTCGGCTCACGCCGACTCGCTCACCTGCTCATTGCGGCCGTACTCGGCTCGCTACTTTTCCGCCTGCTGGTAGCCATTGCGCTGCGCTGGGGTCTGGACCCCAACGACCTCAAGCTGGTGACGGCCGTTTTCGTGCTGGCGGCGCTGGTGCTGCCGGGCGCGATCGGGCGCCTACGCACCCGACAGGCAGGCGGGGGCTGACATGCTGGAAATTCGCGGACTGCACAAGACCTTCAACGCCGGCACGCCCAACGAGGTGCGCTCCCTCAGGGGCATCGACCTGTCGATTCCGGAGGGCATGTTCCTGGTCGTCATCGGCAGTAACGGATCCGGCAAGTCCACCCTGCTGAATGCCGTGGCCGGCAGCTTCCTGCCGGATAAGGGCAGCCTGCACATTGCGGGGCGTGACGTCACCCGCTGGCCGGAGCACCGCCGGGCCCGCTTGGTCGGCCGTGTGTTCCAGAATCCGTTCAGCGGCACGGCGCCCAACCTGTCCATCGCCCAGAACCTGTCCCTGGCCGCCCGGCGCGGCATGCGTCGCGGCCTGGGCCTGGCCCAGGGCGGAGAGCAACGCCCGGACATGCTGTCCCGGGTACGCAGCCTCGGCATGGCCCTCGAGGACAGGCTCGACAACGCCATCGGCAGCCTCTCGGGTGGACAACGACAGGCGCTCACCCTCCTGATGGCGACCTGGTTGAAGCCTAGCCTCCTGCTGCTGGATGAGCATACCGCCGCCCTCGACCCGCGGAGCGCCGAGCAGGTCATGCGGATTACCCAGCAGGTGGTGGCGCGTGACCGCCTCACCACCCTTATGGTCACCCATTCCATGCAGCATGCGGTCACCTATGGCGACCGCCTGGTCATGATGCACCGCGGGCAGGTGATCCATGATTTCGAGGGTGCGGAGAAGCGCCGCCTGCGTCCTGCCGACCTGCTGGCCCGGTTCGAGGAAGTCCGCAGGGCCGACCTGCTGGATGAATCGGCCGCAGACCTGCTGCGTCGCCGCTACGTCTAGCGATACACTCCGCGCATGCGCGCCCTACCCCTGCTCTTCGTAGCGGCCTCCCTCCTGGCGGGCTGCGGACAACCAGACCAACCCCTGCCCGCCCCCTCCGCAGACACCACACGCTCGTTGGACACCGGCGAGGTCATCGGCTTTGTCAACGCAACCGGCGGCCACAGCTGGCTGGGCATTCCCTTCGCAGCCCCCCCCGTGGGTCCCCTGCGCTGGCGGGCGCCACACGCCGCCGAGAGTTGGTCGGGAACCCGCATGGCCGTCAGCGCCGGCTCACCCTGCATCCAGTTCGGGTCTGCCCTCGGCGGGGTAGGCAAGCCTGGTAGCCGCCAGGGCAGCGAAGACTGCCTGTTCCTGAACGTCCATGCGCCGCGCCTCGCCGGGAGCGACCTCCAGCGAAGCCGGCTGCCCGTGATGGTTTGGATCCACGGAGGCGGCAACACCGTCGGTCACGGCGCCTTTTTTGACGGTTCGGAACTGGCCACCCGGCGTGAAGTCCTGGTGGTCATGATCAACTACCGGCTCGGCCCCTTTGGCTGGTTCCGTTTCCCCGAGGGCGCAGACGTCGATCCGCTGGACCGCTCCGGCAACTTTGCCAACCTCGACATCCTGGCGGCACTGCGCTGGGTGCAGCGCAATGCCGCGGCCTTCGGCGGCGATTCCGCTAACGTGACGGTCTTCGGCGAATCGGCCGGGGCCACCAACGCGCTGGCATTGATGGTCATGCCGGACGCGGCCGGCCTGTTCCACCGCCTGATCGTGCAGAGCCTCGGGTTCGGCTTCGCTGAACTCTCAGGACCCGACGCTCCGCATGCGCCCGAGCGCCTGTTGGCCAAGATGGGGATCGATCCCTCGGAGCCCGACTGGCAGGACTCGGCCCGCGCCCTCGATCCCTGGGCTGTCTACGCCGCCTACGGCGACATCAACGAGGAATACAACCGGGTGCCCAGCGTATTTCCCGATGGGAGAGTGGTCCGTTCCGGCGACCTGCGGCAACTGCTGGCGACCGAAGGCCTACATCATGAAGTGCCACTGCTGATCGGCAGCAACCGGGACGAAAACAAGATCTTCATGGCCTTCGACCAGAAGCATTCGCGCAAGATGCTGGGCCTGCCGGTCGGACTGCGCGACCCGGAGGCGTACGACCGCGAGGCTCGCTACCGGGCCCTCCTCTGGAAAGCCGACGGAGTGGATTCGATTGCCGACGCACTCGCCTCACACGGGCATCCGGTTTACGCCTATCGCTGGGACTGGGACGAGCAAGGCACTGCTTTCGGCGTCATGGATGTCTCGCGCATCCTCGGCGCCGCGCATGCGCTCGAGATCCCCTTCGTCATGGGCAATTTCGACGTGGGACCGCGCAGCAGC
>JAURLT010000116.1 GCA_030831085.1 Gammaproteobacteria bacterium
ATTTACGGACTCGGCGACCCCGAGTCCTATCTCAAGATGGTCCTTCACCTGGCCCGTGGCGACCGTATGGACCAGCGACAGATGCTGCGCCGGCTTGCAGACATGCAGTACACCCGCAACGAAATGGATCTCAGCCAGGGCACCTTCCGTGTCCGCGGTGACGTGGTGGACATTTTCCCGGCCGAGTCCGACCGCGAGGCCGTGCGAGTGCAGTTCTTCGACGAGGAAATCGAGTCATTAGCCTGGTTCGACCCGCTCACCGGCGAGGTGCTGCGCAAGGTGCCTCGGCTGACGGTTTTTCCCTCCACTCATTACGTTACCCCGCGTGAGCGACTGACGGCAGCACTCGATGACATCAAGGATGAGCTGCGCGTGCGGCTGGCGGAGCTTCGGGCGAAGGATAAGCTGCTGGAGGCACAGCGGCTGGAGCAGCGAACCTTGTTCGACATCGAGATGATGAACGAGATGGGGTACTGCGCGGGCATCGAAAACTATTCGCGGTACCTGTCAGGGCGAGAGCCGGGGGAGCCGCCTCCGTGCCTGTTCGATTACCTGCCGAAAAACGCCATCCTGGTGGTGGACGAGAGCCATGTCAGCATCCCCCAGGTCATGGGCATGTATCGCGGAGACCGCTCTCGCAAGGAGACCCTGGTCGAATACGGTTTCCGTCTGCCATCCGCGCTGGATAACCGACCGCTGCGGTTCGATGAGTTCAGCCAGTTACAGCCGCAAACCATTTACGTGTCGGCCACCCCGGCCAAGTTTGAGCTGGAGAAATCCGGCCAGGTGATCGAACAGGTGGTCAGGCCCACCGGGCTGGTGGACCCGGAGCTCGAAGTGCGACCAGTCCGCACCCAGGTGGACGATTTGTTGTCCGAGATCCGGCTTCGAGTGCAGCGCGAGGAGCGGGTGCTGGTGACCACCCTGACCAAGCGCATGGCGGAGGACCTCACCGAATACCTTCATGAACACGGAGTCCGGGTGCGTTACCTGCATGCCGACGTGGGCACGGTAGAGCGGGTGGAGATCATCAGGGATCTCAGGCTCGGTCGCTTTGACGTGCTGGTGGGCATCAATCTGCTGCGGGAGGGCCTGGACCTGCCCGAGGTCTCGCTGGTAGCGATCCTCGATGCAGATAAGGAGGGTTTCCTGCGTTCCGAGGGATCGCTCATCCAGACCATCGGCAGGGCGGCACGCAACGTGAACGGGCGGGCCATTCTCTATGCGGACGTCGTGACCAATTCCATGCGCCGGGCCATGGACGAGACCGAGCGCAGGCGCCGCGTGCAGTTGGCCTTCAATGAGGCACACGGCATCACGCCCCGCAGCATCCGCAAGGCCGTCCGCGACTACATGGAAGCCCATGGGGAGGCGGAGGGCGAATCAGGGGCGACCCCGCTGCCCGAGCGACTGCCGCCCGCCCAGGCTGTCAAGAAGATCCGTCGGCTGGAGCAGGAGATGCACCGGCTCGCACGGAACCTCGAGTTCGAGGAGGCGGCCCGGATCCGCGACGAGATCGCCACGCTCCGCCGGCTCAGCCTCGGTAGTGACTCGGATCGCCTGGCCGGCTAGGGCTGTTGCCGGCGAGGCGGCGATTCCATTACCATTGCCGACCCTTTTCGGGCGCGTAGCTCAGCGGTAGAGCACTACCTTGACATGGTAGGGGTCACAGGTTCGATCCCTGTCGCGCCCACCACCCTTGCCGGGAACCGGGACCGACCAAGATGCCCGTCATCACGCTGCCGGATGGCAGTCAGCGCAGTTTCGAGCAGCCGACTACGGTCGGAGAAGTGGCGGCCAGCATTGGTGCCGGTCTTGCCAAGGCTGCCCTCGCCGGCGAGGTGGACGGTCGGCTGGTCGATACTTCGTATTCCATCGAAGAGAATGCTGCGCTGCGGATCATCACGGCCCGTGACCCGGAGGGCCTGGAGATCATCCGGCATTCCACCGCGCATCTGCTGGCGCAGGCCGTCCAGTCCATCTATCCCACGGCGCAGGTGACCATCGGTCCGGTCATAGAAGACGGTTTCTATTACGACTTTGCCTTTGAGCGGCCCTTTACCCCCGAAGACCTGGAGAAGTTCGAGGCCAGGATGCGGGAGCTCGCGAAGGCCGATCTGCCTGTTAAGCGGCGGTTGATGCCGAGAGACGAGGCCGTCGGCCATTTCCGGGGCATCGGTGAGCACTACAAGGCGGAGATCATCGAATCCATCCCTGCCGGAGAACAGATTTCCCTGTACGGACAGGGCGACTGGCAGGACCTGTGCCGGGGTCCCCACGTGCCCAGCACCGGCAAGCTGGGTGCCTTCAAGTTGATGAAGCTCGCCGGCGCCTACTGGCGCGGCGATTCCCGCAACGAAATGCTTCAGCGCGTTTATGGCACGGCCTGGGCCGACGAGAAGCAGCTGAAGGCCTACCTGACCCGGCTCGAAGAAGCCGAGAAGCGCGACCATCGCCGTCTCGGCCGGGAGCTTGGCCTCTTCCACCAGCAGGAGGAGGCCGTCGGCAGCGTGTTCTGGCACCCGCGGGGCCATACCCTCTGGCGCACCATCGAGCACTACGTGAGGGGGCGCCTGGAAGCGGCTGGTTACGAGGAGGTCAAAAGTCCCCAGTTGCTCGACCGGGTGCTGTGGGAGCGAAGCGGTCACTGGGATAACTACGCGGAACATATGTTCATCGCGGAGTCCGAGCATCGTACGCTGGCGGTCAAGCCGATGAACTGTCCCTGCCATGTGCTCATCTACAAGCAGGGCATCAAGTCTTATCGAGACCTGCCGCTGCGCATGGCAGAGTTCGGGGCCTGTCACCGCAATGAGCCCTCCGGCGCCTTGCACGGCCTCATGCGGGTCCGTGCCTTCACCCAGGACGACGCCCACATCTTCTGCACCGAATCGCAGATTGGCGAGGAGACGGTGGCCTTTTGCGAACTGCTGATGTCCGTCTACCGCGACTTCGGTTTCGCCGAGGTGCGGGTCAAGTTCTCGGATCGTCCGGCCCAGCGAGCCGGTTCTGACGAGACCTGGGACCGTGCCGAAGCGGCGCTGCGTGCGTCCCTCGAGGCCACGGGCATCGACTACACCATGAACCCGGGCGAGGGGGCCTTCTACGGGCCCAAGCTGGAATTCGTGCTGCGGGATGCCATCGGCCGCGACTGGCAGTGCGGCACCCTCCAGCTGGATTTCGTGGTGCCCGAGAGGCTGGGTGCCGAATACGTCGATGAATCCGGAGGCCGCCGGCCGCCTGTCATGCTTCACCGGGCCATCCTGGGGTCTTTTGAGCGTTTCATTGCCATCCTGATCGAAAACCATGCGGGCAAGCTGCCTACCTGGCTGGCCCCGGTGCAGGCCACGGTGATGTCGATCACCGATAAACAGGCTGATTTCGTGCGTGAGGCCACGGAATTCCTTAAGAATCAGGGGGTTCGGGTAGAAATTGACTTGCGTAACGAAAAAGTCGGCTTTAAAATCCGGGAACACACGCTCGCGCGTGTCCCGTACCTGCTTGTGGCAGGAGATCGGGAAATGGCTTCCAGGTCTTTGGCCGTGAGAACGCGGTCAGGGGCTGATTTGGGCGTAATGTCCCTGGAAGAAGTGGCGGCGCGGATTGCCCAGGACGTGGCGGGCCGCGGCCGCGATAGTCAGGAGGTTTAAGTATTTCAACGACGAAGCGCACCAGGCGCAACGAGGAGATCCTTGCGCCGCAGCTGCGCGTCATTGGCGCCGACGGAGAGCAAGTCGGTGTCATCAGCCGTTTTCAGGCCCTGCAGATGGCCTCGGATTCGGCGATGGATCTCGTGGAAGTTTCTCCGACGGCCGAGCCGCCCGTTTGCCGGATCATGGATTACGGCAAGTTCCTGTTCGAACAGAACAAGAGGGCCCACTCGGCGAAGAAGAAGCAGAAGCAGATTCAGGTCAAGGAAGTGAAGTTTCGACCGGGAACCGAGGAGGCTGACTATCAAGTCAAGCTGAAGAACCTCACCCGGTTCCTGACCGAGGGAGACAAGGCGAAGATCACCTTGCGCTTCCGCGGTCGCGAGATGGCACACACGGAACTGGGGCGAAAGCTCCTGGACCGCGTAGTTGCCGACCTGGCGGAGCTCGGCTCGGTGGAGCAGATGCCCTCCATGGAAGGCCGGCAGATGGTGATGATCGTCTCGCCGAAAAAGAAGTAGCCGGCCCTGGGCCGGCGTTGGTAAGTAAAGTGAACGGCGGTTCGCCGCCGAGACGCCTCCAGCCCGTGTGAACGGCGCGAAGAGGTTATAAAAGGAGCGTAGAGATGCCCAAGTTGAAGACCAACCGGGCAGCGGCCAAGCGTTTTCGCAAGACCGCCAACGGTTACAAGCGCGCCCAGGCACACAGGCGCCACATCCTCACCAAGAAGCCCAGCAAGCGTAAGCGCCAGCTGGGGACGAGCAAGCTCGTGCACGAGACGGACGTAGGCCGCCTCGACAAGCTGCTCCCACACCTCTGACGGACTGAAGGGAGCTAGCACACATGGCACGAGTCAAACGTGGCGTCATCGCCGGACGCCGTCACAAGAAGGTCCTTGGCAAGGCCAAGGGTTATTACAACGCCCGCCGCAAGGTGTATCGGGTTGCCAAGCAGGCCGTCATCAAGGCGGGCCAGTACGCCTACGCAGGTCGTCGGATCAAGAAGCGCGACTATCGTGCGCTCTGGATCCAGCGTATCAACGCCGCGGCGCGCGGCTTCGAGCTGTCCTACAGCAGGTTGATCGCCGGGCTCAAGAAGGCGGGGATCGAGGTGGACCGCAAGGCCCTCGCGGACCTCGCAGTTCACGAACCGGAGGCCTTTGGCGCGATTGCGCAGAAGGCCAAGGCTGCCCTCGAGTCCTGACGCATCGAGGCCGGGGCCCCCGGGCCCCGGCCGTCCGCGACCATGGAACTCGAAACGCTGCTTGAGGGGTTCCTCTCCCGTATTGCTGCCTCGGAGGATCTCGCGGCCCTCGATGCCGTGCGAGTCGAGGCGCTGGGCAAGAAGGGCGCCATCACCGGCCAGCTCAAATCCTTATCGGCCCTGCCTCCTGAAGAGAGGAGGGACGCCGGGGCGGTCATCAACCTGGCCAAGGATCGACTGAGTGCAGCGATCGAGAGCCGGAAAATGGCCCTCGAGGAAGCCCAGCTCGCGCATCAGCTCGCCGCCGGCACGCTCGACGTCACGCTGCCCGGGCGCGGGCACAGGACGGGTGGCATTCACCCGGTCACCCGGACACGCCTCAGGATCGAGGAGATCTTTGTCGGTGCCGGCTTTAGCGTGGCCGAGGGGCCGGAAATCGAGGACGATTTCCACAATTTCGAGGCCCTCAACATTCCCGCCGACCATCCGGCGCGGGCCATGCACGATACGTTCTACTTTCCGGACGGCAGGCTGCTCCGTACGCACACCTCGCCGGTCCAGATCCGCGCCCTCCGGGCCGGGACCCTCCCGCTCAGGGTGATTGCGCCGGGTCGTGTCTATCGTTGCGACTCCGACCTGACCCACACTCCCATGTTTCATCAGGTTGAGGGACTGGTGGTCGACGAGCAGGTGAGCTTTGCCAACCTGAAGGCCATGCTCGCGGGATTCGTGGAGCAGTTCTTCGAGCGGCCGCGCAAGCTCAGATTCAGGCCCTCCTACTTTCCGTTTACGGAGCCCTCGGCCGAGGTCGATATCCAGTGCGTGCTGTGTGACGGAGCGGGGTGTCGCACCTGCAAGGGCACTGGCTGGCTGGAGGTGCTGGGCTGCGGCATGGTGCACCCGAACGTCCTGTCGGCAGCCGGGGTGGACCCGACCCGCTGGCAGGGTTACGCCTTCGGCATGGGCATCGATCGCATGACCATGCTGCGTTATGCGGTCAACGACCTGCGCCTGTTCTTCGAGGGCGACCTCGATGTCCTGCGCCAGTTCGACAGGGGTTGAGAGCGTGAGGATCAGCATTGACTGGCTGAAGGAATGGGTGGACTGCGGCTGGGGCGCCAGGGCACTCGCCGAGCGCCTGACCATGGCAGGCTTCGAAGTGGAGTCCATCGAGAAGGCCGCACCTCAGCTGGATGGCGTGGTCGTCGCCCGCATTTCGTCCTGCGAGCCTCATCCGGATGCTGCCAAGCTTCGGGTCTGCCAGGTGGACGACGGTTCCGGGTCGCCCGTGCAGGTGGTATGCGGTGCGGCCAACGCTCGCCCAGGTCTGGTCACCGCTTTTGCCCGTGTCGGGGCAGTGCTCCCCGGCGACGTCAGGATTTCCGCGGCCCGTCTCCGGGGTGTTGAATCCCTGGGCATGCTCTGCTCGGCCCGCGAGCTAGGGCTCGGCGAGGCTCACGCCGGCATCCTGGAACTCGGGGACGGATATCCAACAGGCACCTCGCTGACTCAGGCACTGTCGCTCGACGACACCATCCTTGAGCTGTCGATCACCCCCAACCGCGGAGATGCGCTGTCGGTGTTGGGTATCGCCCGTGAAGTGGCCGCTATCAGCGGCAAGCCCTTGGCCACGCCTCCCATACCGCGGGTAGCAGCGACGCTTCCTGATGTGTTCGACGTGCAATTGGAGGCCGGGGAGGCCTGTCCGACCTTTGTGGGGCGCGTCATTCGCGGCGTGCGGCCGGAGGCCCAGTCGCCCCTGTGGTTGCAGGAGCGCCTCAGGCGCGCCGGACTTCGCTCCATTTCCCCAGTCGTGGACGTCACCAACCTCGTCATGCTGGAGATGGGCCAGCCCATGCACGCCTACGATCTCCGGCGGCTCAACGGTGGCATTCGCGTGCGTTGGGCGAGAACCGGAGAGAAGCTCCGCCTGCTGGATGGGCGCGAGGTGTCACTGGATCCGGACGTGCTGATGATCGCCGATGCCACCGGCCCGATCGGCCTGGCAGGCATCATGGGCGGGGAGGCCAGCGGCATCGATCCGGATACGACGGATGTGTTTCTCGAGGTGGCCTTTTTCCAGCCCGCTGCCATCGCCGGCAGGGCGCGCCGGTATGGGATGCAGACCGATGCCTCCCAGCGCTTCGAGCGGGGCGTCGACCCGACGCTGCAGGAACGCGCCATGGAACGTGCGACGGCTCTGCTGCTGGAGATCGCTGGCGGGGAGCCGGGCCCTACAGTGGTATCCGGAAAGGCCCTGTCGGTGCTCGAACGCAGCCCGATTGAAGTCTCCATCGAATTCCTGGAGAAACGCCTGGGCCTGCCACTGGAGGCCAACGGGGTGGCCGATGCACTCAAGGCACTGGGCATGGAGGTCAGCCACTCCGGTAACGATTTCAGGGTGCTACCGCCCTCTCATCGTTTCGACCTCGCGATTGCGGAAGATCTTTCGGAAGAGGTCGCCCGCATTCATGGCTACGACCGTATCGAGCCTGTCGATGCGATGGCGGGCCAGGTCGCTGCTCCAAGCACCGAGACCCGCGTGTCGGAGCGCAGATACCTGACGCTTCTGGCGGATCGCGGATACCAGGAGGTCATTTCCTATGCCTTTACCGGGCGGGAGGAGCAGCTCCGCCTGGCTGGACCGGCAGAACTCGTCGAGCTGGCCAATCCGCTGTCGGCCGAGCTTGCGGTCATGCGACTCAGTTTATGGCCGGGTCTGATGGCGGCATTGACCAGCAACGTCCGGCGTCAGCGGGAGCGGGTGCGGCTATTTGAATATGGCAGGGGCTTTCCCGCGAACGCGCCCGAGAAGAACCTGCTGGCCGCAGTCGCGTGGGGGGCAGCCCTGCCGGAGCAGTGGTCCAGCGAGCGGCGAGACGTGGATTTCTACGATCTCAAGGGTGATCTGGAAGCCTTGTTGCAACTTGGCCACAGCCCGCGTGAGATTCGTTTTGAACCCGCCAGTCACCCGGCGTTGCACCCAGGACGAACGGCGAGGGTGATCGTTCGAGAAAAGTCGGCGGGTTGGATCGGAGAACTGCATCCGGCTCTTCTGCAGGCGTATGACCTGAGGTCAGCGCCCCTCTTGTTCGAGGTGGATGCGGATTTGAGCTTTATGTCAGAACTGCCTGTTTATAATGGTATTTCGCGCTATCCTTCTGTTCGCAGGGATCTTGCTCTGGTAGTGCCTGAATCGATCTTGTTGGACCAAATCCTCGAAAGTGTTAGTGTTTCTACGGGGAGCGCACTGAGAGAGGTTCGAGTCTTCGATGTCTACCGAGGCCCTGGACTGGAACCTGGACTCAAAAGCGTTGCTATGGGGTTGATTTTTCAAAAGTTTGAAGGGACACTCACCGACCAGGATGCCGATGGCTTGGTGTCGTCGGTGGTGTCTCGCCTCAGCACAGACTGTGGCGCGAGAATAAGGAATTAAACGCGTATGGCGCTGACAAAGGCCGAAATCGCGGAGGCGCTGTTCGATCAGCTGGGCCTCAACAAGCGGGAGGCGCGCGAGTTGGTAGACCTTTTTTTCGAGGAGGTCCGGACTGCGCTGTCGACGGGGGAACAGGTGAAGTTGTCGGGTTTTGGCAACTTCGATTTACGTGACAAGAACCAGCGTCCTGGTCGGAACCCGAAGACCGGCGAAGAGATTCCGATCTCTGCCCGTCGGGTCGTTACTTTCCGTCCGGGGCAGAAACTAAAGGCCAGGGTCGAAGCGTATGTTGGAACCCAGCCAGAATAGCCTGCTGCCGCCGATTCCGGCGAAGCGCTACTTCACCATCGGCGAGGTGAGCGAGCTGTGTGGCGTTAAGCCGCACGTGCTGCGCTACTGGGAGCAGGAGTTCCCGCAGCTGAAGCCGGTCAAGCGGCGTGGCAACCGCCGCTATTACCAGCGTCAGGACGTCATCATCATTCGCCAGATTCGCGGCCTGCTCTACGACGAGGGTTTCACCATCGGTGGTGCCCGCAACAAAATGGAAGGCGAGGAAGCGAGAGAGGACGTGTCGCACAGCCAGCAGGTCGTTCGGCAGGTGCGGACCGAGCTCGAGGAGATCCTCAGGATCCTGCGCCGCTGAGCCTCATGTGGGGCGCGCAACGCGCCGCGACATCGTCTATCATTTCCCTACGGTCGGAGCGTGGCGCAGCCTGGTAGCGCACTTGCATGGGGTGCAAGGGGTCCCGAGTTCGAATCTCGGCGCTCCGACCAATACTTACAAGCGATCGGGAAAGTGGCTGTGGTCACCTCTGTGGTCACTTTCCCGCCCTTGTGTCGGCCAGCCTTCCGGGGCCGCCTTCAATTGACCGCCACGGCCAGCACTCGCGCACCTCCGCTACCCTTCGCCCATCGCCTCAGAGGAGTGAGCCGGGATGGGGGCGTCCGACTCATCGGGCCGACATCGTGCCCTGGCTGGATGCCACGAACTTTTTACCACGGCGGGTGTACTTGGCAGGTACAGTCAAGCAAAGCGTCACTCAACTCACTTGGCGTAAAGGGGCAATCGAATGAGCGAAGCAAGCAAGGCGTTAGGCGGCAAGGGTGTCTGGGCCTTCGTTGCGGTGGTCGTGATCGCGGGAGCGGTCTGGATGGGCAGCCGTTCTGATCGTGCCGGGGAAGATGCCGCCGGCACCCTCATGCCTGCCCAGCGGGCGGTGACGGAGACCGTGGAGCCGACCGATGCGACGGAAGTAGCGGGTCAGGTTGGCCCGAGTGCCGAAGAACTGGCGGAGCCGGCTCCCGGCGATGTGGATGCCGATCGTGCCAAGTCCAATAAGGCCGGTGAGGCCGTGAATACTGGGAATGGTGTGTGCGCCCCCATCGGTACGCTCCCCACGGGGGGTGGTGGTTGTTTGTGAAGTTCTACTTCTACGCCGGTCGAGTAGCCTAAGAAAAGGTTCTGCCTCCTACGGAGGAGGCAGCATCGCGTACCAAGGCGAGTGGTGTAAAAAGTTACGAAGAATGTCCGCGTTTGGAGCAGCAACCCTCAAGCGTTGGCTGCCACGATGCCGCAGCACAGGCACCAGAACAGCGGGTATTCGCAGCCGCCTTTGGTCCAGGCCCATGCCTTGTTGACTCTCAGGTCCGAAACGGTGGCCACCAGCATGAACGCGG
>JAURLT010000117.1 GCA_030831085.1 Gammaproteobacteria bacterium
GCCTTGAAGAAGCCGCTGCCAACGATCAGCAGCAACAGCCCCAGATAGAAACTGGTTGGCGAATCGGGAAAGGAGATACCGAGCCAGGCGGCCTCGATGCGACCGGTGGTACCCAACAGTTCGGGCGGGGCGGCCAGCGCGAACTGGCCGAGTGCCATCAGCGCTCCGCCGATGATCACCGCCTTGCGCATGCCGATGAAGTTGTCGGCCAGCCATCCACCGATCAGTGGCGTGAGGTAGGTGAGTCCGGTGTACCAGGCGTACAGCCTGAGGGCATCGCCGCTGCCCCAGCCCAGACCCGGGTTCACTGCCTGGGTTGCTGCCACCATGTACAGCACCAGCAGGGCGCGCATGCCGTAATAACTGAAGCGTTCCCACATCTCGGTGGCGAACAGCAGGAATAGTCCCCGTGGATGGCCCATCAGGGTCCCTGGTGGCGGTGCAACGTGTGTGGTCATCGACTCCCCTCCCTCAAGCGGGCTCTTCTTCCTCTTCTCCCGGCGGTGGCTTTTTCACCAGCACCCTGGCCATTACGATGCCGCCCTCGAACAGCAGGTACATCGGCACGGCCATCATGGTCTGCGACAGCGGGTCCGGCGGCGTCAGGAAGGCCGCCACTACGAAGATGCCCAGCAGCACCATGCCCCGCTTGCCCGTGAGGGACTCTATCCTCACCAGCCCGGTGCGGGCCAGCAGTACGGTCGCCACCGGGATCTCGAAAGCCAGTCCGAAGGCGAAGAACAGCAGCACCACGAAGTCGAGGTACTGGCTCATGTCGGTCATCATGCTCACGCCATCGGGCGTGGTGGCGACGAAGAACTGGAACATCACCGGAAAGACCACGAAGTAGGCGAAGGCGGCGCCGGCGTAAAAAAGGACGATGCTGGAGACCAGCAGCGGTAGCGCGAAGCGTCGCTCGTGCCGGTACAGGCCGGGCGCGACGAAGGCCCAGACCTGATAGAGCAGGTAGGGCATGGACAGGAAGACAGCGGTGATGAGTCCCAGCTTGAAGGGCGCCATGAACGGCGCCACCACGCTGGTGGCGATCATCCGCGTGTCTGCGGGCAGCTGCGCCTGCAGCGGCAGGGCGACCCAGCTGAACAACTGGTTGGCAAAGGCCAGACAGGGCACGGCCACCAGGCCCACCACCACGAAACAGCGCACCAGCCGGCTGCGGAGTTCAACCAGGTGGGAGAGCAGGGTGCCCTCGGCGAGGTGCTCGTCACCGGATCGATCGCCGCTCACGGTGGGTCGTCACCGGGCGGGGTGCGTTTCGAGGTGTCCTCCTGACGCTGGTGGCGCTCGGCGAGGTCGGCCTCCACGTCGAGCTGCTGCCGGAACTGGCGCGCCATGGCCCGCGCCCGGCCCACCCACCGGCCCACGTCCCGGGCGATGCCGGGCAGTTTCTCGGGACCGAGCACCACCAGGGCGATGCCCAGGATCAGCACGATCTCAGTGAAGCCGACCTCGAACATCGGGCGCTCAGCCCTGCTTGTTGCTCTTGACGTCGCTCGCGGAGGGCGCGGAATCGAAGTCGGCGTCCGGCTGCTGGTCGTGGCGCACCTGCCGCGCCGCTTCCTCTTCGTCGCCCTCGTTCATGGCCTTCTTGAAACCCTTCACCGCCGAGCCGAGGTCGGTGCCGATCGTGCGGAGCTTCTTGGCCCCGAAGATGAGCAGCGCGATGGCGAGGATGATAAGCAGTTCGCGGAAACCGATACCCATGGAAACCTTCCCGGCCCGAACAGCGGGCATGTCCCTGCATGATACGACATCGGGGTTAGCGGACCGTTCCGCCGCCGCCCGGGCGCACCTGCAGCCAGAAAGTGACCGGCCCCTGGTTGACCAGCCCGACCGCCATGTCGGCCCCGAAACGGCCGGTCTCCACCCGGCCCATCCGCGCCCGGATGGCGCTTACGAACTCCTGAAACAGCGGTTCGGCCTCGTCAGGTGGGGCGGCGGTGCTGAATCCGGGGCGATTACCCTTCCGGGTGTCGGCCGCGAGGGTGAACTGGGGTATGGCCAGGATCGCCCCGCCGGCGGCCTGGACATCGAGGTTCATGTGCCCATCGGCATCGGGAAACACGCGGTATTGGCAGGTTCTCTCGGCCAGCCGCCGGGCTTCTTCCGGACCGTCACCGGCCTCGACCCCAACCAGCACCAGCAGGCCCCTGTTGATGGTGGCCACGGGTTGATCTTCAATCCTGACCCACGCTTCCGCTACTCTTTGCAGTAATGCGATCATGAAAAACCACTTAAATACAATAAATTGGACTTTTTAAACATAACTATCTCACTTCTCTGATATTTAATAAAAAGTGGAAAATGAAGTTAAAATTACGACCATTTAGATCTTTAAAGTGGAAATCTGCTGATATGCACCAGAAACCCATCTTGCAGTTGACTTGGGCCGCCGAGGATCTTAATCTTGCCGCCCTTTGCCCGAACGGGCATGTCGTTGTTTTTGAACCATGAAACGCACTTACCAGCCAAGCAAGATCAAGCGCAAGCGGACCCACGGCTTCCGCGCCCGGATGGCGACCAAGAACGGCCGCCTGGTCATCAAGCGCCGCCGCGCCAAGGGCCGCAAGCGCCTGGCCTGCGGCATCAGCCGCTGACCTTAACGCCTGTCAGCCCTCGCCTCGGTTTCAGCCCGGGGCACAAGCTGCGCACCGGCAAGGACTTCGAGCGGGTTCGCCGCTGCGGTCGCAGGACCGCCGATGCTTTTTTCGGCGTCCAGTATGCAGAGAACGAGACCGGGCACGCCAGGCTTGGCATGGCCGTGTCGCTGCGTACCGCGGGCACTGCCGTCAGGCGCAACCGCATTCGCCGGCTGATCCGGGAATCTTTCCGCCTCAACCAGGGCCGCCTTCCGCCGGCAGATATCGTGGTGAATGCCCGCGCGGCCACTCGTGAGGCGGGCGCCAGGCAACTCGTGGACAGCCTGGAAAAGCTCTGGGACCGGATCGGTCGTTCATGAAGAGGCTGCTTGTTGCAATATTGCGCGGCTATCGTTTGCTGGTGAGCCCGATGCTCGGTCCCAACTGCCGGTTTCATCCCAGTTGTTCGGCCTATGCCATCGAGGCCCTCGAGCGGCACGGCGCCCTGCGGGGCGGTTGGATGTCATTCCGGCGGGTCTGTCGCTGCCATCCGTGGCATGCGGGAGGCTACGATCCGGTTCCGGATTGAGTGGGGAGTTTTGGCGGATGCAGAACCTGCGGTTGGCATTGTGGATGGGCCTGCTTTTCCTGGTGTGGCTCAACTTCGACCAGTGGATGCGCGACTATGCAGAACCGGCTGCCCCTTCGGCGCCGGCGTCGGCAACGGGTAGCGCTTCCGCACCCAGTGCGCCACCTTCGCTGAGTGATGCGGTTCCGCAGGTGGCAGCGCCGCCGTCAGTGGCCGATTCGGCGACGGTCCCTGACGCACCTGCAGCGGCGGGCGGTATCGCGTTTACGCCGGCGGTGCCGGGCACCCTGCGCGTGGTCACCGACGTCCTCGACCTGGACGTCTCGCTGTCGGGCGGCGACCTGGTACGCGCCGACCTGCTCGACTATCCCCTGCGCAAGGACCAGCCCGACCTCAAGGTTCGCCTGTTCAACAACGACTCCCCGGAAACCCTCTACCTCTACCAGTCCGGTTTGACCACCGGGCAGGCAGGCCGTGCGGAGCCGAACCACAAGGCTCCCTTCACGTCGGCCAGCAGGGAATACCGACTTGGCGAGGGCGACGATGTCCTCGAGGTGCCGCTGACCTGGACCGATGGGGCGGGATTGACTGTCACCAAAACCTACCTGCTCCGTCGCGGCAGTTACCAGATCGATGTCCTCTACGACGTCAGCAACGCCAGCGAGGCGCCAGTCAGCCTCGCACCCTACGCGCAGCTACTTCGCCACTGGGCGCCGCGGGAAACCTCGATGTTCAACGTCGAGACCTATGCGTTCGTCGGCCCGGCCGTGTTCGACGGCAACAGCTACCAGAAACTCGACGTGGAGGATGAAGACGAATCGTCGTGGTCGCAGTCGGTCGCCGGGGGCTGGGTCGCTTCGCTGCAGCATCACTTCGTGGCGGCCCTGCCGCCTCCGTCGACGCAGGTCTACAAGCTGAGCCTCCGAGTCGAGGACCGTGATTACCTGCTTACCACCGTGGGGCCCGCGCAGGTCGTCCCGGCGGGTGGCCGGGCTACCATCGACGATAGGCTGTTCGTAGGCCCCAAGCTGCAGGCCCAGCTCGAACAGGCAGGTCCGCGGCTTGAGCTCACCGCCGACTACGGCAAGCTGACCATCCTCGCCCAGCCCCTGTTCTGGCTGCTTGATAAGGTGCATGGGGTGGTGGGCAATTGGGGCTGGTCGATCATCATCGTGACCCTGCTCATCAAGCTGGTGTTCTACAAGCTGGCCGAGACGAGTGGCCGCTCCATGGCCAAGATGCGCACTGTTGCCCCGCGGCTGAAGGCCATCCAGGAGCGCTACAAGGAAGACCGAGAAGGCCAGGCCAAGGCCATGATGGAGCTCTACAAGAAGGAGAAGATCAATCCGGTGGCAGGCTGCCTGCCCATGCTGGTGCAGATCCCCTTCTTCCTTGCGTTCTACTGGGTGCTGCTGGAAAGCGTGGAAATGCGCCAGGCACCGTTCTTCGGCTGGATTCAGGATCTTTCCTCACGCGACCCGTTCTTCGTGCTGCCGCTGTTGATGGGCGTGGCCATGTACGGGCAGTTCAAGCTGAATCCAGCCCCGCCGGACCCGGTGCAGGCCAAGGTCTTCGCCTTCATGCCCGTGATCATGACCGTCATGTTCATGTGGTTCCCCGCCGGCCTGGTGCTGTACTGGGTTACCAACACCGTGCTGTCGATCGCCCAGCAGTGGAAGATCAACCGGATGGTCGAAGCCGAGGCGAAGAAGCAGCGTACCAACTGATTACGGGGGCCATGATGTTAAGACTCATCACCGCTATGTTGACCGGGCTGATCCTTGCCGCCACGCTGGTCGCGCCAGCCGAAGCACGGGACAAGGACAAGCCCAAGGCGGAGAAGGTCACTACCGTCTATCTCGGCGCCCACACGGGTCGCGGCATCGAGCGCGAAATCAACGAACTCCACGCAAAGATGGAGCGCGAGGGCTGGCGCTTTGCCCAGATGGTGCCGCACATGGAAAACAGCGACACCGAAGGCGTTTGGGTTACCTACGTCCGCTGACAGGGATGGCGCCCATGTGAACATGGCGCGGGACACGATAGCGGCCATTGCTACCCCAGCCGGTCGCGGCGGGATTGGAGTGCTGCGCTGTTCAGGTCCGGCAGTACCCGCTCTTGCCAAGGCACTGTTGGGCGAGCTCCCACCCGCCAGA
>JAURLT010000118.1 GCA_030831085.1 Gammaproteobacteria bacterium
CCGTCAGCAGGCGCACGAAAGCCATGGTGGTGGAAATCTCGCGGCCGTCAGTACCGTCGAGCAGGGCCCGGAAGAACTCCAGGGGCGGCACCTGCAGCGGCTCTGCGGTGACCTTGCGCCTCGGCAGGTAGCCGCCGAGCCGGCGTCGGCGCTCGTGCAGGTAGCGCATTTCCGGGCTGTCCTCGGCCGGGCGCTTGAATGGCAGCTTGGCGATCTCCTCGTCCGAGACCGCGATATTGAAACGGTCACGGAAGGCACGCAGGGCGTCGTCGTCGAGCTTCTTCTGCTGGTGAGTGATGTTCTGAGCCTCGCCCGCACTGCCCATTCCATAGCCCTTGACCGTCTTGGCCAGGATCACGGTGGGGCGTCCGGTATGCGCCACCGCGGCGGCGTAGGCGTTCCAGACCTTGCGCGAGTCGTGTCCGCCGCGGTTCAGCAGCCAGATCTCGTCGTCCGACATGTTGGCCACCAGCTCGCGCAGCTCCGGATACTTGCCGAAGAAGTGCTCACGCGTGAAGGCCCCGCCCTTGGCCTTGAAGGCCTGGTACTCGCCGTCAACCGCCTCCTCCATGCGCTGGCGCAGCAGGCCTGTGGAGTCCCTCGCAAGGAGTGCATCCCAGCGATAGCCCCAGACCACCTTGATAACGTTCCAGCCGGCGCCCAGGAACGCAGCCTCCAGTTCCTGGATGATCTTGCCATTGCCGCGCACGGGACCGTCGAGGCGCTGCAGGTTGCAGTTGATGACGAAAATCAGGTTATCCAGCCGTTCCCGGACCGGCAGCGTCAGCGCACCCATCGACTCCGGCTCGTCCATCTCGCCGTCGCCCAGGAAGGCCCAGACCTTGCGGTCGGTCTGCGGCACCAGTTCGCGGTGCTCGAGGTAGCGCATGAAGCGGGCCTGCATGATGGCCTGCATGGGTCCGAGGCCCATGGACACGGTGGGAAACTGCCAGAAATCCGGCATCAGCCAGGGATGCGGATAGGAGGACAGGCCCTTGCCGCCCACCTCCTGGCGGAAGCCGCGCAGCTGCTCCTCTGTCAGTCGACCCTCGAGATAGGCCCGCGCGTAGATGCCCGGGGACGAGTGTCCCTGGACGTACACCAGGTCGCCGGCCGTCGTATCGGTCGAGGCTCGCCAGAAGTGGTTGAAGCCGACCTCGTAGAGGGTGGCGGACGAGGCATACGTGGCGATGTGGCCACCGTACTCGGAACTGCGGCGGTTGGCATGTACCACCATGGCCATGGCGTTCCAGCGGATGTAGGCCTCGACGCGGCGCTCCAGCGTCCGGTCTCCGGGATAGGGCTGTTCCTTGGCCACCGAGATGGTGTTGAGGTAGGCGGTATTCGCCTTGAAAGGAAGCCAGGCACCGGCGCGGCGCGTGTGGTCGATCAGCCGCTCCAGAAGGAAATGGGCCCGCTGCGGACCGTGCGCCTGCAGCACGGAGTCGATCGACTCCAGCCATTCCTGGGTTTCCTGCGGATCGACGTCGCCCGCTTCGCCTTCCTGGTGCATCCTGACTGAACCCCTCGTTCCCGCCTTGATCGCGGCGCGTTATGATCCCACACCTCGCAAGTGGGTCAAGGCAAACTGGTGGCAGCCCGACGCAGCAGGACAACCCTCGCAGAACTGCCCGCCCGGGCCAGGCCAGTCGGCAAACCGGAGGCACAGCTCAGTGCTGCCGTGCTCGGTCGCCTCGACGCCCTGCTGCTGCTGCTGCCGAGCTCGGGCACGCGCGACGTCATCAAGCGCCTGCCCTTTGCCGAGGTGATCGCCCGGGTCCACGGTCGGGGCGCTCGCCGGGCTGGCGACACCTTCACCCTCAACCTGCCTAACGAGAAAGCCACGCTGCTGGTAGTGGGCCTGCTGCGCGATGGCGCGGCCGCGTTCACGCGACTCACGCTGGCCGGCAAGATGCTCAAGCACCTGCAACGCGGTGAGCACCCCCGTATTGGACTCAGTGCCCAGGGCCTTGGGGCGCCGGACACGGCCAGCGGGGTGGAAGCCCTGCTGGCGGCTGCCCAAGCCTGGGATTTCAGCCTGCCGGCCTACAAGTCGGGCAAGGCACCCGCCCCGAAGGCGGCCACCCTGGTGCCCATCTGCAAGCATCCCCTCGACCGCTCGCGCATCGCCGCCACCGGTGAGGCCACCAACCTGGTGCGCTGGCTGACGGCGATGCCGCCTGATCGGCTGGATCCGGCCGGCTATCGATCGATCATCGAGGCGCTGTGCGAACGAGAGGGTCTCGAGTATGAGTTCATGGACGAGGCCGCGCTCCGGCGAGCCGGAGCCGGCGCCTTTTTGGCGGTCACCCAAGGCAGCGCCAACCGCGATGCCGGCATAGTCCGCATCCGCTATCGAGGACGCAAGAGCCGCTCCGCGCCCATCGCGCTGGTGGGCAAGGGACTGTGCTTCGACACCGGCGGCACCAACCTGAAGAGCCACAAGGGCATGCTGGACATGCACACCGACATGGCCGGCAGCGCCCTCGCGCTGGCCACGCTCATGGCGCTGGCCAGGCTGAAGCACCCGCGTCCGGTCGAGGCCTGGCTGGCCCTGGCGGAAAACCGCATCGGCTCGCGGGCCTACAAGCCCCAGGACGTGGTAACAGCGGTCAACGGCACCACCATCCAGGTCATCCACACCGATGCGGAGGGCCGCATGGTACTGGCCGACACGCTGGCCCTCGCCAGCAAGTCCCGGCCGGCGGCCATCGTCGACTTTGCCACCCTGACCGGCGCCTGCGTGGTAGCACTCGGCACCCGTTACAGCGGTGCTTTCACCAACCGCCCGTCATGGCGTGTCGCCATCGAGCGGGCCGGGCAGGACAGCGGCGAGCGGGTCTGGGTGCTGCCCATGGACGAGGACTACGACGAGGAACTGGACAGCAAGGTCGCCGATGTCGTGCAGTGCCTCGCCGATGGCCAGGCCGACCACATCTATGCCACCCGCTTCCTGTCGCGCTTCGTCGGTGCCGGAATCCCCTGGTCGCACCTCGACCTGTCGGCCGCGACCCGCCATGGAGGTCTCGCCCATGTCGGCAGCGACATCACCGGTTTCGGCGCCAGGTTCATGCTGTCGCTGCTGCTGGACCAGCAACCGCCGCTTGGGCCGGAGTGACCTTGAACGCCCTGACCCTGCTGCGCCCGGACGACTGGCACCTGCACCTGCGCGATGGCGAGGCCATGTGCTCGGTGCTGGGCTTCACCGCAGCCCGCTTCGGACGCGCCGTGGTAATGCCGAACCTCAAACCACCGGTGACCACCACCGAACAGGCGCGTGCCTATCGCCAACGGATCCTGGCGGCGCTCCCCCCGGACTGCGGCTTCGAGCCGCTGATGACGCTGTACCTGACCGACAATACACCGCCCGCCGAGGTGGATCGCGCGGCCGAGTCGGGCTTCGTCTGCGGCTTCAAGCTCTACCCGGCGGGTGCCACCACCCATTCCGACGCGGGGGTCACCGACCCACGGCGTTGCGATGCGGTGCTCGAGCGGATGGCCGAGCTCGGCATGGTCCTGCAGGTCCATGGCGAGGTGACGGACCCGGCAGTGGACGTGTTCGACAGGGAATTGGCCTTCATCGAGCGACACCTCAGCGGCGTGGTGGCGCGCTTTCCCAGCCTGAAGGTGGTGTTCGAGCACATCACCACCCGCCATGCAGTCGACTTCGTCCGCGGATCCCGGGCCGGCGTGGCGGCCACGCTGACCCCCCAGCACCTCCTGCTGAATCGCAACGCGCTGTTCGAAGGTGGCCTGCGTCCGCACCACTACTGCCTGCCGGTGCTCAAGCGCGAACAGGACAGGGAGGCGCTGCTGGCGGCGGCCACCAGCGGCGACCCTCGTTTCTTCCTGGGCACCGACAGCGCGCCGCACGAGCGCGGCAGCAAGGAATCAGCCTGCGGCTGTGCCGGCATCTTCTCCGCACCCGCCGGCATCGAGTTCTACGCGGAAGCCTTCGAGGACGCCGGCGCCTTGCACCAGCTCGAGGGTTTCGCCAGCCACCACGGCGCTGACTTTTACGGCCTGCCGCGCAATCGCGACCGCATCACCCTGGTGCGTGAGGACTGGACCCTGCCCACCACGCTGCCCCTGGCCGATGGTTCGATCGTCCCCTTCCGGGCCGGCGGGCTCCTGCGCTGGCGCCTCGTGCCTGCGGGCGCAGCGTGAGCCGCGAACCCGGCACGATCGGCGGTCGTTTCCGGGGCTTCCTGCCGGTGGTGGTGGACGTCGAGACCGGGGGCTTCATCGCCGCCACGGATGCGCTGCTCGAAATCGCGGCGGTGATGATCGAGATGGACGCCGACGGTCGCCTGAGGCGGGGCAAGACCACGCGCTTCCACGTGGTGCCCTTCGAGGGCGCCCGCCTCGATCCGGCCTCACTGGCGGTCAACGGCATCGACCCGTGGCATCCTCTGCGCATCGCGGTCAAGGAACATGACGCCCTGTCCGGCATCTTCACCGAGATCCGTCGGGGCGTGCGCGAACATGGCTGCACGCGCGCCATCCTGGTCGGCCACAATGCCTCCTTCGATCTGGGCTTCCTGAATGCTGCGGTGGCGCGCGCCGGCATCAAGCGCAATCCCTTCCACCCCTTTTCGAGCTTCGACACCGCCACGCTGGCAGGCGTGGCCTACGGTCAGACGGTCTTGTCGCGGGCTGCGGTGGCGGCCGGGATTGGCTGGGACAGCGCTGAGGCTCACTCGGCCTCCTACGACGCCGAGCGGACCGCCGACCTGTTCTGCGCCATCTGTAACGAGTTCAAGCCGCTATATGAGGCGGGCTTGACGCGGCTGGCGCTCGCGCCAGAGGCCAGCGCGGAGGACGCCAACCCAATGGTGGAGCCGAGCCCGGAGCAGGACCCAACGGCCTGAGGGTCAGTCGATCGCGCCCGCTTCCTCGAGCAACTGCCGTAGTTCGCCGGAGCGATACATCTCCAGGGCAATGTCGCAGCCGCCGATTAGTTCGCCCTTGACGTAGAGCTGCGGGTAGGTCGGCCAGTTGGAATAGGCCTTCAGAGCCTCGCGCAGCTCCGGATCCTCGAAGATATTGAAGTGCGCATAGCGCGCCTTGCAGGCGGCCAGCGCGGCCGCCGTCTGGGCCGAGAACCCGCACTGCGGAAAATCGGGCGTGCCCTTCATGAACAGCACCACCGGTGCCGCGGCGAGGCGCTCCTGGATGCGCTGGGTGATGTCGGCATTGCTCATGGTCGCGATTTCCTGGTGAGTCGTGAGAGTCAGCCTGCGCGGGCCGCGCCGGACGCCAGGCGCCGCGCGTCGGCCGCCTTGATCACCTCCCACTGCCGGGCGGGATCGAGGCGGGACCAGCCCGCAATCTCCTCGAGGGTCCGAAAACATCCCTGGCAGACGCCGCGCTGATCGAGTGTGCATACGCTGATGCAAGGCGAATTGGGCGCAGGGACGGCCAAGCTGGGGAACCTCGGGGGGGAGAGGACGTAACGTTTGAATTATCCCCGACGACTGCCTATCCTTCAATCAGAATCGGCCGTTGTCTGGCGACCCTGTCCAGTACGGGGCCTTACGCAAACCGGGAGCAAAACATGAACCCCTTGAAGAGCGTCAATGGATCCATCGTCACCAGCCTGGTGCTGGCTGCCATCGTGGCGGTCTGGGCCACGGTCCTGATCGGGCGGGACCTGGCCGAAGTATCGACCGTGCTGGCCCGCTGGCTGCACATCCTGTCGGGTGTGATGTGGATCGGCCTGCTGTACTACTTCAACGTGGTGCAGGTGCCGGGCCTGGCTGCGGCCGCCGCCGACCAGGGTGGACCGGGCGGAGCCGGGATCAGCAAGTACATCGCGCCGAGGGCCCTGCTGTGGTTCCGCTGGGCTGCAGTGGCCACCTGGGTCACCGGTGCCTGGTACATGCTGCAGTTCTATGGCGGGGGTGCCGGCATCCATAAGGCCTTTACCATGCAGGAAGGGTTTCGCGTGATCGGCGCCGGCGCCTGGATGGGTACCATCATGCTGTTCAACGTCTGGGTCTTCATCTGGCCGAACCAGAAGAAGGTGCTGGGCATGGTGCCTGCCAGCGACGAGGAAAAGGCCAAGGCCCGCACCACCGCACTACTGGCCTCGCGGACCAACTTCGTGCTGTCGGTTCCCATGCTGCTGTGCATGGGCGGCCAGAGTCACGGCCTGGGGTTCTGACGCTCAGAAGATCGGCGTGTGCACCAGCTGGCGGGGTGCCTCCACCCCGTAGCCCTGGGCGTAGTCGACGCCCATCGCGCGCAGCATCTGGATGATGTCGTCGTTTTCGGCGAACTCCGCGATGGTCTTCTTGCCGGTTAGGTGGCCGATCTCGTTGATGGAGCGGACCATCTCCCGGTCGATGGTGTCATTGACCATCCCGCGCACGAAACTGCCGTCGATCTTGAGGTAGTCGACCGGGAACTGCCGCAGGTAGGAGAAAGACGAGAGTCCGGTGCCAAAGTCGTCGAGCGCAAACTTGCAGCCGAGATCCCTTAGCGCCTGGATGAAGCGCTTGGCCTGCGAGAAATTCGCGATGGCCGCGGTCTCGGTAATCTCGAAGCAGACCTTGCCGGGATCCACCCCGCTGCGATGGAAGTGGTCGATCACAAACGGCAGGAACTTCTCGTCGCCGAGGCTCTGGCCGGAGAGGTTGACCGCCACCAGCGCCAGCCGCTCGCGCTCATCCGCCTCCGATACCAGCCAGCGGAACAGGTTATTGACCACCCAGCGGTCGATGGAAGGCGTGATGCCATAGCGCTCCGCCGCCACGATGAACTGGTCCGGGGAGACAATCTTGCCGGTCTCGTCGCGCATGCGCAGCAACAGTTCGTAGTGCTCGCCCTCCTCGTCGCCGGTCAGCGGCAGGATGCGCATTCGGTACAAGTCGAAGCGTGACTCCTCCAACGCGTTATTGATCCGCGCAGCCCACTGCATCTCGCGCCGCCGGCGCATCAGGTCGAGGTCGTTCTCCTCGAAGCAGTGCACGCGGTTGCGGCCGTTCTCCTTGGCTGCGCCGCAGGCGCTGTCAGCCGCCGACAGGATGGAGGCCACGTCCTCGTTGTCGGCCGTAATCGGCACCACGCCGACCGAGGCCCCGAGGCGGAAACTGCGATCCTCGTAGGTGAAGCGGAACCGGCTGATGGCCTCGCGCAGGCTTTCCGCGGTACGCAGTGCCTCCTCCAGCGGGCAGCTTTCCAGCAGCACGCCGAACTCATCGCCGCCGAGCCTGGCCAGCGTGTCGCGCCAGCGCACCTTGGACTTGAGCAGTGTGCCTACCTGTCCGAGCAGGGCGTCACCAGCCGCGTGTCCGCAGGTGTCGTTGATGATCTTGAACTGGTCGAGGTCGATGTAGCAGAGAGCGTAGGAGGTTTCCCTCGCCTTGGCGCTCTGCAGGGCACGCTCCAAACGGGTTTCCAGTTCGCGACGATTGACCAGGCCAGTCAGCACGTCGTGGCTGGTGTGGTAACTGAGCCGGCGGTTCAGTTCGCGGGCCTCGGACACGTCATGGAACACCAGCACCACACCGGTGATGGCGCCCTGTCCGTCCCGGATCGGCGAGGCTGTGTGCTCGACGTACAGTTCGTTGCCGTCGCGACGGATCAGCAGCACGGGACGCACGGACTTCACGGCCCGGGCGCGCCGGATGGCGACGGTCATCGGGTTCTCGAGCGGCTCGCAGGTTTCCTCGTGGAAGGAGCGGAAAATCTCGTCGATGCTGCAGCCGAGGCTGTCCTCGAGCCGCCAGCCGGTCAGCTCCTCCGCCACCGGGTTCAGGTACTCGATACGGCCGTGCGCATCAGAGGTGATCACGCCGTCACCGATCGACTGCAAGGTGATCTGGGCGCGCTCCTTCTCGCGGAACAGGGCATCCTCGTACAGCTTGCGCTCGGTGACGTCGAGCTCCACGCCGATCATGCGCCGCAGCGCTCCCCGGCTGTCGGTCCGGGCGATGGCCCTGCCGACTACCCAGCGCCAGTTGCCGTCCACATGCTTCAGTCGATGCATGCTCTCGAACATCGGGGTCTTGCCAGCCAGGTGCTCGCGCATGGCCAAGGAGACCCGCGACAGGTCGTCGGGGTGCACCATCCGGGTCCAGTCCGGCGAGGGAATGTCGTCGTCCTCGGCGTAACCGAGCATCGCCTTCCAGCGCGGCGAGAACCAGGTGCGATTGCCCACCGCGTCATAGTCCCAGATGCCGTCGTTGGCGCAGGGTAGCGACAGCTGCTCCCGCTCCTGTGAGCTGGCCAGCCGATCCGCCAGCGCCATCCGCTCGAGGCCACTGGCGAGGCTGGTGCCCACCAACTTGAGCAGCAGGTGCAGGTTCACGTCCCAGGCGGGCCGGGGCTGCGAGGAGGCCAGCGCGAGGAAACCGCGCACGCGGCCCTGCACTGCGAAGGCGATCAGGAGCAGTGAACGGATCCCCATGCCGGACAGTCGCTGGGCGTCCTCCAGCTGCTCACTGCGGGTGGCCGTGGTGTCGCGGAACTCGACCAGGCGGATGTGCTCCAGCCGCGACCTGACCCAGGGCAGGCTGTCGAGGCTTTCGCCACGCAGGGCCTCCGGGCGGCATTCGGTGATCACGCTGCGGGCGGCAGCGATTGAATCGATGCGCTCGCCAGCACCGTCGAACAGCGCCAGGAACACCACGTCCGTGGCGGTGGACTCGCGGAGGATCTCGAGGTTCTGGCGGATCACCGGGTCCGCGTTGGCCGCCGTCAGGTTCTGGAAGTCGACGGCCACCTTGGTGCAGGCGATGTCGATGCCGAGTGCCGGCCGCGGCGCCTGCGGTTGCCAGGTCTGTGGCGCGAGGATGTCTGACGCCGTGAATTCAGCGGTTGGATCGCCCTGCAAGCTCGGCACCCCGTTTGGACTCCCCGCCCCAATCGCCCCCGACAGTTACCCGGCATTGTGGCAAAAAGATCTAGGAATGCAAGCTAACTTAATGTATTTGTTGAGGAGGACGATAAAACTGCACGGCTGCGGCCTCGCCCTGCTGCACGCAGTCGGCGGCGGCCGGCGGCCCCACCAGGAACCAGTCACGCCGATTGGCGTGGCCCAGAGGAAGCGCCTGCTCCGCATCGAAGCAGGGCGAGAGCCTGCCCTCCTCCAGCACCAGCCGCCGATTGGCCGCAGCGTTGAGCCAGAGGGCCGCATCGAAGGTTTCCTGCTCGCCTTCGCGGAGCACGCGCCGGTGACCAAAGTTGGTGACGGGCCGGGTCGCATGCAGCAGGTATTGCTCGCGATAGGCCACCCAGCCGAGGTCGTGGCCCGGGTCGGCGGTCGCCTCTACATGCGCAACGAAATCCCGCCCCGAACGCACACCGTCGATCATCGGGTAGATCCAGAACCCAGCCACCCAGACCAAGGTGCCGAGGACCCCGGCCCACGCCCACTGGGCACGACGGGGGCGCAGGGCGAGCGCCACGGCTCCGCCCGCCAGGGCGATGCAGGCGAGCGGCGCGACCGAGCTGACATCGTAACGCTCGCCAAGCTCGGCGAGCCGCGCCGGCTCCAGCACACCGAGGTACAGCGCGCCAAGTCCGGCCAACAGGGGAATCGCGGCGGCCACCGACCATAGCGTCCAGCGCACTCGTGGCGAGTCCAGCAGTTCCGACAGCCAGGGGCCCGTCAGCAGGACGAAGGCAGGCAGGGCAGGCAGCACGTAGACCCCTCGCTTCCCGGGCGAGGCACTGAAAAAAACGATCACCATGGCCACCCAGGCCAGGAGCAGGGCGACCCGGCCATCCGCAGCGCGCACGGCCCCCACCCACCGGCCCGCCAGCCACGGCAGCAGCAGCGTACCGGGCAACCACAGGGGCGGAATCACCTGCAGGATGAAGTAGTACCAGGGCTCGTGATGCGCCCACGAGGCCGAATAGCGGGTCACGGTTTGCTGGAACAGCAGCTCGTCACGATACGCGTGCAGCGCCGGGTCGCCCGATAGCTCCACGGCAATCACCATGGGCAGGAACCACAGCGCGATCGCAACCAGCATCGCCGCCGGAGCCAGGGCCCAGCGCGCGCCGCCCTCGCCCCGCCAGAGCCCTGCCATGCGGCTGCGCAGCGGAAAGTAGGCCAGCAGCAGCAGCATCGGCAGGAAGCCGGTGCCCTTGGTGATGATCCCGAGGCCGCAGGCGAAGCCGCCCACCGTGTAAGCCCGCCAGTCGGGCCCGGTCAGCAGGTGTCGACCAAGCCCGTACAGACCCAGTGTGGTCCAGAAGGCCAGCAGCATGTCGATCTGGGCGGCACGGGCCTGGATGATCCACTGCAGGGAGCACAGCAGCAGGAAGGCGGCGCAGAGGGCGATGTGCCGGTCCCAGACCCTCCGAGCGAGGTCGTAGGTCAGCAGCACGGTGCCAAGGCCGGCCAGCAGCGAGGGCAGCAGGAAAGCGAGCTTCAGGTTGCCGGTGAGCCAGTAGAAGAGCCCCAGCGTCCAGAAGAACAGCGGCGGCTTGTCCTGATAGAGGTCGCCTCCCACCATCGGGAACAGCCAGTTACCCGTGAGGACCATGTCGCGGGCAATGAGCGCGAAGCGCGGTTCATCTGCCGGCCAGGGGTCGCGCAGGCCGAGTCCCGGCAACAACAGCAGCAGCGCGGCGAGCAGCAGCCACAGGCAATCCCGGCGCTGTACGGCAGTGCTCATTCCTCGGTGATCCCGACACCCGCCTTGAAACGCGAACGCAGCCACATCACGCCGAACATATCGACGATCCCGACCCACAGACGATTGCCCACGCCGTACTTGGACTGCCCACAGGTCCGCGGCCGGTGGCCCACGGGCACCGAGATCACCCGCGCACCCTGGCGCTGGAACAGCGCAGGCAGGAAGCGATGCATGTGATCGAAGAACGGCAACTCCAGGAAGGTGGCCCGATGAAACAGCTTGAGCCCGCAGCCCGTATCCGGCGTGCCGTCGCCGAGCAGCCGCCCGCGCACCCCGTTGGCCACCCTGGATGAAACGCGGCGCAGCCAGGTGTCGCGACGGGTGACGCGGTTGCCCATGACCAGCGCGGGCTTCGGTTCGGCCGCACCTGCCAGCGACTCGAGCAGCCGCTGCAGGTCCGCAGGGTCATTCTGGCCATCGCCGTCCAGGGTGGCCACCCACTCGCCGCGGGCAGCATGTACGCCACTGGCTACCGCCCGGCTCTGGCCGCAGCGCCGATCGTGGCGCAGCAGCCTCACGGTGGGCAGCCCGGGACGCAGACTGCGCACCCGGGCGGCGGTTTCGTCAGCGCTCCCGTCGTCGACGAAGATCAGTTCATAGGCGCCGAGTGGCCGCAGCGCGGCGTCGATTTCTCCGGCGAGCGGCGCGACGTTCTCGGCCTCATTGCAAACCGGCACGACCACCGACAAGACGCCCTGTTCCGGCCAGTTCATCATGTTTCTTCACCGTCCAGATGCCGTCTCGCGAGATCGTAGAGATCCCCGAGGTCGGTGGCCAGCCTGACCCGCCATCCCTCGAGGCCTTCTTCACCCGGTCGCCTGGGCACCTGGATCGGCTCACCGATCGCCAGCACCGAACGGGTAAAGGGCATAGGTAAGACGAAACGATCCCAGGTTTTCAATCGCCACACCCGGCGGCTGGCGAACGAAATCGGCACGATCGGTCGCCCGGATAGCTGGGAAAGCAGCACGGCCCCCGGCTTGCACTGCTGCCTGGGGCCGGTCGGGCCATCGGGCGTGATCGCCGGTGACACTCCGTGCACCGTCATGGCCTCGTAGAAGTCACGCATCGCCCTGGCGCCTGTGGTGTTGGAAGATCCGCGGATCACGTGCCCCCCGCAGCGCCCGACGAGCATGGCCGGCACCTCACCATCCACCGAGGGGCTGATCAGGAACCCGAGGCGCAGGCCTGAACCCGCGAGCCCAAGCAGGTAGCGGATGGGCACCAGCTGCTGGCCGTGCCAGTAGGCGGGCAGAACCGCCCCGCCCTTGAGTGCGCCAGCAAGATGCTCCGCGCCTACGACTGAGGTGCGGCCGAGCGTGGCCCACCACAGACGAACAATGCCAAGCGCCACCGGGGCCAGCAGTCGGTAGGCGAGGCGGCGAGCAGGTGTGAGCTGCCGGCGTTTTTTCCGGGGCGAAATGGGTTCAGGCATTGGACACCAGCGGCCTGATTGTCATGCAGGCAAGGCAGGGAGGCAACCTTCAGTCGCCGACCGGCAGCAGTTCCAGGGTCAGCGGCAGATCGCTCGCCACCGCGCAGGCGAAGCCGGTGAGCAGGGCAGGTCGCAGCAGGTGAAAGGCCAGGCCATCGAGCTGGGCCCGCTCCGCCTCGACCCGCACTTCAGCCAGCCGGAAGACGCCAGCTCCCGTGGCCTTCACCACAGCCTCCTTGCTGGTCCAGAGCTCGGCCGGGGACCAGCCGAGCACCCGGCAATGGGTGAGCTCTTCCGGCGAGGCGATGCGGCGGAGGACCCGTGCCGTCACCCGGGACGTCGGCTCGAGGTCGAGTCCAAGGCGCAGGGAAGCGCCCGCCAGCGCGCAGGCCACCACGCCACCCGCATGGGCAATGCTGAACGCCGGGCCATCGCGCCAGACCGGCTTGCCTCGTTCCGGGTAGACCAGGTCCCCGACCCGCGGCGGTGCCAGGCCCGCCCGGATGGCGAGCCGGCACAGCAGGTCGATGCCACAGAGGGTCGCGGTGCGCGCCGCGGGATCCTGCTGGCGTAGCCACGCCGCGCGACGTGGCTGCGGCAACAGGGCCAGCAATGCCGACTCTTGCAGCGGGTCGAGCGCGGCAGGAATTGGCACGTGGTGTAGTAGTATTCGCGGCGGCTCCAGCACGGAATCCATGATGATCGAAGCGTCGACCCTCGTCGAGTTGCTCGACTCCAGCCGCCTGGAGGGACGTGGCATCACCCACGTCGAGGGCCAGGGGCAGGAGCGACGCATCGGCTACGCCGAGCTTCGCAGCAGGGCGCTGCAGCTGCTGTGGCGCCTGCAGCAGCGTGGTGCCCAGGCAGGCGATACGCTGATCCTGTTCGTCAACGACAACGTCGTGTTCCTCGATGGGTTCTGGGGCGGCCTGGCGGGGGGACTGATCCCGGTGCCGCTGGGCGTGGGCATCAGCGAGGAACATCGCCTCAAGTTGCTGCGCATCGCCACCCGTCTGCATCGTCCGTGGCTGCTGACCGACCAGCGCACCCTGGAGCGCCTGGGTCCGCTGGCCGAACGCGAGGGCGCTGGCGCACTGTTTCGCGAGCTCTCCACCCGCAGCCTGCTGGTGGAGCAGCTGGCTGCAGAAGCGGCGGGGGGTGAGGGCCGGAGGCACCTGGCCTCTGCCTCGGACACCGCCTTCATCCAGTTCTCGTCGGGCTCGACCACCACCCCCAAGGGCGTGGTGCTCACGCATGCCAACCTGCTGGTTAACGCCCGCGGCGCCACCGCGGCGGCGGCCTTCAGCGAAGCGGACCGGCCGCTGTCGTGGATGCCGCTGACCCACGACATGGGCTTGATCGGCATGGTGCTGATGATGATGGCCAACGGCATGGAGATTCACCTCATGCCCACCGACCTGTTCATCCGCCGGCCGCTACGCTGGCTGGAAGTGGCATCAGAGCGGCGCTGTACGCTGCTGGCCTCCCCGAACTTCGGGTACCGCCATCTGCTCAGGGCACTCGAGACGCGCGAGCTGCCAGCCATGGACCTGTCGGCGGTACGCATCCTGTTCAACGGCGCGGAGCCGATCAACGCGACCCTGTGTCGGGAATTCCTGGCGAGGATGGCCGGCAGCGGACTGCGCGCGGAGGCCATGCTGCCGGTGTATGGCCTCGCCGAGGCCTCGCTGGCGGTTAGTTTTCCGCCGCTGGGCCGTCGCTTTCGCAGCCTCACCCTCGCACGCAAGTCGCTGCAACCGGGGGAGACCGCGATACGGGTGGAAGCCGCTGATCCACAGGGCGTGGAGTTCGTCTGCGAAGGTCGCGCCATCCCGGGCTGCGAGTTGCGGGTGGTGGACGAGTCGGACCGGCCGCTCGGCGAACTGTGCATCGGGCACGTGCAGATCCGCGGCGGCAACGTGACGGCCGGATACCTCGACGCCCCGCAGGCCAATGCCGAGGCCCATACCGCGGACGGCTGGCTCAGGACCGGCGACCTCGGGCTTATAGAGGGTGGTGAACTGTTCATCACCGGACGCCAGAAGGAAGTGGTGATCGTCCACGGCCAGAATTTCTATCCTCACGACCTCGAGGGGATGGTGGAAAAGGGGCTCGATCTCGAACTTGGCAAGCTGGCGATTGCCGGGTGCAGCGATCCGGCGGGCGAGGACGTGCTGGTGGCCTTCGTCACCCATCGGGGTGCGTTGGCTGATTTCCTGCCGCTTGCCGCCGACGTCGCGCGGATGCTGAACGAGCAATCAGGGCTGGTGGTCGCCGAGGTGGTACCCGTACCGAGGATTCCCAAGACCACCAGCGGCAAGGTCCAGCGCACGCAGCTGGCACGCGACTACCAGTCGGGCACTTTTGCCGGGGAGCTGGCGGAACTGGCCCGCTTGCGCGGCGAGCGCGCGGAAGCGCACGAGCAAGTCTCGGCCCCGGATGACCTGCGCTCACGGCTGTCCGTCATGGTCAGCGAGGCCCTGGGTGGACGCAGCGTAGGCCTGCACGACAACCTGTTCGACATCGGCACCAGCTCGCTGGAGCTGGTCGACCTGCAGGAGCGACTCGACGCGGCCTTCCCCGGCCTGCTGGAATTGCCGGACCTGTTCGATCATCCGAGTATCGATGCCCTGTCCGCACTGCTGACCGAGCGCCTGGGCCCACGCTAGCTCCCGCCGCGTTTCTTCCAGCGGCGGTAGCCCCACAGCCAATCGGCAGGGCGCTCACGCACATGGCGCTCCACCCGGGCCACGAAACGCGACAGCAGTTCCCCTTCCCCAGGCAGGTCGCGCGGGTCTCCCAGTAACTCGATACGCAGGTGATAGCGCCCCCGGCCTTTGCGAGTGACCGCGGCGTACATCAGCGGGGCATCCAGGGTGCGGCAGACCAGTTCGGGGCCCATGAAGAACCAGGTCGGCTGGCCGAAGAAGGTCTCGCTGCGCCGCGCAGCCGCCAGCGTCGGATCCTGGTCGGCCACCATGGCCACTAGCCTCGGTTGCCCCCTGCCCCGCAGGACCTGTCGCAGTAGCCGTCGATCAGGGGCCATCTGCGCCCCGAAGCGGCCGCGCAGCATGAGGAACACCGAATCCCAGAACGGCTGGTGCAGGGGCTTGTAGGCGGCCAGGGTGGGGTGACCGACGTGCAGCGACACCGACTGCAGCGCCCACTCCCAGTTGCCGGTGTGCGCGGTCACCAGCACCACCGAGCGACCCGAGTCCAGGTAGCGCCTTGCATCCTCGAAGCCCTCGATGGACATCCGCGCGTCGAGTTCCTGCGCGGTATGGGTGAGCGCCTTGAAGGACTCGACCATGACATCGAGAAAATGGCGATAGAAGCCCCGCCGGGTCTGCAACACCTGCGCCGCGGACCAGTCGGGAAAACAGCGGCGGATCTGGGCCTCGACGATGGCGCGTCGATAGCCCAGCAGGCTACCGGCCAGTCCCGCGAGGATCGCTGCCAGACCGTGCAAAATCCACAGGGGCAGGTAAGACAACGAGGCCAGCCACCACGGAAGCCGCGTCAGCGGCTGCCGCTTCAGGGCGTCCTCGGGCCTGCTGCTACCGCGCCGTCTCTGCATGGGCGGGGCAGCTTAGCGGATGCGGGGTCGTCCCGCATCCGCCTCGCCTGGTTTACTGGATGCGAACCTGGACCGCCGGCGCCTTGCTGGCCTTGGTCCTCGGCAGGCGCACCCTCAGGATGCCGTCCTTGGACTCGGCAGTAATCTGGCTGGCATCGACGTCCTCGGGCAACACGAAGCTACGCTCGAACTCGCCGAAGAAGCGCTCCATACGCTGCACCTTCTCCGACTTGTCCTCCTTCTCGTACTTGCGCTCACCGCGCAGCACGAGCATGCCGTCTCGCACCTCGAGAGTGATGTCTTCCTTGGCAACCTCGGGAAGTTCGGCCTTGACCAGGTATTCCTTGTCGGACTCGATGATGTCTGCGGTCGGGCTCCACTCCACCTTCATTCCCATATCGCGGGGCCAGGCGAAGGGACCGAACATGCGATCCACGCGCTCGAAAACATCCTGGAAGCGCCGGCTGGGCAGATAGTTCGTCATCTGAATTCCTCCTCTGATTGGGCTTCACGGCCGGCCATCCACGATCCGGCCCGTGACGCTATGTTCAATCCAGGAGGGCTGATCGACTATACGGATTTCCCACGTCGGGCGCGGCGCCACTTGCCCACTTCCACCGCCGCAAACACCACGGCCGCAGAGCCGGCTGCCCAGCCCAACTCAAGGGGCGTCAGGGGCTGCACGTTGAACCAGCGTTGCCCGATGGGGTTGTAAACGATCAGCAATTGCACCGCGACCGAGACCAGCACGATCCACAGCAGCAGACGGTTGGAGCCCAGGCCCAGCGACCAGAGCGAGCGCGTCTCGGAGCGCACCGACAGCACGTTGGCCAGCTGGGCAAAAACGAGGGTGGTGAAAGCCAGGGTCTGCCACGACTCGCTGCCAGTGGAGAGGGACCAGGCCAGGCCCAGCAGCGTCAACGCAGCGATCAAGGCACCCACCCCCAGCGAGTGCTGCCACAGCCCCCCGGCGAACAGGCTCTCCTCCGGCGGCCTCGGCGGCCTGCGCATCACGCCCTCATCCGCCGGCTCCACTGCGAGGGCAAGCCCCGGCAGGCCATCGGTCACCAGGTTGACCCACAGGATGTGGATGGGCAGCAGCGGCAGTGGCAGCCCGAGGAAGGGTGCGAGCAGGATGGCGAGGATCTCCGCGGAATTCCCGGTCATCGCGTAGCGGATGAAGCGGCGCACGTTGTCGTACATGCGTCGACCCTCCCGCACCGCGTTGACGATGGTGGCGAAGTTGTCGTCCAGCAGGACCATGTCGGAGGCTTCGCGCGCCACGTCGGTACCCGACTCGCCCATCGCCACGCCGATGTCCGCCTGCTTGAGGGCGGGCGCATCGTTCACCCCGTCGCCCGTCATGGCCACGAACTCGCCCCGCGACTTGAGCGCCCGCACGATGCGGATCTTGTGCTCCGGTGTCACGCGGGCAAAGGCGATGGACTCGGCAAACAGCGCCTCGAGCGCTGCATCATCGAGCGTATCCAGCTCCGGCCCCGTCAGCACCCGACCATCCGGCGGCAGCAGGCCCGTCTCCACGGCGATCGACCGGGCAGTGGCGGGATGATCCCCGGTCAGCATCACGGCGCGGATTCCCGCGGAGTGGCACGCCGCCACGGCCTCGGCCACCGCCTCGCGCGGTGGATCTTCCAGTGCCACCAGGGCCAGGAGCGTCAGCCCGCATTCGACTTCTGCCCGCCCGAGATCCGGCCGCTCCAGCCGCCGCCAGGCGAGGGCCAGCAGGCGCCGACCCTTGGCGGCTTCCCGATCCGCTGCCTCACGCACTTTCGCCCTGCCCGCCTCGTCGAGCTCGCACAAGGCAAGGATGGCCTCCGGTGATCCCTTGGCGAAGGCCAGCCGTTGCCCCCCAGCCAGCTGATGAATCGTCACCATGCGCTGTAGTTCGGACTCGAAGGGAAATTCGCCGACCCGCGGCAACCTGCGACGGGCCTCCTGGGGGTCGGTTCCCAGCATAACGGCCGCCTCTACCAGGGCCACCTCAGTCGGGTCGCCCAGCCAACCCTCCGGTCCCTGTGCCACGTCGTTGGAGGTAGCGAGGAGATCGCCAATCATGGCCCAGTCACCGGCTCCAGCGCCGGGGTCGCCCGCGAAGGCCTCACCCTCCACCCACCAGCCGCGTACACGCATGCGATTCTCGGTCAGCGTGCCGGTCTTGTCGCTGCAGATGTAGGTGACCGAACCGAGGGTTTCCACCGCCGGCAGGCGACGGACGAGGGCCTGGCGGGCGGCCATCCGACGCGCGCCGATCGCCAGCGAAATAGTCACCACCGCCGGCAGCGCCTCGGGAATGGCGGCCACGGCAAGGCTGATCGCCGTCAGCAGCATGAGCATCAGCGGCTCGCCCCTAAGCAGACCGGCCGCAAACACCAGCAGGCAGATGCCGAGGACCAGCCAGGACAGGCGCCGACCAAAGCGACGCAGGCGCTTCTGCAGGGGTGTCAGCGTCTCCTCGCTCTCCGCCAGCAACTCGGCAATCCGCCCCAGCTCGGTGCGTGGCCCGGTGGCCACGCACGCCCCGACAGCCCGGCCACGGGCGACCACGGTCCCCTTGAAGGCCATGTTCCGTCGCTCCGCTATTGGAGCCTCCGGGCCAACCAGCGCCGCCGCGTCCTTGCTGACGGCGACTGACTCACCCGTCAGGGCTGCCTCCTGAATGGCCAGGTCGGCTTCCTCAAGGAGGCGCAGGTCGCCGGGCACGACGGCCCCGGCCTCCAGCAGCACCAGGTCGCCGGGCACCAGGTCCTGACCGCGAATCTTCAGTACACGACCGTCCCGGCGGACAAGCGCATGCGGGGCAGCCAGTCGTCGCAAGGCCTGGATGGCCCGCTCGGCGCGGGCTTCCTGAATGAACCCGACCACACCGTTCAGGAGAACGATGGCCAGGATCACCACCACGTCCTCCATGTCGCCGGTCATGCCCGCCAGC
>JAURLT010000021.1 GCA_030831085.1 Gammaproteobacteria bacterium
CACTATACGGAGAAGAAACCACCTCCTGGCGCGCAGGTTCAGCTCTTTAACGTAAAGGATGTCGCCGCCGTACTCTCACAGCTCACGACCACCACCAAGGCGCGAATCGCGTTTGGACCCGTCCCTCGCGTCTACCCCTCCTACGACGGACAGGAGCCGTTGCGAACGATTAGTAGCGGAGTCATCGACGCCGACGGGAACTTTTTAGAGATCACTCAGTTACTTTTCTCTCTGGACAAAATCGGCCCATCAAAGTGACAACCGGCTTTGGTCGGCATCTCACTCTGTACTCGCTAGACCGAGTGAGTTTAGGGGGCGCGACGTCTCCCCCGAATCTAGTCTCGGATAGGTCTAGGGGCTTACAGTTAGTGACCTTGGTCGTAGCAATATCCCGATTTGATCTCTGAACCCTTTCCGCACGAAGGTCGGATAGGCTGTGAGTCTGTCTTCGCTCGAAGACTGGGCCCGCTTGGATTCGAACCAAGGACCAAGGGATTATGAGTCCCCTGCTCTAACCGCTGAGCTACGGGCCCGCCGGGTCTGGATTGTGGGCTATTTTGGGTTGGGGTTTAAGAGCCGGGAGCGTCCATCATGCTCTGCGAGTAATTCTCCAGCCCCACGCGCTGGACCAGTTCGAGCTGGGTCTCCAGCCAGTCGATGTGCTCCTCCTCAGAGTCGAGGATCTTCCGGAACAGGTCGCGGGTGACGTAGTCCGCGGCCGTCTCGCAGTCCGCGATGGCAGCCTTGAGATCCGGGTGGGCCCTGCGCTCAAGCGCGAGGTCACACTCCAGGATCTCCACCACCGTCTCGCCGATCAGCAGCTTGTCGAGGTCCTGCAGGTTGGGCAGGCCCTCCAGGAACAGGATGCGCTTGATCAACTCGTCGGCATGCTTCATCTCGTCGATCGACTCGTGATGCGAGTGCCGGGCCAGCTTGCCAAGGCCCCAGTTGTCGAAGATACGTGAGTGCAGGAAGTACTGGTTGATGGCAGTCAGTTCGTTGCGCAGGACCTTGTTGAGGTGCGCGATGACCTTGGCGTCGCCCTTCATGGCAGTTCCTCTCGATCAGCGGGTATCGGAAGGCGGCCGCGCGGCCGCTTCAGGCAGGTTGCACGCTCTGCGGGGCAGGATCAAGTGCACGGGTAAAGACCTCGCGCGCCATGGGCTCGCAGCGGCCACAGCAGGTAGCGACCCGCGTGCAGGCCTGCAGATCCTCGAAGCGGCGCACGCCCTGTCGGGCGGCTTCCTTGAGGTCGCGGTCTCGTACGGCGTTACAGACACAGACGTACATGGCAAATGAAACTATAAACGCTAATCATTCTCATTTGCAATACTACCTTTTCAGAACAATGACTTGGCTTGCATCACGCCCGTGAACTTGCCACCATCCGCGCGGTCGTAAAAGACGTGAATTCCCTGACCGGCGCCCTGAGCCCGCGACGTCAGCTAACCCGAGGAGAGAGACGATGAGCCACGAGAACCTGTCCCGCCGCAACCTGCTGAAGGGTGCCCTGCTGGCGGTTGCCGCAGCGCCAGCCGCGACCCTGGTGGCGCGCGAAGCGGCCGCTGCCAACCCGCTGGTCGACCCCGCCGACGCCCAGGCCAAGGCGCTGGGTTACGTCGCAGACGAGACCAAGGTCGATGCCAAGGCCAACCCGACCCACAAGCCCGGCCAGCGCTGCAGCAACTGCATCCAGTACACCGGCAAGGCAGGTGATGCCCAAGGCGGCTGCAACCTGTTCCCCGGTAAGGATGTTAAGGCCGGCGGCTGGTGCAAGGTGTGGGTGCAGAAGCCCGGCAGCAAGGTCGGCTAAGCACCGTCCTTTCCGCATCTCGGGGCCCGGCGGTGCGCGAGCACCCCGGGCCTTTTCATTTGCCGGCGTGGTGCAGGGGTAAGGCCGTGACGTGCTTGAGCTCCTCCATGGAGAAGCTGGAGGTCACATCAGCCAGTTCCACGCGCTGGATCAGGGCCTTGTAGACCTGGTCATAACCGGCGATGTCCGGCACCACCACGCGCAATAGATAGTCCACCTCGCCGCTCATGCGGTAGGCCTCAACCACCTCTGGAATATCCTCCAGCGCCCGCCGGAACTTCTGCAGCCAGCGGGCGTTGTGCTGGTTGGTCCGCACGCTGACGAACACCGACACCGGGACGTTCAGCGCCGCAGGATCGAGGATGGCGACCCGCCGCCGGACTACGCCCGCTTCCTCCAGGCGCTGGATGCGTCGCCAGCAGGGCGTGGTGGTCAGCCCGATCCGCTCGGCGATCTCCGCCACTGGCATCATCGCGTCCACCTGTAGCAGCCCGAGGATCTGAAGATCCTTCGCATCCAGATCTATTTTCTTTTTCATTCGATATTTATAGCATTTTTTTCTACTTTTAGAGCCTAAACAGGAATAAAACGCAATCCCGTTCCCGTCTGCGCTGCTAACTTGCTATCAGGTTACCTTGCGAGGCCGGCATGCCAGTCCCAAGCCTTTCCATCGCATCACTGCGCGATGCCATCGTCGGGATCGATGCGGACATCGAGACGCCCTTCGGTACCCGCCCCCTCATCTACTGCGACTACACGGCCTCCGGGCGCTCGCTGCTGTTCGTCGAGCGCTACCTGCAGGGACTGCTGCAGACCTATGCCAATACCCATACCGAGGACGACCTCACCGGTCGGGGTACCTCGCGCCTGCTGCACGAGGCGGAGCAGGCCATCAAGCGGGCTGTAAACGCCGGCCCCGAGGGGCGCGTGGTGGCTTGCGGAACGGGCGCGACCGGCGCCATCGCCCGGCTCCAGCAACTGCTCGGGGTGGCCATCCCGCCCGTCACCCGCTCGAGGCTGGACGGCTGGCTGCACGACTTCCTCGGTCCCGAGCAGGCTGAAGCCCTCGCCAGCCACCAGGCGGCCAGCCAGCCGGTGGTCTTTGTCGGCCCTTATGAGCACCACTCGAACGAGATTTCCTGGCGTCAGGGGCTCGCTACCGTGGTCGAGGTGGAACTGGACCAGGACGGCGGTATCGACCTGGCTCATCTCGAACGCCTGCTCGCGGACCCCGCGTGGGCCGGGCGGGACAAGATCGGGGCCTTTTCGGCCGCCTCGAACGTCACCGGCATGAAGAGCGACGTGCATGCCATCGCCGCGCTGCTGCACCGTTACGACGCGCTGGCCTGCTTCGACTACGCGGCGAGCGCCCCCTACGTCGAAATCGACATGAACCCGGGAGGCGACGCCTGGCTGGATGCGGTGTTCGTCTCGCCGCACAAGTTTTTGGGGGGGCCCGGCGCAAGCGGCATCCTGGTCTTCAACCAAAGGCTCTACCGCCGCGAGCTACCGCCGAGTTTCGCCGGCGGGGGCACGGTGGAATACGTCAGCCCGAGCGACCAGGACTTCATTGCCGACGTCGAGGAGCGCGAAAAGGCCGGCACGCCCGGCATCCTGCAGACCCTGCGGGCGGCACTCGCCTTCGAGATCAAGTCCGCAATCACGACGGAGGCGATCGAGGCGCGCGAGCAGGTCCTGCTGCACAGGGCGTTTGCTGCGTGGGGCGATGAGCCAGGCATCGAGATCCTCGGCAACCCGGACCCGGCACGGCGGATCGGCATCGTGTCCTTCAACCTGCGCGACCCGCGCGGCGCAGGCTACCTGCATCCCAAGTTCGTCACCACGCTGCTTAACGACCTGTTCGGCATCCAGTCGCGGGCCGGTTGCTCCTGCGCCGGCCCCTACGGGCATCGCCTGCTGGGCATCGGGCTGGATCTCTCGGAGCGTTACCGTGCATGGGTACGCAAGGGTTATCACGGGATCAAACCCGGCTGGTGCCGGATAGGCTTTCATTTCAGCATGGACGACCCGGAAGCGGCTTACGTCATCGATGCGGTGCGATTCATTGCCCGCGAGGGCCATCGGTTCCTGTCGCTGTATCGCTTCGATCCGCTCGATGGCTCGTGGCGACACGAAGCGGCCGGCGAACCTGGTGCCGTGCTCTCACTCGCGGCGGCACTCGAGGCGCCTCCCCTGCAGTCCACCGCACGTCCAGCCCGGGAACGCGCCGCGGGCTATGCCGGCCACCTCGCCGCTGCCGAGTCGCTTGCCGCCTCGCTGGTACCGGAATCACCGCGCCCGCTGCCGGCATCAGCCCGGTTCGGCGACCTGCAATTCTTCAGTCACTGAAGGCAGCGGCGCGGGACCCCGCTAGAATCCGCGCACCATGACCGACATCGAAGATCCCCGGTTCCGGCAGGGACCCCGCAAACCGCCAGTGGCGAGGCGCTCCTCCAGTGGAGCCGATGCGCCCCGCGAGGCCGAGAGCGGGCCACCAGGCTCCGAGCGGCTGCAGAAGGTGCTGGCGGACGCCGGCCTCGCCTCGCGCCGCGACTGCGAACTGGCGGTGAAGGCCGGCCGTATCCGCGTGAACGGCCGCCCGGTCCGCACGCTGCCCTGCTGGGTGCTGCCCGACAACGACCTGGTTGAGTTCGATGGCGAGGTCGTCGACCTGGCACGACGCGGGCGCCTGCAGCGCGACTACCTGTACTTCGCCGTCAACAAGCCCAAGGGCATCATTTCAACCGCCCGTGATCCGGAGGGGCGGGCCCACGTCGTGGACCTGGTGAGCGCAGCCGTGCCCCGCGGTCAGCGCGTCTACCCCGTAGGTCGCCTGGATGCGGATTCCACCGGTCTGGTGCTGCTCACGAACGACGGCGACCTCACCCACCGCCTGGCCCATCCCCGCCACGAGGTGGAGAAGCGCTACCGGGTGACGCTCGAGGGCCAGCTTGACCCGGCCACCATAGAGGTCTTGAAGAAGGGTGTGTATCTCGCCGACCCCTCGGCCATCGCCCGCAGCAAGGCCGGCGGTGGCGGCGGCGGTGGCAAGCGGGCCTCGGTGAAGGCACTGCGCGTGCTGCGCTCGCACCGTGACCGGCGCAGCGGTGGCTGGTCACTGGTGGAACTGACCCTCGGCGAGGGTCAGAACCGCGAGATCCGCCGACTGATGGCGCGGGTGGGCCTCAAGGTCCGCAAGCTGGAGCGCATATCCATCGGCCCGCTGCAGCTGGGTGCGCTCAAGCCCGGCGAGTACCGTACGCTGCGCCCAGAGGAGATCATGGCCCTGCGCAGGGCGGTGCTGCTCTAGCTCGGGTATGTCTTCCCTCGAGGCACTCCTGCCGCCGCTGCTGGAGGCGCTTGCGCATCGGCACAGCGCCATCCTCCAGGCCCCCACCGGCACCGGCAAGAGTACGCTCGCGCCGCTGGCCCTCCTCAAGGCCGACTGGCTGGGCAGTCAGCGAATCCTCATGCTCGAACCGCGGCGCCTGGCCGCGCGCGCGGTGGCAACACGCATGTCCGCACTGCTGGGTGAACCCCTCGGCGGAACGGTCGGTTATCGCACCCGCCTCGACGGTGCCAGCTCCAGGGATACGCGGCTGCTGGTGGTCACCGAGGGCATCCTCACCCGTCTGCTCCAGGATGACCCTGCGCTGGAGGGCACCGGGCTCGTCATTTTCGATGAGTTCCACGAGCGCAACCTGCAGGCCGACCTCGGGCTGGCGCTGAGCCTCGACGTGCGCCAACACCTGCGCCCCGACCTGCGAGTGCTGCTGATGTCGGCCACCCTGGAGGTGGAATCCCTCGCCGGGCTCCTCGGTGGGGCACGGATCATCACCGGCGGTGCCTCGCTGCACCCGGTGGAGACCGTCTACGGACGCCGCCCGGCCATCGCCGACCTCCCGCGCGTGGTGGCAGCCAGCGTGCGCCACGCCCTGGAGCGCCACGGCGGTGACGTCCTGGTGTTCCTGCCGGGTGCCGGCGAGATCCGTCGCGTCGAAAGGTTGCTGGCCGAGACCGGAGGGATGCCGGACACTGACGTGTACCCGCTGTATGGCGATCTCTCACCAGCCGCTCAAGACAGCGCCCTCGCGCCCGCGAAGCCAGGACGCCGAAAGGTCATCCTCTCGACCTCCATCGCCGAGACCTCATTGACCATCGAGGGCATCAGCGTCGTGATCGACAGCGGCTGGTCGCGCCGCCCGCGATTCGATCCCGGCACGGCCATGAGCACGCTCGTGACCGTACGCGCCTCGCGTGCCGCGACCGACCAGAGACGGGGTCGCGCGGGCCGCCTCGGGCCCGGCACCTGCTATCGCCTGTGGTCGGAGGACGAACATCGCGGACTGGAAGCGCAGTCGCCGCCGGAGATCCTCGATGCCGACCTGTGCCCGCTGGCGCTGGAGCTGGCGGCCTGGGGAACGGAGGACGTCTCCACGCTGCCATTCCCGGATCCACCGCCGCCCGTACTGCTGGCGCAATCCGGCGAACTGCTGCGCCGACTCGGGGCGCTGGACTCCGGCGGGCGGATCACCCCGCACGGGCGGGCCATGTCGAGGCTCGGAGTGCACCCGCGGCTGGCACACATGTTGCTGCGCGCCGTCGAGATCGGCGCTGCCGGTCTCGCCTGTGACCTGGCGGCAATGCTCGGCGAGCGCGACCTGCTGCGTGGCCCCGCGGCACTCGACGATGCCGACCTTGAACTGCGCCTGGCGCTGCTCAGGGGCAATGCGCAGGGGGCCACGGGATCCAGTGCAGATCGCGGGGCACTGCAGCGTATCCGCCGGCAGTCCGCCGCGCTGCGTCGGCGACTCGGTCACCTCCCGGAGGGTGAACACCCGGAGGATCTCGCCGGCGTCCTGCTGGCCATGGCCTATCCGGACCGGATCGGCCAGCGTCGGGCGGACGGGCGCTTCCTGCTCTCGGGAGGCCGTGGGGCCGTGTTCCGCCGGCCGCAGCGGCTCTCCGGCAGCGAGTTCGTAGTGGTCGCCGAGCTCGACTCGGGAGAGCGGGAAGCACAGATTTTTCTCGCCGCCTCCATCACCCGCGCACAGCTGCACGAGCACTGCAGCAGCCTGATCGAATCCGCCGAGGACATCACCTGGGACGACCAGGCAGGTGCCGTGCTGGCAAGGCGCCACGTCCGCCTCGGGGCGCTCTGCCTCGTCGAGTCGCGGATCGACTCACCGGACCCGGTAGCGGTCCAGCTCGCCCTGCTCGAGGGCATCCGCAAGCGCGGACCGTCCGCCCTGCACTTTTCTGCGGCCTCGCAGTCGCTGCGTGAGAGGGTGGCATTCCTGCGGCAACTGCCGAATGGCCCGGCGCAGGACTGGCCGGCGCTGGATGACACCCGCCTCATGGACGAACTGGAGCAGTGGCTCAGCCCCTGGCTCGAGGGCGTCAGCCGCCTCGCCCACCTCGAGCGGGTCGACCTGCACGCGGCGCTGGTCGCCAGGCTGGGGCACTCGACCTTGCGCCAGCTGGAGTCACTGGCCCCGACCCACCTGGAGGTGGCGAGCGGCTCGCGGCTGCCGATCGACTATGCCGATCCGGGAGGGCCCGCGCTCTCGGTGCGGCTGCAGGAGGTGTTCGGGATGCTCGAGACCCCGCGGCTGGCCGGAGGCCGCGTTCCACTTACCCTGAAGCTGCTCTCCCCTGCGCAGCGGCCCGTACAAGTCACCCGCGACCTGGCCGGCTTCTGGGCCAGGGGCTACGAGGAAGTGCGCAAGGAACTGAAGGGACGCTACCCGAAGCATTTCTGGCCGGACGACCCGGCCTCGGCACCGGCCACGCGACGAACCAAGCCTCGTTAGTCCCCGTGGTCAGGGGCGCCTCGCCACCACCAGATCTTCCTGCAGATCCTGCCCCAGCTGGAATGGCAAGCGGCCCACGACAGCGAACCCGTGACGCGCATAAAAGGCCCGTGCTCGGGGCGCCTGCTCCCAGACCGCCAGCCAGAGAAGGTCACAGCCGGACTCGCGCGCTCGCTCCAGGGTCTGCAGCATCAGAGCCTCGGCGACACCCCGACCATGCCATGCAGGTGCAACGTAGCAGCGCGCGATCTCGATGGGGAGAGTGGCGGGCAGGTCGAGGCAAGGTGCGCCATCGACAGTCTTGAGATAACCAAGCAGTGCACCCGCGCTCTCGGCCAGGGTGACCCGCACACCCTGGCCGGCCAGATCCGCTGCCACCGCATCCGGGGTGAAATGCTCGCCACAATATTCGTCCATGTCCTCCTGGCGGTTGAAGGCCGACCAAGCCACGCGAAAGGTCAGCTCAGCATGGGCCGCCAGGGCGGAGGCGTCCGCCTGCCCAGCCTGCCGCAGCACAAAATCGCCCGATGCCCCGTTGGTCTGCATCAGCTCATTTTCCGCTAGACTCGCGCGTCCTGCACTGCCGGAGGTCCCCATGCGTATCCTGACCCTGCTCTGCCTGCTCTCACCCGTCACCGCCCTGGCCGCAGACGGCCTGCCACCCGCCGCGCCGGCCGCGGTGCGCGCCCACGTGGGCTTCCTGGCCGATGACCTCCTCGAGGGTCGCGCCACCGGCTCGCGAGGTTACGACATCGCTGCACGCTACGTCGCAGCCCAGCTCGAGTCCTACGGCATCCAGCCCGCTGGCCAGGAGGGTGGCTGGCTGCAGCCGGTGATGTTCGTGCAGGGCACGCGCGTGATCCCCCAGGGCCGCGCCGCGCTCACCCGTGACGGTCAGACCACCGAACTGGAGCCGGCAAAGGATTTCATCCCCGGCGTGAATTACTTCACCGCGGATGCGGAGGTCAGCGCGCCTTTGGTATTTGTGGGCTTTGGTATCCATGCGCCGAAATATGGATATGACGATTTTGGCGACATCGACCTGACCGGCAAGATCGCAGTGGTGCTTTGGGACTCGCCACCGACCCTTGAAAGCAGCATCCGCGCGCATTTCTCCAGGGAGCGCACGCGGGAGATTGCCCGGCGTGGGGCGGTGGGCATGGTCTCACTGCCCACGCCCAAGTCGGAGGCCCGCTCGCCCTTCGAGAAGTCGGTGCTGCAGTCCGTGCTGCCCCGTCGTCGGTTGGTCGATGATGCCGGCCAGCCGGTGGAAGCCTTTCCCGAGATCCGCGCCAGCGCGTCCCTGTCGCTGGGCACGGCAGAGCTCATCTTCGCCGGTGCGCCGAAGACGCTGGAGCAGGTCTGGGCCGACGCGGAAGCGGGCGTGCCACAGGCCTTCGACCTGTCGGGCACGATGACGCTGGTGAACCGCACCGCGCTGGGCAAATCGGAGAGTGCCAACGTGGTAGGCCTGCTGCCGGGGGCCGACCCCGTCCTGAAGGACGAGTACGTGGTGTTCAGCGCGCACCTCGATCATCTCGGACGCGGCGCCACGGTCAACGGCGACAACATCTACAACGGCGCGCTCGACAACGCCAGCGGCATCGCGGTGATGCTCGAGACCGCCCGGCTGCTCGCCTCCGCCACCGAGCGGCCGCGCCGCTCAATCCTGTTTGTCGCCGTCACCGGCGAGGAAAACGGCCTGCTGGGCTCGGAGCGCTTTGCCAAGAGCCCGACCGTGCCGCGCGAGGGACTGATCGCCAACGTCAACATGGACATGCCCGTGCTGCTCTACCCGGCCGCGGGCTTCACCGCCTTCGGGGCAGAGCACTCCACCCTTGGCGAAGTCGCCCGCCGCGCGCTGGAGGCCGAGGGTCTCGAGATGGTGCCCGACCAGACCCCCGACGAGGTGATCTTCGTGCGCAGCGACCAGTACTCCTTCGTGAAGGAGGGCATCCCGGCGCTCTACGTGGACGACGGCAAGCGCTCCAGCGATCCAGACATCGATCCGGAGCAGATCTTCCGCGAGCACATGCGCCGCGACTACCACATGCCCAGCGACGACATGCGCCTGCCCATCCACTGGGAGTCCATGGCCGCCCTCGCCCGCGTCAACGCGCGCATCGGGCTCGGCATCGCGAACGATCCGGAACGTCCGTCCTGGCTGCCAGGCGACTTTTTCGGTGACACCTTCGGCAAGACTGCTCAGGAGTAGACACCCATGCGCCCGGAAACCCTCGCCGTCCACGCCGGCTACAGCCCGGATCCCACCACCAAGGCCGTGGCGGTGCCGATCTATCAGACCACCTCCTATGCCTTCGACGACACCCAGCACGGCGCCGACCTGTTCGACCTGAAGGTGCAGGGCAACATCTACACCCGCATCATGAACCCCACCAATGCGGTGCTAGAGGCCCGCATTGCGGCGCTGGAGGGTGGCATTGGTGCGCTGGCACTGGCCTCCGGGCAGGCAGCCATCACCTATTCCCTGCTCACCATCATGGAGAGCGGCCAGAACGTGGTGTCGTCTGCCACCCTCTACGGCGGCACCTACAACCTGTTTGCCCACACCCTGCCGCAGTTCGGCATCCAGACACGCTTTGCCGACCATCGCGACCCGGCCTCCTTCGAGAAGCTGATCGATGCCAACACCCGGGCCCTTTACTGCGAGTCGGTCGGCAACCCGCTGGGCAACGTGACCGACTTTGCGGCACTGGCAGACATCGCCCATCGGCACGGCATTCCGCTGATCGTCGACAACACCGTACCCACACCCTACCTGTGCCGGCCCTTCGACCACGGCGCGGACATCGTGGTCCATTCGCTCACCAAGTACCTGGGCGGGCATGGCAACAGCATCGGTGGCGCGCTGGTCGATTCCGGAAAATTCCCGTGGGCGAAGCACGCCGACAAGTTTCCCCGGCTGAACCAGCCGGACGTCTCCTACCATGGCGTGGTCTTCACCGAAGCCCTCGGCGAGGCGGCTTATATCGGCCGGGCCCGCGTGGTGCCGCTCAGGAACACCGGCGCGGCGCTGTCGCCGTTCAACGCCTTCCTGATCCTGCAGGGCATCGAGACCCTGGCCCTGCGCATGGACCGCACCTGCGAGAACTCCCTGGCCGTGGCCCGCTTCCTGCAGTCGCATCCAAAGGTGAAGTGGGTCAACTACGCCGGGCTGCCCGACTCGCCCTCGCGGGCGCTGGCGGAACGCTACATGGGCGGCCGGGCCTCCGGCATCCTGACCTTCGGCGTGGCCGGCGGGCGGGAAGCCGGAGCCAGGGTGCAGGACGCCTTCAAGCTGTTCACGCGACTGGTCAACATCGGCGATGCCAAGTCACTGGCCTGCCACCCCGCCAGCACCACCCACCGCCAGCTGTCGCCCGGGGAACTGGCCAGTGCCGGGGTCAGCGAGGACATGATTCGCCTGTCGATCGGGATCGAGCACATCGACGACCTGATCGCCGACCTAGAGCAGGCCCTCTCTGCCTGACCTGAACCGGGTCGCCCGGGCCGTATAATGGCCGGGTGACCCGGACGCCTGCATGAACCGCCGCGCCAGCCAGCCCCTTGCCAGCTGGTTGCTGGTCGTGGTCGGTTTCCTGATCATCTACGGCTCGCTGTTTCCCTTCCACTTCTCCACGGAGGGAGTCGACTCCCTGGGCGCCCTCCTCAGCCAGCTGGGCTGGGCACGCAGCACCCCCAGCGACCTCGCCTCCAACCTCCTGCTGTACCTGCCGCTGGGTGCCTGCCTCGGCTGGTTGCTGGCCGGCACGCTCGGCGGGCTGCTGGCGGTCTGCGGCGCAGTGATCCTCGGCGCGTTGTTGTCGACCGGCATCGAGCTCGCGCAGGTCCTGGAAACCCGTCGGGTGGCCAGCCTGACGGACGTGGCCAGTAACGTGGCGGGCACCCTCCTCGGGGCCCTGCTGGCCATGGTCCTGCGCATGGCCCAACACAGCTTTCGCAACAGCTGGCTCAGCCGACTGCTCAGCCAGCCCGCGGCCCTGTGCCTGCTGGCGCTCTGGGTGGGCTACCGACTCGCCCCGTTCCGGATCAATCTCGAGCCTGCCGCCTGGCTGGCCTCGGTGGAAGCCATCCTGTTCGGTGGATGGCACCCCGATTGGACGATCCTCGGGTTCGTGGTCCCATGGCTGGTGAGTTTCGAGGCCGTGAGCGCGATCAAGGGTGATCGTCAGGCCATGCAGGCCTGCCTGACTTTTGCCGGCCTGACCCTGGCAGGCATCCTGGTGGTTTCGGGTGGGCCGCTGACCCAGTCGGAGGCCGCAGGCGTGGCGGCGGCGCTGCTGCTGGCCTGGCCACTGCAGCGGCTGCCACCCGGTCTCAGGGCCGTGCTGCTCACCCTGGCGCTGATGCTGCTGGTGCTGACGGTCGGGCTCGCTCCCCTGGACTTCGTCACCGACAGAGACACCTTCGCCCTGATCCCTTTCGGCGAATCGCTGCTGCAATATCGCTCGGTGCAGGTCGTGGACATGTTCTACAAATGCTTTCTGTACGGCGGGCTGGTCTGGCTGCTGGTGCGAGGCGGACTACGGGTACTGCACGCCACCCTCGTCAGCGCCGCGCTGGTGCTGGGTGTGGAAGTGCTGCAGGTCTGGCTGCCGGGGAAAACGCCGGACATCACTGACCCCCTGCTGGTGATCACCGCCGGAGGGCTGATTGCGCTGTTTGATCCCATGGGCCGCGCCCGAAGCGGCCTGTTTCGCTGAAGGAGAGGCAACGATGGATTCACGCCTGGCCCTGCGCCTACTGTTCGGCTTCATACTGATATCTCTGGCGGCCTACACGAGCTGGGCCAGCACCCAGCAGGCGGTCTGGGACTGGCAGGGATTGACCCAGGGTCCTGACCGCTGGTGGACACTCGCCACCCTGATCGACGCCTACTACGGCTTCCTGACCTTCTACGCCTGGGTGTTCTACAAGGAGCGGAGCGTGGCTGGCCGCCTCGGCTGGTTCGTCGCGATCATGCTGCTGGGCAACATGGCGATGGCAGCCTACGTGTTGCTGCAGCTGCAGCGCCTGCCGGTCGGCAGGCCTGCTTCGGACATCCTGCTCAGGAGCCCGCGTTGAGCGCGCCGCAAGACCCGGTGGCAGGCTCTTTGACCAACCGCCTGCTCGAACGCGACCTGTTGCCCGATGCGCTGATCCGCTTCGGCATACGCAGGCTGGTGGGTCGGCGGCTGGCCGAGGAAAGCGCCGGCAGCCTGGCCGAGCGGCAAGAGCGGCTGATGGCGCTGATCCAGCGTTTGCGGGCGAGCCCCATCGCCGTCAACACGGCGGATGCCAACGAGCAGCACTACGAGGTGCCCACGGCGTTCTACCAGCGGGTGCTGGGACGGCACCTCAAGTACTCGTGTTGCCTGTACCCATCGGGCACCACCAGCCTGGATGAAGCAGAGGCCGCCATGCTCGCCCTCACTGCCGAGCGGGCCGGCCTGCAGGACGGGGACCGCATCCTAGAGCTGGGTTGCGGCTGGGGCTCCCTGTCGCTGTGGATGGCCGCCCATTTTCCCGCCTCGCGCATCACGGTGGTCTCCAACTCCCGTACCCAGAAGCAGTACATCGATGGCGAGGCCGCCCGCCGCGGACTGACCAATCTCGAGGTCATCACCTGCGACATGAACCAGCTCGAACTGCCCCAGGGCGAGTTCGATCGCGTGGTCTCGGTCGAGATGTTCGAGCATATGCGCAACTACGAAACACTGATGGGCCGGATCGCGGGCTGGATGAAGCCCGGCGCCACGCTGTTCGTGCACATCTTCACCCACCGTGACTGCGCCTACCCCTTCGAGGTCCGCGACGCCTCGGACTGGATGGCCCGGTATTTTTTCACTGGCGGGATCATGCCCTCCGACGACCTGCTGCTGTACTTCCAGCGGGACCTGCGCATCGAATCGCACTGGCAGGTGGACGGAACCCATTACCAGCGCACCGCCGAAGACTGGCTGTCACGGATGGATGCGGCCCGCGACGAGCTGATGCCGCTGTTCGCCGAGACCTACGGCCCCACCCAGGCGCGGCGCTGGTGGGTCTACTGGCGGGTATTCTTCATGTCCTGCGCCGAATTGTGGGGTTATCAGCACGGCGAGCAGTGGCTGGTGTCGCACTATCGCTTCCACAAGCCCGGTTGAGGCTTGTCTCGGGCGGCTGGTCGGGTCATGCTCGGGGCATGCCGAGGCTGCTGTCCGTTCTGCTGCTTTGCATTGCCAACCTGGCCGCCCATGGCGAGGTTCCGAGCGAATCCGAGCGTCAGGCGGTTTACGACGACTTCAAGCGCGCGTTTGCGGCCAACCAGTTTCCCGAGGCCCTGGCCCTGGCTGATCAATTGGTCCGCCTCATGGAGGCCGCTGGGGTGGACAACGAGCGCATGTCCACGGCCTGGAACAACCTGGGCGTAGTGCAGTTCCGCACCGGCGACCTGGCCGGTTCCGAGGCCAGTTTCCGGCGCTCCCTGGAACTGCTGGAGGCCACCGAGGGTATCGCGTCGCGTCGCCTGATCTCGCCGCTGGCGGGCCTCGCTGCAGTGCAGGCGGCAGGCGACCAGCATGCGCTCGCCGCCGAGTCGCTACAGCGGGCGGTGGCCATCAGCCGTCGCGCCGAGGGCCTGTTCAACCTCCGCCAACTCGAGCTGCTGGATCCCCTGGCTCGCAGCTTTGAGGCCCTCGGAGCCGATACGCAGGTGGAACAGCAACATCGCTACGCGCTCAAGATCGTGCAGCGCGAGTACGGCGTGAACGATCCGCGGACCCTGCCGGCCACCCTGGAGCTGGCCCGCTGGCTGGAAGCCAAGGGACGCTATGTCTCGTCTCGGGCCTTGTGGGGGCAGGTCGTCAGGGTCGGCTCCGCAGAGGGCGGCAGCCTCAACGTAGCCACCATCGACGGCTTGATTGCCATCGCCCGCACCTACCGGCTCCAGTACTCGCTCGACCCGGAATCGATTGCCGAGGCCAATGCTGAGGACCCCTTTGCCGGACGCTACGAGGCTGGCACGAGCCTGCCGGCCCGCTACATTGCGGTCCGGCTCGACGATGATGGGGAGAAGGCGGCCCTCAAGGCCCTGGAACTGCTTGAGGCCAGCAGCGACCCGCCGCCCGAGGTGCTGGCGCGGGTGCTCATGGAACTTGGCGATTGGTACACGACGGCCCATCGGCCCGAGGTGGCACTGCCCTATTACCAGCGGGCCTGGCCCCTGCTGGCCGAGGCGGAGGCCCAGGGAGGTGCAGCGAACCCCCTGTCGGTCCCGCTCCCGCTGCACTACCGGCCGCCCAATGCTGCCACCCGCAACCGGGACCGCGACGGCGTGGTCACCGAGGCGAGATCCGTGCGCGTGGAGCTGGCCATCGCCCCAACCGGCGAGGTCACCGCGGTGACCGTGGTGGAATCGGCGCTCGACGAAAGTCAGACCAACACCCTGGTCCGCGCGCTGGGCAGGGCCTGGTTCAGGCCACGTTTCGATGCCGGTGCGCCGGTGGATGAACCGGCCTTACCCTTTACCGAGACCTGGTTCGCGATCGCTGAACCGGGTCAGTCTCCCGAGGGGGAGTCGGAACCCACAGAAAGCTGAGTCTCGACGGCCTGTCCCAGCAGCGCCTTGACGGTGTCCTGGGTGAGCAGTTCCGTGGCGACCTTGGCCGCTGCGTCACGCATCGCCAGCTCGGTCGCGCGCTTCATGGGATCGGCGCCCGACATCGCACCGCTTTTCTGGCGACCGTAACCGGTGAGCACGTAGCCATCGAGCCGCTGGCCCTCGGGCGAGTAGACGTCGATCCGGTAGCGGATGGTCACGATGTAGCTCTCGCCGGCCACGTCCCGCGGCGTCAGGAAGGCATAGTCCTCAAAACTCGGCACCAGGGTGAAGCGCACGCGGGAGTCGCCCGCCGCGGGATCGTCGACGTTGAGCACCTGCTGGAACATGGCGCCAAGCAGGCGGTCGAGCTTGGCCACGTGCGCGGCACCCAAGACGGCCTCGTACTTGACCTGATAGCGCTCTTCGCTGTGGGTGAAGTTCCTGAACTCCTCAGGGTAGTGCACGCCTATGGTGACCGGTTCCTGCTCCACGAGCGGCGCCGGCAGGCTGGTCACCGGGGTCACTCGCACGCCCCCACAGCCGGCCAGCAGCGCCAGCCCGATCACCAGCCACGCAGTCCTGTTGGTTCCACTCATCATCCGCGACGGCCGCCCCCGAAGGAATCGTCGGTCAGGCCGACAAAAGTACCACCGTTCCGGGCACAGAGTATGCGCATCAGGGTGGCAAAACGCACGCTGGTGTACTGCGGCACATTGGGGCCCAGCGGAAAGCCGATGGCATGGATCCGCACCCTCGGCTGGCCGGAGCGGTCCTTGCGATTGATGCGCTCGACCGTATCCACGACATCCTGGATCGACGGCCCGGTGAATTCGTCGCCGAACACATAGATGCTGATGCGGTTCTCCGGCGAATAAAAGGTGCGGATCGCCGCCACGATACCCTCCACAGGGCTAGAGTTTGAGAACGACTGCCAGCGCCGGAAGACCTCCAGAATGGCCTTTCGGCGTGCGGGCGAATCCGGGATCCACTTGCCCCGGTACTCGCTGAACATGTAGCCGCCCTCGTCGTCCATGACCTGGATGCCCTTGACCTTGGGATAGATGTCCAGCACCTCCCGCATCTTCTGCTGGGCACGCTGCCAGCTGAAGGTCTGCATCGACCCCGAGGTGTCGACGATGAAGATCACGTACTCGCTGTCCACCGGGATGCCGCCGATGGGCTGGTCAACGCTGCGGCGGAAATCGCTGCCGAGCAGTCGCTTCATTTCTTCGGTCAGCGACTGGCGGGCCGAGGACAAGGTGCCTTGCAGTGTCTCCAGCGTCTCGCCCTCCGCGCGGGTGGCAGCGAACTCGCCCTCCACCTCGGAGAGGTCACCGCGCAAGCGGGCGACCCGCGTCTTCTCCTCGGAGAGCTGCTCGACCCGTGCCCGCAGTTCCCGCTCGAGCACGTCCGAAGTGCCGCGGATCTCGTACAGCTCCTCTTGCATGGCACGGACCTGGGCATCCAGATCCTCCTTCGACTGTTCAAGCTGCAGCGGCTCACCCACTTCGTTCAGGACCAGCAGCAGGATGATGGCCCCAAAGCCGCAACTGATCACGTCCAGGAAGGACATGCTGAAGACCTCGGTAGAGCGTCGCTCGCGGCGCTTCACGGCCAGTCCTCCGGAGGACTCAGGAAGGCGCCGCCGGAAGCCTGCGCCAGCCGCCAGAACCAGGTCGGGGCCTGCGGGTCGCCCTCCATGGGCAGGAGCACGACGTTGACAGGCGGCGGTCGCGGCCCGAGCGAGCGGACCGCCCGCTGCATGAACTCCTCGCGGTCGCCGGAGTCGACCAGTTTCTTGAAGGTGGGCGGCTTGTCGTCCTGGGTGGGCAAGCCGTCGGTCACCAGGATCACGTTATCCGGGGCCGGATCCAGCTGACGGATCACGGCAAAGGCATTGATCAGGCTGCTGCCGCCCTCCGGGGGCGTCTCCCGAAGCGCCTTCAGCGCGCGACCCATGGCCTCGGCATCCTGTGCCTCGACCCAGCGGCCGTTGCTGCCGGGCACCAGCGACCATGCGCGGGTATTGAAGGCATAGAGCTGGAACTTCGCTTCCGGCGGCAGCTGTGCCGAGACCCAGTCAACGGTACCGATGGCCTGCTGCCACTTGGCCGAGCGCAGCTTGCGGTCGTTTGACATGTTGCGCATTCGCAGGATGTTCACCACGGTCTCATCGAGCATGCTCGCCGAGGCGTCCACCAGCACCAGCACCCGCTGCCCCCCCACCTTGAGTCCGGTCAGGTACTGACGGTCGCCGTCCCCGGACACGCTGCGGACGCGGGTCCCGGTCTGGGTTTCCTCGGCCGACTCGCGCAGGCGGCGAGTGTCTTCCTCCAGCGACTTCAGGTCGGCTTTCAGCCGCTCCAGGCTCTCGCGCCGGGCCAGCGTATCGAACTCGAATTTCGAGAGCTCCTCGCGGGTCTCGGTCAGCCGCTGCAGTACTTCGCGTGCGAGTCCCTCGGCGCGGACGCGCTCCTGATCGGTACTCGCCAGGGCGTTCTGCAGTTCGGCGAGGTGCTTATAACCCTCGAGCACCTGCTGCTCGAGGCGACTGGACTCCGCACTCATGTCCTCCGTTTCCTTGATCCGGGCAAGCCCGGACTGGGCACTGATGATCGTGTAGAGCAGCACCACCGCGCCGAGCCCGCAGCTCATCACGTCCAGGAAGGACATGCTCCAGGCCTCTGCACGGCGGCGCGCCATGGCTTACTCCACCTCGATCAGGTCGAGGATCAGGCCGGGAGTGCCAACCCTGAGCTTGTCGCCCGGTGCGAGCAGCACGCTGCCCTGCACGCGCCGGCCATTGACCCAGGTACCGTAACGGCTGTCATCCAGCAGCTCGACGCGACCCGCACTGGCCACCAGGCGGCAGTGCTGTCTGGACACTCCGGCGGGGCGTCCCCCAAGACGGAGCTGCCGGTCTCCCGCAGGGTCGAGCCCCACGCAGAGTTCTCCCTCCTGCAACCGATAAGCCTGGCCGGCATGCAGAAGGTGGGTAGGTGCACTCGCTGGCACCGCCGCGGATACCAGCTCCGGAGTCACGGGCAGGCTACGCGGCAGGGCGATCTGCAGGCTCCCCTCGCCCATTCCAGGGCACTGGGCCGCACCTCGCGCCACTGCCCCGGGCTCGAGACGTCGGGCTTCCACGCCCGGCAACGAAGCCAGCCGCTCGGCCAGTCCAGGCAAGCTGCGGGTGCGGTGCTCCAGCAGCAAGGTGACAGGCTCGCCTCGCAGCTGGCTACGCACCAGCTCTACCAGCTGGGCATAGAACGCCTCCGCGGCGAGCAGGGCGTCCTCGCGGGTGAAAGGTGCCGCAATGGATCCGTGCGGCGAGTCGATGGCCGCCTCCACCTCCTCGCACTGCTCAAGCAGTTCCAGCCACTCAGGCAGTCTGTCCATCAGCGACTGCTCACTGGCCGCATGGTGCAGCGGATCGAAACGGGTTCGACCGACCATGGAGCCGGCGATCCAGCGGGCCCAGCTCTCGTGCAGGGACCTGAGCCCCACCCGCGGCGCCAACTCGACCCGGCCGCGACGCAGCGACTGCCGACCGCCGAGTTCGGTGAGGACGGCCTGATGCAGGTGCAAATCGAGATGCAACACCCGCGGGTGCGCAGGCACGGTGGCGGCCGCCGCCACGGCCAGGTCGATAAAGCCGACGGTTTGCAGGCCAGCCGCAGCGGCCACACCCGCCAGCAAACCCAGCTGGCGCGGCCTGAGGCTGCCCGGCACCGCCAGCACCGTCTCGCGACCTTCACTGGAGGGCAGGGCCTGCAGGAAGCGCTGCAGGTGAAGGAAGGCCAGGTCCGCGCGGGTCTGCGCGCCAGCCACCGGGCGTGGCAGGGTGTCGGCATCGAGCTCGGACCAGAAGCGATCGAAGGCCTGTACCGGCCGCAGGCGCTGCTGGGCGACGGCCTCGCTGCCCAGCACCAGGCCGGCCGGGTCGAGCAGCGCCACGCCGGGGCTGGGCCCGGCAAGCAGTTCGCCGTCCTGCCAGGCCGAGAGCCCGGCGTCGACCACTTCGATGACCAGCCTCGCCATGTTCAGCGAACCTGCAGATGCCTCAGCAGGCGCTCGTCCAGGTAGTTCCCGGAATCCAGCACCAGGCGCTCCTGGGCCAGCTGCAGCGAGTGCAGCAGGAACATCAGGACCAACGAGAGCATCAGGGCAAAGAAAGTCGAATTGAAGGCCACGCCAAGGCCGGCAGTGACGCCGGCTATGTCGCCCGTCACCGCCTTGTGCGCCTCGGCAAGCGCATCACCGATGCCGCGGACCGTGCCAATGAAGCCGATTGCCGGAATGGCCCAGGCGATGTAGCGCACCATCGACAGCTCGGAGTCCAGCCGCTCGGCCTCGGACTGCACCACCGCGTGCGCTGCCTCGGACACGTCCTGCACGTTGCGGGTGGCCCCAAAGCGGCCGAGTGCCGTGCGCAGCGCACGCACCGTGAGCATGCCCTGACTGACCGCGCCCAGCCCTTCCAACTGGCGGATGTACTCGCGCGTATCCTCCGGCAGGATGCGCATGCCCTCCGGCACCTGCACCAGGTCCTGCTCGAGCGCCTGCCGCTCGCGGCGGGTCGCATTGGCCTTGTAGGCGATGATGCCGATGGCCCACAGCATCAGGATCAGGCAGGTCTCCTGCTCATAGTCCTTGATGATGACCCACACCGAGCGCTCCGGGACGTAGTCGGGATCGGACTGCATGGCAGCGGCCTGAGCCTCCATGACGGCCCGCGCATTGGGCCGCACGATGGCCACCCAGATGGCATGCACCACGATCACGGCCGCAAGCAGCGTGAAGAGGCTGAAGAGAAACTCACCAGGTTGGTTTTTTTTCATGGTTTAGATGTCGATGGGAAAGGAAACTGCAAAATCCGCGCGCACCTCCTCCGAGGGAGCGAAGCGCTGCGGGGTAGGGCCGGTCGCGGCGGGCGGCGGCGTATCGACCGCCGCCTCGGCAGCGGGCTCCGCAGCCTTGGGCTTGGCGGGCGCCGATTCAGTAGCGGCCTGCTGGGCCCATGAGGGCGTGGCGAACAGCAGGGCGCCGGTCAGGAGCAGGGCAATTCGCACGATCAGAGTCCTCATTCAGCGTAACGGGCAATCCTGAAGCCCAGGTCCTGTCGGCCCACCGCCGCACCGTCGCGCCAGGCCAGGCGCAACTCGGGGGTGCGGCCCGTGAGCCAACTCGCCCCGCGCACCACCCAGGCGTCCCCGGATTCGGGTCCCACCGGGTCCACGAAGCTGCTCGAGGCATCGGTCACATAGATGGAATAGCGGTCGGTGGTCCACTCCTGAACGTTACCACCGAGGTCCTGGATCCCGAGCGGGTTCGCAGCATAGCTGCCGACGGGAGCCGAGATGCGATATCCATCTTCATAGCCGCTGATCACCACGGCCGTCAGGTAGATCGCCGACTGGTCGGCGTAGTTGCCGGAGCGGGCGGCCACCGGCAGGGCGTCTCCCCAGGGGTACTTGCGCGTGGCCGCACGGCCATCGAAGCGCGCCGCGAATTCCCACTCGGCCTCGGTCGGCAGGCGGTACCCGGTGGTCACCGGTTGCGCCAGCTCCAGGCGCCCGTTTTTCGCCACGTAGGCCGGCGGCAGGCCGTCCCGCGCGGAGAGCCAGTTGCAGAACGCCGCAGCGTCCTGCCAGCCAACCCGCACCACCGGCTGGCGATCGAGGTCCAGCGACTCCTCGCGGTGGATACCGGAGGCATGCTCGGCACGGAAGGCGCGGAACTCGGCATTGCTGACTTCCCGTACACCGAGATAGAAGGGCCGCTTCAGCTCCACCGTGCGCTCGGCTTCGTTGGACCTGCGCCCCGGCTCCCGCCGCGGGCTACCCGTGACGAAACGGCCACCCCGGACCAGCTTCAGTTCCTGGCCCAACCCGGTCTTGACGCTCGCCGGCAGCCGCGCCGCTCGCGCTTCCTCCGGCGTCGTCAGCTTGAACTCAACCGTTTGGGCGAGACCGCTGGTCGGAGTGACCGTGGTCTCGAAGCTGGCATAACCTTCCTTACGCACCTCGATCCGGTGCGGCGCGGCGGGCAGCTGCAGCACCTGGTTGGCCGCGCCGCGGGACCTGCCATCGACCAGCAGCTCGGCGTCCTCGGGCTGGCCGCGCACGCGAATTTCACCCAACACCGGCTCGAGTCGCACCGTCAGCCGGCCCTGCTCGCCGGACCCCAGCCTGACTGACCGTTCGGCGCTGGCGTAACCGGCGCGGCTCACCGTCACTTCCTGCTCGATGCCCGGCGAGAGCGTCAGCACCAGCGGCGACTTGCCGCGGTAACGGCCCGCCAGCGTGACGTCTGCACCGATCGGCTCGGTCGTCACCCTGAGTGTCGCGTCCGGACGTCCCAACTCGATCGGGCCTATCGTCAAAGGCTCCCCACCCCGGACCGTGAACGGGCTGACGAAGTCGCGATAGCCAGGGTAGGCCAGGCTCAAGTCGTGTCGACCGGCATCGAGATCCGCTTCGTAGGGCGTTACGCCCAGCTCCGTCCCGTCAACCGTCACCCGCGCTCCCGCAGGAGTGGACTCGATGCGTACTGGCGCAAAGGCCGGAGTCAGCGTAACGGCCAACTGCTGCAGTTCCCCGCCGCCGAGGATCTCGACTGTCTCCCTGTGCTCAAGGTATCGATCTGCCTCCACCAGCAGTTCGCGGGTCCCGGCGGCAATCTCCAGCGTGCCAGGCAGTTCGCCCGCCGGGCGTCCATCCACCGTTAGGCGAGCCTTCACGCCGGCGGTGTCCACTTCGAGGCGTCCCGGCAAACGCACCAGCGGCACCATCAGAACCTGGTCCGGCCCACGCTGGACTTCGGCCTCCACGCGGGCCGGTGCGAAGCCCGCCGCTTCCACCTCCACCGTGTAGCGGCCAGGCAGCACCAGGTATCGCCCCCCTACCCCAACGTCGAGCCAGGTTCCGCGGAACTCCACCTCGAGGTCGGTGACTGCGGGAGTGGTCCGCACGCTGACCGCCACCGAGGCCAGCAGCACCCCGAGCAGTGCCAACACCACCAGGGCCCCGACGCCGGCAGCAATGCGGGCCCAGGGCAGGGATTGCCTGGCAGTGTGACGCGCGGCCTGCCGCGGCTGGTAAGGCAGCACCTCGACTGGAATCCACTCGGGCTCTTGCTCGTGCTCGGGGCCCTGGGCCGTAACGCCCTCGGGCGGCAGGGTACGGTCCAGGGCATCGTGAGACAGGGTGAGGCAAGGCAGCCCTCCCTCCTCGCCTAGCCCCAGCGTGGCGCCGCCAAGCTCGAGTTGTTGGCCGGGCGCGAGGAATTGCACTACGCCGCTGCGCGGATCCTCGATGACGAGCTGCCCGTTTTTCAGGTCGACAAGCGCAACCACCGACCCGGCCACGGCCCCGGGCAGCAACAGGTCGGCACCCGCACCGCCGAGCTTGAGCGGCAGCTCAGTGCCGCCGAAGTCGCGCACGCCCAGTGGTTCGACAACCCGCAGCGACATCAGATCGGTTCCTCGCAGCGCACCACCAATGGAGATACGCCCTCACCCGGTCGCACCTCCAGCTCGACCCGTACATCGCGAAAACCGGAGCGCGTGCCTACCACCGAATAACGCCCCGGCACGACTTCGACTTCACGGGACTGGAACGCGCCAAGCCGGCCGACCCGATACACCACGACATCCGTCAGCCCGTCTGATTGCAGCGTCACGCGGATCGGGCGCTCCGCAGCATCGAGTTTCTCCGACAAGTCTGCCGCCAGTGCCGCGAGTCTCCGGCTCGGTGCCGGTGCCTTGCCCGCCTCGGCCAGCAGCTTGACGGCCTCGCTGCGCCCGGCCGGCGTCCACAGCCGCTCCGGATCACCGAGCAGCGCATCGAACCTGTCGGCCAGCGCGCGGCGCAGGTCGCTGCGGCGCACTCCCTCACGAGCGGCCTCCAACGAGGGCTGCAGGGTCACCGCCTCCTGCCACCTGCGTTGAGCCTCTGCCCAGTCCTCCTCGCGCTCCGCGCCCCCTGCCGCGAGCACGGCCGCCTGCAGCCGTCGGTCCAATTCGAGGCTGTTCAACTGCTGCAGCGCAGCCCCGGGCTCGGCGGCATCCGGCCGCAAACTGGCCGCCCGCTCAAGTTGATCTCGCGCCGACTCAAGCCGACCGTCAGCGAGCGCCTCGAGGCCGGCCGCCATGGCCATGGCGAACCGGTCTCCCGCCTCTCGCTCCCTGATGCGACGAATGGCTGCTTCAGCGCCCGGGGCCTCGGCATCCAGGCGCAGGGCCTCCTGATAGGCGGCCAACGCAGGGCGAAAACGTCCCTCTGCTGTCTCTCGCGCGCCCTCGTCCAGACGGGCGAAGACTTCGTCGAGAGTCGCCACCCGCGCCTGCCCACGGGCAACGGCCGGACTGCCCGGGTCGATGGCTGCGGCCAGGTCGAAGGCCCTCGACGCGGCGAGGGTATCGCCCCGAGACAAGGCATCCGCCCCGGCGGCGAGGGCCTCCGCCAGCGCCGCGTCGCGACCCGCTTCCACTGCCGCCAGCGTTTGCGACGCCGCCATCCAGCTCTCCCTCGCCCGCTCGAACTCGCCGAGATCCATGGCAGTCACAGCTGCGGCAGCACGCTCCCTAGCTTCCGCCAGCAGCGCGGCAGCCCACAGGGCCGAGGGCTGGGCATCGAGACGCGCCTTGGCTTCAGCATGGGCGGTCCTGGCCACCTCTGCGGCCTGGCGGGCCTGGGTCCTGGCGGCCGTCTCTGCTGCGAGCTGGCGCGCAGCCTCGGCTTGGGAGGCTGCAGCCGCCGCCGCCTCGGCAGCCGTTGTTGCGGCGCGCCGCTCGGCCCAGTCTGGCAGCCAATACACGGCTGCGGTCACCAGGGCCACCAGCGCGAGGGACCCGGCAGCCCACC
>JAURLT010000119.1 GCA_030831085.1 Gammaproteobacteria bacterium
ACCACCGGCCCAGGCAAAGACGCCTCAGCGAGGGCAGTACCCTGCAAGCAAGCGAGCAGTCCCGTCGCGGCCACAGCCAGCATCTTCTTCATCTTGGTCTACCTCCGGGTGATCAGGGCCAGCCCTGCCTGCGGCACGGCAAGGCTGGCCAGGGTATAGGTTCGACGATCCTGCATGGCCCGCTCCAGGGGCCGGCCCTGCGCCAACGCGCTCAGCCGGTCCTGCCGCAACCGCAGCAGGCGACGCAACAGCTGATCGTGTTCATCGAGCAGTGCCCTCAACCAGCGAGCCACAGCGCCGGCAGCACCTGACGCGGCAACCTGCCAACGGCGCAACCACTGCAGGCGCAGGGTGGTGGACCAGAGCGCCTCGCCGGTGACCCAGCCGTTGACTTGTGTAAAGGCCAGCGGTTGACCGAGCGGACTCACTGCAATGCTCACCACGTGCAGCAGGCGTCCCGAGGGTCGCGCAAACAGGTGGAAGTGCCCGTGCTCGCCAGCCATGCGGCCACGCTCCGCAGGGCCGTGCGAGTGATAGTAAAAGGAAGTGCCCAGGCGGGCATCCGTCACATCCCCGGGCGGGTAATGCGCACCGACCCTGGAGGGCTCGCCATCCGGCAGCAGCAAGTGAATCGCGCTGAGCCCCTGTTTGGCCCAGCGCAATTCCTGGCGACGACGTCGGTCAGCCGCCTGCCTGCTCACGTCTTATCCCGGCGCGCAGGGATTCTTGGGCTTCGCGGGGGCACAGGGATTGGCGGGCTTCTTCGCGGGCGCACAGGGGTTGGCAGGCTTTTTCGCCGGTGCGCAGGGATTTTCCGCCTCGCACTTCGCAGAGGGTGCGCAAGGATTACTGGACTTGCACTTTTCCTCTGGGGCCGCCTCGCGGCGCGGTCGGCAAGGTGCACAGGGATTGGACTGCGCCACGGCGCCCGACACGGCGGCCAGGGCCGGCACGACGCTCGCGGCAATGACAGCCAGGTGGTTGGCCCGCCGGGCCCTCTTCTGGCGGCTCATCGCCCGTCTCCCAGGGCTTCCTCGACCGTCACTGGTCCGGGGCCCGAGCGCTCCATGCGACCGCCGAAGAAAAAGCCGCCGGCCGCCGCGGCCACCAGGGCTGCAAGCACCACCCAGTTCGACACCCCTAGCAGGTCGCCGAGCGTCTGACGATCCGGCCCCTGCCCCGCAGACATGAAGCCCTCGAGTCCGGGGAAGGCCAGTGCGAACACCCAGGTGCCGGCTACCAACCCCACGAGGAACACGAGTGCATCGACTCGTCCCGAGGCAAAGCCCACGGCCGAAGTGCCAGGGCAGTAGCCACCTACCGCCATACCCGCACCGACCAGTCCACCTCCCAGCAGCATCGGCCACAGCGCGGTGGTCGGGATATACAGCGACTCGGGCTGCAGCAGCCCAAAGCTGCGGAGCGCCTCCAGCCCGATGGCGGCTACCAGGACGGCGGGAAACATCACCTTGAATACCGACCAGTCGCGCAACTGGAACTGAGCTTGCAGCTTGCAGCCGCTGCCAAAGCCAGCGTTTTCCAGCACGTAACCGAACAGCACTCCGCACAGGAGCCCCGAAACGATGATGCCTGTATCCATTGTCGTCCTCCTTGGTGCGAGCCGATCAGTAGCGCTTGGCCACCGACAGGGTCACCATGTTCTCACTCAGGGAAATGGTTTCGTTACCACCGAAGCCCGGGCCGAAGACCAGGTTGAACAGCGAACTACCGGTGACCGTTTCTTTCTTGGCATGCGAGGCAGCCACCTGGAAGGTCAGACTGTCCGTCGCATCCCAGGCGAAGCCTACGCTGTAGTGATCGCGGACCACGCCCGGTGCCAGGATGTTGAAAGTGACGTCGGCCGGAGTGATCGGGTTGTCCGACTTGTTGTAGCCCACTCGCAATTTCAGGGTGTCGGTCGCCTGCCATTCTGCGCCCACCCGGACGGCGGTCACGTCCTTCCAGCCAAAACCAGGACCATTTTTTGCGCCCAGAGGGGCCATAGGCAGGCTCGGCAACCCGACCGACCGGACACCTGAGTACTCGATTTTCAGCACGTCCGCCGCCAACAGCAGCGATTCGCCACGCCATGACACGCCGAGGCCGTAGTTGGAAGGAATGTCGAAACCTCCCTGCTCGGCGAACAAGCCCTTGTACTTGCTGAACTTGCTCATGTTGATCTTCGAGGCCCAGGTCAGGCCGACCCCGAAGCCACCGAACTGCCCGTGATAACCCAGGCGGATGCCCGCGCCCATCGCCTCATCGTAGCCCTTGTTCGTGACATTGCCGGGGCTGCCGGTGAACGGCGGGAAGCCCGGGGGATTATCGAAGGCCTGCAGGCCGAAGGCCTTGAACTTCTGGTAGCCCAGCAGGGGCGCGATGCCGATGGAATGCCCCGGCGCGATCCGGTGCGCAAAGGTCGGTGCGATGATCAGCTGCGCCAGGTCGACGCCCAGTCGGCCGCCACCGCAGAGCAGGTTAGCGGTGTTGGGGCCGAAGCCACAGTCCAGCTGCCCGCCGTCATAGGTGGTGTTCATGCCGCCATTGCCGTAGAGCGTCACACCCCAGGCCGAGTCTTCGCCTACCATCCGATTCCACGAGAACTCCGGAACCATGAAGTCCTCGCGGCCGCTGTCAACGCTTCCGTCCAGGAAGGCACTGCCGCTCCGCGAAGCTGAACGCTTCGGGCTGAACCACTCAATCCCACCCTGGAGATCGTCCCCATTCTCCACCGCGGTGGCCGGGTTGTTGGCACCGGCAAAGCCATGCCCGCTGACTGCGAAGCTGGCCCCGGCCATGCCCTTGGAGGCAGCGCCATAGCCATGCGCGAAGTAACCGTCCGTGGCCAGCGCCGGCGCACTGGCAAGCCCAGCAGACAGGCCCAGCAAACCGAGAATCTTGTTGGCCTTGATCATTGTTTTCTCCCCAAAGAATCGTGGCAGAACTATTTGCGCAACAGCGGCAGCCGGCTGACCAGCAGCCCCGCCACAAAGAACCCACCCAGGAATACGAAGCCTGCTACCGCCAGCGTGGCGCTGCCGGAGAGGCCCAGACCACTGGTGCAGCCGGTAGCCAGGCGTGCCCCGAAGCCGGCCAACATGCCGCCCGCAAGCGCCAGCAGCAGCCTGCGGCCGGCCCCGTACTTGCGAGAGCCTTCCACCTGTACGTGGAACCGACCCGCCGTGGCTGCCGCCAGGAAACCGCCCAGGATGACCCCGACCACCTGCCAGGTGATCCAGCTGCCGCTTAGCGCGCCCGCCCCCGCCATGGGCGAGAGGTATTCGTTGGCCGCCGTGGCAGCGGGAGCGGCCTGCATGCCTACCCAGGCGGCCGCGAGGGTGAAGAACCCGGTCGCACCGAGGCCGTGGCCCGTGAACAGGAAGGTCGCGAGCAAGACGAGACCGAGCGCAATACCAGCCGCCAGTGGCGGCCAGAACGGCCGCGGCGCCGCGTGCAGATGCGCCGCATGGGCGCCGAAGTGCTGATCTGACATGTGTCCCCCGTAGTCAGCATTTGTACAACTTGCGTTCTGATAATATTTCAGTAAATTCTAATTTACAAATCCCTCAACTATAGTTGCGGGTGTCGACCCGCTCTTCTATAAGGAAACCGCGGTTCACAGGGGACGCTCAATGATCAATATCAATACGTTTCGCGGGGTGGCCGGTTGGTTTCTCGCATCGACCGTGACCTGCCTTGCCCTGCCGCTTACGGTGGCCGACGCCGCCGAGCCCTCGGCCAGCTTGCCCCCGGCCGCCCTGGAATCCTTCCGGCCGCAGGACGAGGCCTGGGCGGCCCGCCTGGTGCCAGACCAGACCCAGGCCACCTGTATCCGCACTCGCAACCTGCCGGAAGGCGAGGAGGCGGCCGCACTCCTCAAGCGCGCAACGGATAGCGTGCGCTTTCCTGCCGACGGCCAGCTGATGGGCGACTGGAAGCGGGGCGAGGCGCTCGCCCAGAATGGGCGTGGGCTGCAGCACTCGGATGCGCCGGATACCAGGAACGGCGGCAACTGCTACGCCTGCCACCAGATGGCGCCGGAGGAAATTGGCTACGGCACGCTCGGCCCGACCCTGCTCGGCTACGGTCGACTGCGCGGACAAAGCGAGTTCATCCAACGCTATACCTGGACCAAGATCTACAACGCGCAGGCATACGTCCCCTGCAGCATCATGCCCCGCTTCGGGACGCAGGGCATCCTGGGCGAACAGGACATCGCCGACCTGGTGGCCCTCTTGCTGGATCCGGAGTCGCCGGTTAACGCCGAACCTGCCGGGGACGCGGGCGCGCCGGGGCGCTGAGCATGGATCGCCGGGAGTTCCTTGCCGCACTGGGCGCCGCCTATGCCGCCGGCTTGTGGTCGGGCCGGGCGGGAGCGCAGCTCAACTACGACCTGCCACGCTTCGGCAACGTTTCGCTGCTGCACATCACGGACAGCCACGGCCAGTTACTGCCCGTCCACTACCGGGAGCCGGACACCAACCTCGGTATCGGCCCGCAGTTCGGTCAACCGCCCCACCTGGTCGGTGAGGCGTTCCTCAAGCATTACGGCATCGCGGCGGGCTC